>JARBTX010000002.1 GCA_029239975.1 Anaerocolumna sp.
ATTCATGGTGCAATTAATGATATGACGCCTAATGCAGTTCATGAAGCAGCTGCTTAGTGAGTTAAACTTTTTGTGTCTACACTATTGACACAAATCCAGTATTAATAAATTAAGTAGATATAGTAATTTATATAGATATATTAACTTATATAGGTATTAATTAATTTATGTAGACTAATATCTAATGTAGGTGTAATAACATATATAAATAGATTAATTTATACATAAAGTACATAGCTTTTGCTATATAATTAACAAGTTTTAATTTTGTTTAGATGTTTCTAAAATATAAACATTAAATCTGCTTCATTTTATTTTGCTATTGCATTATATTACATATTATAGTATATTATAGTTATGTTTGTACTCTATGGACATTGTTATGCTGTATTTATTTATATAGTTCTAAATTATTTTAGTATTTCAAGTGATAATATCCAATTTTCTTAAAAGTATAAGGAGGATTTCATTATGAAGTTTTTTATTGACACAGCTAATGTAGAGGATATCAAAAAGGCTAATGAGATGGGAGTGATTTGTGGTGTTACTACAAACCCTTCATTAATTGCAAAAGAAGGAAGAAATTTTGTAGAGGTTATTAAGGAAATAGCGGCTATAGTAGATGGACCAATTAGTGGTGAAGTTAAAGCTACTACAGTAGATGCTATAGGAATGATTGCTGAAGGAAGAGAAATAGCAAAAATTCATCCTAATATGGTTGTTAAGATTCCTATGACTGTAGAAGGATTAAAAGCTACAAAAGTTTTATCCAGTGAAGGTATTAAAACTAATGTTACATTAATTTTTTCTGCAAATCAAGCATTACTAGCAGCGAGAGCAGGAGCGACTTATGTATCACCATTCTTAGGTAGACTTGATGATATTTCTATACCGGGTATCGATTTAATAAGAACAATTTCTGAAATCTTTGATATTTATAATTTAGAAACTGAAATAATAGCAGCAAGTGTACGTAATCCAATTCATGTTACGGATTGTGCTTTAGCTGGAGCAGATATTGCCACAGTACCTTATAGTGTAATAGAACAATGTACGAAACATCCTTTGACTGATCAAGGAATTGAAAAATTCCAAAAGGATTATAGAGCTGTATTTGGGGAATAATGAACACAAGTATATATTAGGAGGACACAAAATGAGTAACATAGATAACATGTCAGTAAATGCGATAAGAGTATTATCTGCAGATGCTGTACAAAAAGCTAATTCAGGACATCCAGGATTGCCTTTAGGAGCTGCAGCAATGGCTTATGAATTATGGGCTAAACATATGAATCATAATCCGAAAAATCCAAAATGGCCTAATAGAGATAGGTTTATTTTATCTGGTGGACATGGTTCTGCATTATTATATTCTTTATTACATTTATTTGGATATGGAGATTTATCCGTTGATGATTTGGCTAATTTTAGACAACTTGATTCATTGACACCAGGACATCCTGAATATGGTCATACTGTTGGTGTTGAAGCAACAACAGGCCCACTTGGAGCTGGTATGGCAATGGCTGTTGGTATGGCAATGGCAGAGTCACACTTAGCAGCTAAATTTAATAAAGAAGGTTTTCCTGTGATGGATCACTACACATTTGTGTTAGGTGGAGATGGATGTATGATGGAAGGTATATCTTCAGAAGCATTTTCACTAGCAGGAACTTTAGGATTAAATAAATTAATTGTATTATATGATTCTAATAAGATATCCATCGAAGGTGACACTGATATTGCATTTACGGAAGATGTACAAAAGCGTTTTGATGCTTTTGGATTCCAAACATTAGTAGTGGAAGATGGTAATAACTTAGAAGAAATTAGTGAAGCAATTAAAGCTGCAAAAGCTGAAAAAACAAGACCTACTATGATTACTGTAAAAACTAAAATTGGTTTTGGATCTCCAAGAGAAGGTATGGCAAGTGCTCACGGTGAACCTTTAGGTGCAGATAATATTACAGCTTTAAAAGAAAAATTAATATGGCCATCTCATGAAGGTTTCCATGTACCTGAAGAAGTATATACTAACTTCAAAGAATTAGCAGAAAAAAATGCTAAAGTTGAAGATGAGTGGAATTCTATGTTCTCTAAATATTGTGAATCATATCCTGAAATGAAAGAATTATGGGATAAATATCATGATGCAAATATAGCAAAAGATTTAATTAATGATGAAGAATTTTGGGCATATCCAGATAAACCAGAAGCAACAAGAAATTTATCAGGTATGGTAATTAATAAAATAAAAGACATTATTCCAGGCTTTATTGGAGGTTCTGCTGACCTTGCTCCTTCAACTAAGACTTATATGAAAGATGCAGGAGATTATGCGAAAGATAATTACTCTGGACGTAACCTTCATTTTGGTGTAAGAGAGTTGGCTATGGCAGCAATAGGAAATGGTTTAGCTTTACATGGAGGATTAAGACCATTTGTGTCTACATTCTTTGTATTTAGCGATTATGTAAAACCTATGGCAAGATTATCATCCTTAATGGGAGTACCATTAACGTATGTTTTGACACATGACAGTATAGGTGTTGGTGAAGATGGACCAACTCATGAACCTATAGAACAATTAGCTATGTTACGTGCAATGCCAAACTTTACTGTATTTAGACCAGCTGATGCAACTGAAACAATAGCAGGATGGTATTATGCAATTACTTCAACTAAAACTCCAACTGCATTGGTATTAACTCGTCAAAACTTATCACAACTACCAGGTTCAAGTAAAGATGCCTTAAAAGGTGGATATGTTGTAGACGACTCTTCAAAAGAAGTACCAGATGCAATACTTTTAGCTAGCGGTTCAGAAGTTGAATTAAGTGTAAGCGCTAAAAAAGAATTACTTAAGGAAGGCATTGATGTAAGAGTAGTAAGTATGCCATCTATGGAGCTTTTTGAACAACAAACTACTGAATACAAAGAAAGTGTATTGCCTAAGGATGTAAGAGCAAGAGTTGCTGTTGAAGCTGCCATTGACTTTGGTTGGGGTAAATATGTTGGTCTTGATGGAGCATATGTGACTATGAAGGGATTTGGAGCATCTGCACCAGCAGCTGAGTTATTTAAGAAGTTTGGATTTACAACAGAAAATGTTGTAGCAACTGTTAAATCAATAATTTAATGTAAAATAAATAAGTGCTATACTAATAAAAGTAGAGATTTTATAAATCTCTACTTTTTATTATATTAAATTATAAAAAATAAATTACTAGATAGATTTAAATAAATAAAGAGATAGATTTAAATAAATAAAGAGATAGACTTATATATAAATAACTATATTATTTATATGAAGTTAATTTAAGCTAGTTAGATTAGTATGTAAGATTTTAGATTAAGTTATATTATTGCGATTTTACATATTGAATCGGAGTACATAAAGTATTGATATATCTATGGAACGGAAATTGACTTTATATATTGAACTCTTTCTAATGAAACTTTAATATATAGTTATTGAAAAATAATAACAGAACCGATAGAATAAAATTAGATAATTTTTGTTAATAGGAGGAGTATAGTAATGGCTAAGATTCTAATAGTAGAAGATGAAAGTAAGATAGCACGTTTTGTTGAACTTGAACTTAAGTATGAGGGGTATGATGTTGAAATTGCAGCAGATGGTAGAACAGGATTAGAAAAAGCTTTGCATAGTGATATAGATTTAGTTTTACTAGATATAATGTTACCAGGTATCAGTGGTATTGAAGTATGTAGACGAATTCGATTAGAATCTGCAGTTCCTATTATAATGCTTACAGCAAAAGATGATGTAACTGATAAAGTCGTAGGTCTTGATATGGGGGCTGATGATTATATGACCAAGCCATTTGCTATTGAAGAATTATTAGCAAGAATACGAGTAGCTTTAAATAGACATTCAAAAATAGTTCAACCTAAAGTTGATGTTTTACAAATGGGAGAACTTAAATTAAATCTTACAAGTCATAGTGCATTTTATGGAGATGAAGAATTAACATTAACTAAAAAGGAATATGAATTATTAGAGTATTTAATACGAAATAAAAATATAGCTATTACGAGAGAACAGTTATTAAATAATGTTTGGGATTACGAATATTTAGGAGATACAAACGTGGTAGATGTATATATACGATATTTAAGACAAAAAATTGATGATAAATATGGTATACGTCTAATTAATACTGTACGAGGGGTAGGTTACATTATAAAGGATGAAAAATAAACTTTTAGAGGCACTTAGGCAAATACTTATTAAAATAGTCCTTCCTTTTCGCCGTAAAAAAGAAGAATGGTTAGGAAACTTTAGATTTTCTATAGCTTTTCGAATATCATTACATTATTTAAAATTACTTTTAATAAACGGTGCAATTTTTATGGGTGTTTTTATTGTATTGTTTTTCAGTGCAGAATGGGTTAATAGTAATAAAAAAGCTGATCATATAATGGATAACATTCAGAGGATAATAAATGAGAATCCTATAGAAGATAGTATAGATATTGTTAATATAGATTCGCTCGATAGTAATCTTGAATATATAAATCCTTATTATATTGATGGTATAACGCTAAAAATATTTGACAAACAGTCAAATAAAATAATCTATAATGATATTAATTTAGATATATCAAATAGTAAGAAAATGTTTAATCATATTTATTATGAAAAAGGCTTTATTAACTTAAGAACGCATATTATTGTATTTGAAGAAAAGCAAATTGTGACTGATAACAATGTCTTTCAAGTATATTTTCAATATGATTTATCAGAAAGCAAGGAAAAATTGCAATGGTTATTAATAGCAATGACTATATTATATTTGATTTTAGTTTATATAATTATTAGGCAAGGTAAAAAAAGTGATCAGAAGTTATTACAACCACTTCAAGATATGTCAGCGACTGCTAATCGTTTAACAGTGAATAATCTTCATAGTCAAAGATTAAATGTTGAAGGTACTAAAAATGAGTTAAAAGACTTAGCTAGTGTTATTAATAAAATGCTTGACCGAATTGAAATATCATACGAAAGTCAAAAACAATTTGTTTCAGATGCTTCACATGAACTTCGAACACCTATTGCAGTAATTCAAGGCTATGGAAACCTTTTAAATAGATGGGGAACTAAAGATGAGGAAGTTTTATTAGAATCTATAGAGGCTATTAATAATGAAGCTAAATCTATGCAAGATTTAGTTGAAAAGTTATTATTCCTATCTAGGCATGATAAAAAGACATTAAAACTAGAAAAGTCCAAGTTTAATATGTGTAATGTGGTTGAAGATATGGTAAAAGAAACTAGGCTTGTAACAACAAATAGAGTTATTGAAAGCCCAATTCTTCAAGATGTAATAGTATATGGGGATAAGCAAGCTTTAAAGCAGGCGATTCGTGTATTAATCGATAATGCCGTAAAATATACAAAAGATGGAGATACTATTTCTATTAGTTGTGCAAATGACGATGGAGATTGTGTTATTACTGTAAGTGATACTGGAATTGGTATGACTAAAAAAGACGTTGATAATATATTTGAACGTTTTTATCGATCCGATCAAGTTAGAAATGAAAAAATATATGGTCATGGTTTAGGATTATCAATAGCTAAATTAATTATATTAGGACATACTGGAAGAATAAAAGTACGTTCACAACTTACGAAAGGGACATCATTTACCATTACTTTACCATGGAGATTTGAACGAAAAATTGAGTATAAAGCGGAAAGAAATTAATGTAATAAGTTTATTAATATAAATAAACAGATTATTTTTATGTCAGTTATTTATATTACGTAATAGAAGAAAAACACTAAAAAATACTAAGATAAATGTATTCTGAAAATTTTATCTTAGTATTTTATTAGTGTTTTTTATCCTTGTTAATGTAATTAGATGAGTTATGATTTTGTGTGAGTTTGGTTTTATGTGAGTATGATTTTGTGTGAGTAATGATTTTATGTGAGTAATGATTTTGTGTGAGTAATGATTTTGTGTGAGTAATGATATTGTGTGAATAATTATTTTGTGAGTAATAACATGGTGTGTGTATTGATTTTACGAGAGTAATAATTTTATGTTTTATATAAGCTTTTAATTAATAAATTATTATGATGCAATACAATCTTCTTTCTTTTCAATTTTTTGCATTTCAAGTTGTGCGGTTACTAATTTATAATAGATTCCTTTTTTCTCTAACAATTCATTATGAGTACCTATTTCTGCTAGATGATGTCCATCTATTACAATTAAGCGATCAGCATTTCTAAGTGTTGATAATCTGTGTGCAATAGCAAAAGTAGTACGCCCTTGTGTTAAGCGATCAAGTGCTTGTTGTATTAAATACTCACTTTCAGTATCCAAAGCAGAAGTAGCTTCATCTAAAATTAATAATCTTGGATTATTAAGGATTGCTCTTGCAATTGCAATTCGTTGACGTTCTCCACCAGATAGATTATAGCCATGTTCCCCTACATAGGTATTATATCCATCGGGCATTTTACAGATAAAATCATGGGCATTGGCTGTTTTTGCTGCCATAATAATTTCTTCAATGGTTGCATCTGGTTTTGAAAAACGTATATTGTTTAAGATAGTACCAGAGAATAAAAAGGTTTCTTGAAGTACTACTCCTATTTGTGAATGAAGAGAGTTTACTTTTAATTGATTTATATTTACTTCATCAATTAAAATCTCACCTTGATTCACATCATATAAACGCATTATTAAATTAATTAAAGTTGATTTACCAGTACCAGAGGCGCCCACTAAACCAATCATTTCACCTTTTTTCACATGAAAATTTATATTCTCTAATACAGGTTCATATGATTTGTAGCCGAAGTGTACATTGTTAAAAGTAATATCGCCATTAATATTTAGCTCAAGTGCATTCTCGTTATCAGTAATATCAGGTTGCTCATCTAATACATCATAAATTCGCTCTAAGGCAGTAACCATCTGTATAATACGTCTTGGTAAATGGGTCATCCAATTTAATGGTCCATAAAGTATACTGGTATAAGTTATAAATTGGATTAATTCGCCTGTAGTCATACTACCATGAAGTACATTTAATCCACCAAAATAAGTGGCAAAATAAATACCAATTCCCATAATAAAAGTTAGCATTGGAGAAAAAATTGCCCAAAATACCTCAAGTTTCTTTTGTGTAATTGCGAAATCATTTGTTAACTCACCAAAACGATCAGCTTCAGAATTTTCTTTACCAAAAGACTTCACTACACGTATACCAGAGATAACATCTTGTAATGAACTCTTTATTTTATCGTATTTTATCCATTGATGATGAAACATACGATGTATTTTTTTACGAAATGCCCATGAGATAAATGCTACGACTCCAATAAAAATGGTTGATGAAATTGTAAGTTTTACATCCATAATTACCATAAAAATAAAAGCACCACACATAGTAAATAAAGTAGAAAACATATTACTAAAAGCATCTTCCATAAACCTACGAATCTCGGTTGTATCATTTACAATACGGTTCATTAAATCACCAGGTTTCCTTGTATTAAGGAAAGACAAAGATAGTATTTGTATCTTTTGATATAAGAGGGCTCTCAGATCCATACTAATTCTTGCGCCTAATGATACACACCACCAGTTACGACAAATATTTATTATTATAATAAGCGCTGTTAACCCTAACATAATAGATACAAATCTTAGGATATCTGAAGTATCACCTGTTTTTTTTGCGAGTACTTGATCGATAAAACTTTTTTGAATATCTGGCATCATTAAACTTATAAAAGAAGATAAAATCATAAACAAGGAAATAGAAAATAATCTAATACGATAGGTCTTACATAGATTCCAAAACTTTCTAAATGTAACCATATGACCATCACAATGTGGACATATACTGGTACCAGGTAAAGCTCTTCCACACTTTTCGCATATATATTCACGTTCTTTACTCTCAACTGGTGTTAAATCACCTTTTTTAAGTAATTCGGCTCCACGTGCAATGTATGCATATCTTGATACATGTTTCATGGAAAATCTGGCTAATAAAATATCAATGCCATTTATAGTAGCAGTTAATGTTCCGTTATTCACTAAGGATTCACAGCGTATACGTTCGCATTCTTTTAGTGGTATGTTATGCAAAAGATGAAATCCATTTATAACTATGATTCTTGTATTTGTAACAATTACGTATCCATCAGATATATATGTATGTTCTAATCCAAGGTCATATGGTGCAAGATAGTGGATAGATTCATCTTCAGACATATTAAGTTGTGGATAAAATCTTTCTGGCAAATCATAATTTAATTTCATTAACTCCCCTCCAGTATATTATATAAATAAATCCAATTTTTTAAGTTCTATAGCAGAAAAAGTATTAATATCTGGTATTTCAAAACGATTTCCATCTAAATCAGTGATTAATAAACGTGTATCGGTTAAAGTAACAACAGATCCCCCACCCATATGTATTGTAAATCTACATGCCCCATAATTGGTTAAGACATCAAAATATGCATAACCGTATTCATCCTTAATATCAATAATTTTAGTTATAATTGGAGTGAAATACCTTATTTGTAATTGTTCAAGTAACATAGTCGCTTGATCTTTATCTAGATCTGTTAAAGCTTTTATAATTCCAATTTCACGAGCCTTTTCGTTTGGTTCTCGGATGGAGATATAATTATCAGGTTGTGTAAATGGAAAAGTACGGTATACACTTACGCGGTCATATTTTTTTTCACCATATTCTAGTGATACAAATCCACCTTCTGTCCTATTAAAGGTGCAATTATCTTTAGTTAAATATCGTAATTCTAAAATGTCTTCTGATTGCTCATCCATAGCATCTTCAATAGATGAGTATTCTTTATCAAATTCTTTTAATTCATTATTCATATATAAACTCCATTCTCTAACCCTACTAAACCAGAATTAGTATAAATATATAATAAGCGTAATTTTCAAAAACTTAGATTTAGCCAAAATAGATTTGTTAATATTAATCCAACCCACGTAAAGCTAAGGCTTTACTTTGTAGTTCCATCAATTTATAGTAAGTTCCTTTTTGTTCAATCAATTCATCATGTGTTCCGGATTCTGTTAATTTACCATCATCTATTACTACTAATTTATCTGCATTTTTTAACGTAGATAATCTATGTGCAATGGATAAAGTGGTTCTTCCTTTTACTAACATATTAAGAGATTTTTGTATTGCTTGCTCCGTTTCAGTGTCAACAGATGCTGTTGCTTCATCTAAAATAAGTATTTTAGGATCTGCTAAAATGGCTCTAGCAATAGAGATTCTCTGACGTTCTCCACCAGAAAGAGAACGTCCGGAAGAACCAATTATAGTATCATAACCATCTGGCATTTTACATATAAAATCGTGAGCACTTGCAAGTACGGCAGCGCTGATTATTTCATGCAAAGATGCATCAGGTCTAGCATATGCAATATTTTGGGCAACGGTTCCCATAAAGATATAAGTTTCTTGAGAAACCATAGCAATATTTTTTCTTAGATCATCAAATGCCATGTCTTTAATTGGAACCCCATCCATCAATATTTCACCCTCTTGTGGGTCATATAATCGAGATATTAAATTAACTAAAGTTGATTTACCTGCTCCTGAACGTCCTACAACTCCAAGCATTTCACCTGCTTTTACTTCAAATGAGATATCTTTTAAAATTGGTTTATTGGGTTCATATCCAAAAGTAACTTTATTTAAAGTGATATCACCTTTTAAGTTTTCTAATTTAATTGGGTTCGGTTTTTCTTGAATCTCTGGTACAGCATCAATAATCTCAAATATTCTTTGAGCACTATTTATACTGTTAGCCCACCACCTAAAAATGTAAGACAAGAAATCTAATGGACCGTTTAATTGACCTACATAAGCAACAAATGTAATTAAAATACCAAGTTCCATATTTGTGCTGCTTAATAGAATAGCAGATCCAAACCCCCATACAACAAAAGAAGCAATATTCTCTACGGTGGAGTACAACGCATAAAAGCGATTATCAAAAGATACTAATGCTAGTTCAGACTTACGAACTTTTTCATTGTACTTTGAAAATCTTGTCATTTCACTATTCTCTTGACCAAATGCTTTTACTACTCGGGCTCCAGTTATATTATCATTGATTTGACCATTTAAACTTCGGCTCGCTCTATGGCGTCTACCATAAAAGCTCCAAAGCCTAGGCAGCAATCGCCAACTAATTAATGTTAAAAAGGGCAGTAGAATCAAAGAGGCAATAGCTAATTTCCAATTCATAGATATCATTACAATACAAGTTAATATAATGGTTAGTACATTAATAAAAAAGTATGGTAAACCATCAATGAAAAAGTAAGTAACCTCATTGGCATCGTCAAGGACACGTGTCATTAAGCCACCAGTTTGGCGGCTATTATAAAAACTGATTGATAATTTGCCCATAGAACGAAATACTTGAGATTTAATTTTGTTAACAACATCTGGAACAATTGTTGCAGTTAATGTACCTTGAATAATTCCTAATAGTTGCATTGTAACTTTTGTTAAAAGCATGGTAATTACCACAAATACTAATGCTAAACCAAAACGACCTATAGGAAGATGAAAGATTTTTAAAAATAATTCATTCTTTTTAAGTACTTTATCATAAAGAATGGTACCATTTAAGTATGGCCAAACCAAATTAAGTGCAGCAGTTGCTATGTAACAAAGCATCATTATGAACAGCTTGAATTTATATGGAGTAAAATAAGAAAGGGTACGAAGAAAAATAGATCGTTTGTCCATGCATTTAGGACATATTTTTCGTTCTTGATCTGGATAAAGGGAACCACATTTAGGACAACATGCATGTTTATTATTTACTTCAAAATCTTCATTCGCCAACTCTTTGCCATCTTTTATTTTTTGAAATAACTTAATCAATTCATTGAATTCACCAATAAAAGAATTTGAAAATGTAGATAAAATAACATCATGGTTATCCATGTGTGCATATAGACAACCAGTGCTTACATTCCTTTGAAGTACCAAAGTATCAATCTTTGAACTTTCAAGGATATGTATAGAGAAAGTTTGTGAGCTATTATTTATTTGTTTTTTGTATCCAGCAAAAGAATGGATACTATTTTGGATAGGCGGTGCATAAGCCAAGATTAATTTAGTTTTTGTAAGTAACACAAAACCATCAGTATATACACCTTCATTATTCATGTCAGTTTGAACAGAATATATAACGTCTGCTTTGCGGATACCATAATTATATAATGAAGTAGTTAATGATACTGGTAATTTATCATTAACATAAGAAGATGTTATATTCTTCTCATCATTGTTTATATCCATTTAGATACCTCCCCAAATACCTTATAGTAAAAAGTTAACTAAAATCAATCATAGAACATTAGTTCTTAATTGTCAATAAATTACCAATAATTTCTTTATTATTATTCCAATCTAAGAGTCCTTAAGATAAAAATCCTAAGATAAAACGCCTAAGATAAAAATTTAAGATAAACCCCTAAGATAAAACGCCTAAGATAAAACCCTTAAGATAAAACCCTAAGATTAAAATCCTAAAATAAAAATCTTAATATAAAAAGATCTTAATATAAAAGATCGGTATATCTAAACTATAATTACTTTATCTAGATATACCAAAATCTTATGTTATTTATAAAAATCATTAAAAATTCTGTTTGAATACAAGTAAGCTATTGATTTTATATAAATTGATAATTATAAAGCAAATTCCTTTAAACGATTCCAATTATAAAAAAGATTGTATAAATAAATTACAATTTTCAATATAGATTACATCAAAAAGATAACAAATAAAAACAAAATATTTTTAAAGGTAGTACATTTAAATTATATAGTTTAAACATTTTATAATATTTACTGTTTGAAACATTAAATATTTTTAAATTGTGCCATATATAGATCGTAATAAAATCCTTTTTTCTCTATTAACTCTTTTGCAGTACCTTCTTCTTTAATACCACCATCGTCAATTACAAAAATACGATCTGCTTTTTGAATCGTAGATAAACGATGTGCTATAACAAATGAAGTTCTCCCTTTTAATAATGCTTCAATCCCTTGTTGTACTAAAATTTCGGTATGTGTATCAATACTGGAGGTTGCTTCATCTAAAATAAGAATTTTTGGACTAGATACCATAGTTCTAGCAAATGCAAGAAGTTGTCTTTGTCCTACAGATAATCCATTACCACGTTCTTTTAGTTCTGTATCATAACCTTTTTCTAACTTCATAATGAAATCATGTGCATTTACTGATTTTGCAGCAGCAATGATTTCATCATCTGTTGCGTCTAATTTTCCATACCTGATATTATCTTTTATGGTACCAGAGAATAAGAAATTATCTTGTGTCATAATACCCATTTGTTGTCTTAAACTTTCAATGGAAACATCTTTTACATTATAGTTATCAATAATAATATTACCTTCACTTACATCATAAAAACGACTTATTAAATTAACAATAGTAGTTTTACCTGCACCAGTAGGTCCAACCAGTGCAATGGTTTCACCCGGCTTTACATGGAAACTAACATCATTTAAAACTTTTGTATCTTCATCATAAGCAAATGTTACGTGTTCAAAGTGTACATCACCTTTTATCTCAGGTAGCTCACTTACTTTGTCTGCATCTTTAATTTCTGGTTTTGTATCCATTATTTCAAAAATACGTTCTGCTCCAGTTACATTAGTAACTAATTGATTATAAAAGTTACTTAAATTCATAATTGGTCTCCAAAACATAGAAATATAAGTACCAAAAGCAATAAGAGTACCAACTGGAACGGTATTGTTACCAGCCATTTTAACACCTATAAAATAAAGTGATACCGTACCAAGTCCCCAACAAAAATCAATAACTGGTCCAAAGGCATCTGCAAAGTAAACAGCATTTACAAAGGATCCACGATGTTCTGATAATAATATGTCAAAATCCTTCTCTGTTTCACTCTCAGCAGTAAAACTTTGAATAATACGCATTCCAGATAAATCTTCGTGTATAAAAGCATTTAAGTTGGAACTTTTCTTACGATGGATTTGCCATCTTACATGGGAATATATCTGGATTAACCACATTCCAGCAATTAAAAGTGGTAAACTAATCATTGCGGCAAAGGCAAGTTTATAATTTTTTATTACCATGATTCCTACAACCGCACAAATGGTAATAAAATCTGGGATTAATGTTGTTACACTGTTTGATAATACATCCTTTAAGGAATTAACATCACCTATAATACGAGCAAGAATTTTGCCCGTTGGGCGGCTGTCAAAAAAACTAAAGCTAAGTTTTTGTATATGTGTATATAATTCTTGTCGTACGGTTAATAATACGTTGTTTGATATCTTAGCCATGATATACATTCTAAGTTTAACTAATAGGATAAATATTAAGTTTAATCCAATTGCATAAATACCTAATTTGACTAAACCATTCATATCACGATTAGCAATATAAACATCAATTGCTCGTTCCACTATTAATGGATTAATTAATGTGATTGTTACAGTACAAGTCATTATAATTAATACAAACAGGATTTCTTTTTTATAAGCTAATAAATAGCGAAAAAGCCGTAGTAGTGTTTTTATTTTACCGGTACTGACGGATTTTTCGTCATCACGGACTGCATTTACTGACATTAAATAACCTCCTTTAGGGCAGGGGTAATACCTTCTAGGTAATTACCATATTGGGCCATATAAGTTTTATAATATAACCCTTTTGCTTCTAGTAATTCTTCATGTGTACCTCGTTCTGCGATTTTACCTTCATCAAGAATTATAATTTCGTCTGCATTTCTTACAGCAGAAATTCTATGGGCAATTATTATTTTTGTTGTGTCTGTTAAATCATTTAATGACTTTTGAATCATATGCTCTGTTTCCATATCAAGAGCTGAGGTAGAATCATCTAAAATTAAAATAGGTGTTTTCTTTGCAAGGGCTCTTGCTATACTGATTCTTTGTTTTTGTCCACCAGATAAACCAACTCCACGTTCACCGATTACGGTTTCATATTGTTTATCCATACGTTCAATAAAGTCTTTAGCCTGGGCATTTGCTACTGCATGAAGTATTTCATTTTCACCAATTTCATCTTTTTTACCTAATTTTATGTTTTCACTAACGGTATCCGAGAATAGAAATACATCTTGCATTACTTGTGATATATTAGAACGTAACTCTTTTAGTGTCAGGTCTTTTATATCTACACCATCTAATTTAATGGAACCTTCATCTACATCATAAAATCTTTGTAATAAATTAATGATAGAAGACTTACCAGAACCAGTTTCTCCCATAATACCAATTGTTTTACCAGATTTTAAATTAAAACTGATATTATTAAGTATTTGCTTATCACCTTGTTTAAAGGTTACATGATCAAATTCAATAGTACCTTTTACATCTTTAAGAATAATTGGGTCCGCTTTTTCTTGTATAACTGGTACTTCTTCATAAATTTTCTTGATTTTTTTACTAGAAGCAAAAGCGGATGCTAAATCATTACTTAACCAACCGATCATTTCCATAGGCCATACAATGTTATTGGAATATTCAACAAAGGCACCTAAAGTACCAAGTGAAATTTCATTTTTAATTACCATAGAACCGCCTATAATGATAACTAAAACGGGAAGTAATCTTGTGATAAATTGAAAGTATGGATTGTATTTGACGAATACCTTAGACTGCTTCATGTTCAATTCATAATAACGCTTATTATGTGATAAGAACTTAGATATTTCAAATTTTTCTCTAGCAAAAGCCTTAACAGTTCTTACACCTGCTAAGTTTTCTTGAGCTACCGTATTTAAGACTGCATTCTCTTCGCTTATATCTTCATATACATTACCTAAACTTTTTTCCATAAAGATAGCAATGAGTGCAACAATAGGCATTGCGACTAATGGTAAGATTGTTAATTTAGGACTTAACTTAACCATACAATAGATAACGATGGATGTATGAATGATAACTTCAATTACAAGCATTCCTACAAATCCCATTGCTCCCCATATTTTATCGACATCATCTTTTACACGTGACATTAATTCACCAGTGTTTGTTTTATCAAAAAATTGAATGCTTAAACTTTGAATATGGCCAAATAAGTTGCGTCTGATATCGCTAGCGATCTTAGAACTTACCTTATCAAAAGTTAGCTCCTTTAAATATTGGAAGATACATCTTCCTACTCCAATTATTAATATACCAATTAATAATTTGGTTAAGATATTCATATTTCCACCGATGATAACATCGTCGATAATACGTTTTGTTATCTGAGGTGATAACATATCTAAGGAAATACTGATCACCATGCATATAAGAGCAAAGGCATATGCATACCAGTATCTGCGAATATAACTTGATATTTTTTTCATAAAGAACCTCCTGAATCCCTCTGGTAACTCCCCTGTAGAATTACCTAAAAATACGTTTCATTGTTACCCTTTTATTAAATTTCGCCGTTTTTGGGCAAAAAATAAGCCGTGGTAAGATACCACGGCAATAAAAGCTAATCTAATATAAATAACTATCCATAAATATTCTAATCTATTATGGCATAAAGTTACTTATAAAGTTAAACCTAAAGCAGAGGTAATCTTACATAATGGTCTGTTGCTAGTTAAATTGCCTGTAAATCTAAATTTAAACATCATGATTTTACCTCTCTTTCTTTTATAGTCTTTTCACATTATAACACATTAGTAAATATTGTCAACCAAAATTTATTAAAATAAATAAATTTTTTCCAATATTAAATAATCATTAATATTTCATTAACTTTATGATTATTCAAAAATTGTTCATAAATTTGTGTTATAATAAATCGAAATAAGATGTTACGAATTAAGAAAATACAAAAAAACTTAATGGGGTTACATGATACGAACAGGGGTGTTCCTTATTTCTTAAGGAGGATAACAATGGATTTACCTATGTTTTATAATGAAGAAGATGAGTGGAAAAAAGTCATGCTGATGTATGATTCAGCTTTAAAAGAAGTATATACAAAAATAGAAATATTAAACAATGAATTTAAATTGAATCATCAATACAATCCAATAGAACATATTACTTCTAGACTAAAATCACCACAAAGTATAGCAAAAAAAATACGTCATAATGGTAGAGAGCTCACAGTTGAAAATATAGTAAAATATATAAATGACGTAGCAGGTATACGTATTATTTGTTCATTTACTTCAGATATTTATAGGATAGCAGATCTAATTGCAAAACAAAGTGATGTTCAAGTATTAAAAGTGAAAGATTATATAACATGTCCGAAACCAAATGGATATACAAGTTATCATATGATAGTATCTGTTCCAATTTTCTTGTCCAATCGAATGGTTAATACTAAGGTCGAAATTCAAATCCGTACCATTGCGATGGATTTTTGGGCAAGTTTGGAACATAAAATATATTACAAATTTGAAGGTAATGCTCCTGAGAGGATTCGTAAAGAGTTAAAAGAATGTGCTGATGTGGTTGCCTTTTTAGATCATAAAATGTTAACATTAAATGAAGAGATAAGAACTTATTCTCATGAAGATGAATTGCAACAATATAAGGAAATATTATCAGAGAGTTTTCAAAATATGATAAAAGACTCCTATGGAACTGTGGTGGATGATGATAATCAAGTAGAGAATGAACAAATACTAAATGATAACATGAATCAACCGGTGGAAGATAAGAAAAACGATTCTACAACAGATAACTTAGAAGAGAATTTTCAAAGAAATATTGATAATATAATTAATAAATCGACTATACAAACTAAAAATGATAATAGCCAGACCGAAAAAGAAGGACATGCAATTTACGAGGCAGAAGAACAGGCTGCAATAGGAAAAGAAAAAGCCTCTAAAGAAACAGAAAAAGAAAATAAAACAAAAAAGAATGATAAGAAATCAGAAGGAAGACATATTAAATTCTTCGGATTTCGTTAATAAAAAACTCAATATCACAATAGTATAATTTTAAAAACATAAAATATGAAATAATGTTACGTGTATATAATTAGAAAAGGTATAAATAAGAGTGCATATCTATTCAAAAGGTGAAACCAGATGAATAGAATGCACTCTTATTTTATTATAGCAGGAAGATTTATAATTCCTTATCAGTATTGTTATAATTTTATGTTTTTAAGTAAAGCTGCAAGTCCAGTTGCTGCAGAATCACCAGATGAATATTCGTTTGGTACATCTTCAACTGACTCTACAACTTCCATCTCTTCGCTAACAGCTTTCATACTAAGACTTATTTTACCTTCTTTTACTTCTAAAATTTTAACAGTTACTTCTTGTCCTTCTTTAATTACTTCATTTGGGGATTTAATGCGTTTACCACAGATTTGTGATATGTGTACAAGTCCGGATAAACCTTCACCAATATTAACAAAAGCACCAAATGGAGCTATTTTTTCAACTATACCAGTAGTTACTAATCCTACTTGAAGTCTAGAAATTTTACTGTTTTTATCTTTGACAGCTTGATCTTTTTCTACTTCTTTTGCAGATAAAACAAGCTTTGCATTCTCTTCATCTATTGTTATTACAATTACAGAGATTTCTTTGTTTACCCAAGAGCTTAGGTCTTCAACATAAGTTAATGACAATTGAGAAGCAGGTATAAAAGCTCGAATACCCTCTAAATACGTAACAACTCCACCGTTTACGGCTTGAGCTATTTTAACACGTAGTATAGTTCTTTTATTCATGTATTCTTTTAGTGTTTCCCAAGATAAGATATTATCTGCTTTACGTTTTGACAATAAAATATTGCCTTCACCATCGTCTTCTTTGATTACAATGGCTTGTACTTCATCACCAGTTTTAATATCCGCTTTGATTGAAAATCTTGGATCATTACTTAATTCCTCTAAAGTGATAATACCTTCTGTATAATAACCAAGATCAACGATAACTTCAGTCTCAGTTACACCAATAACTTGACCTTTTACCAATTCACCCTCTTCGATTTTTTTCAGAGATTTGGTAATTTGATCTTCAAATTCAGACATAGATGGAATTATTTCAGGAATTACGGTTGTTTCGTTTGTAGTAGTTGATTCTTCTGTGATGTTTTCATTTGTTGTAATAAATTCATTTTCTTTTTCTGACATATATACTCCAATCTGTGCTTAGTATAGGGGTGTAGAGTTATACCTAATTGCACGTATTACATAAGTTAGTTTAACTAACATGTAATGTTTTAGAAAGATTTTATTTTCATTATATCATAGGAAAGAAATCTTATTCAAGGGTTGATCGTTAAGGAATAAAGAAATGTATGATTATGCCATTTTGTCCAGTAATTTTGCTAAAATAATAACAATTGTACATGTTAAAATAATCAATTTGCTATAGAATTGCATGTATGGTACAATATTAGTACAGACTCTAAATAGATTTCGATGATATAATATAAAGATAAAATGAGAGAAACACAAAATGACAATTATTAGTAAAAATGTACCTAATGATATGCGTTTGAATGAATATAAAGGATATTTTATGAAAGGATTTATAAATAAATGATGGATAATAAAAATAGGTTTCAAGAAATGTTATCAGATATACTAGAAGTAGCTAGAGTACAAGGTAACAATTTATCTATGGATGAAATAAAGAAATTATTTGGTGATATGGATTTGAGTGATGCGCAATATGAACATATTTTTGCGTATCTTGCTGCAAACCAAATAAAAATTAGTGGTTATGTAGAAGCAACATCGGATCATGTAAAGAAGTTACAACAGGAATATAAAATCAATGATGTAATAGATGAAATTGAAACCCAAATGGAAACTTTAGATAGTCAAGAAGAAATTAAAGTACAAAAAGAGGAAGATTCCGCTTATTTAAAGATGTATTTAGAAGATTTAGATGCAATCAAGCCAGGAACAAGGGAAGAAGAAATTCATCTTATTGATAAAATAAATAATGGTGATGATATAGCCAAGAATCGACTTATTGAAATGAATTTAAGATATGTAGTAGAGCTTGCTGCGAATTATAAAAACCAAGGCCTTACCCTTGAGGACTTAATACAAGAAGGTAATATTGGATTAATGAGCGCAATCGAACAACTAGAAGAGTTACCTTCAAAAGAAAACTTACGAGATTTTATAAGAAACTATGTAAATGAATTTATTGAAAATGCATTAAGAGAACAAAAAGATAGCATTGATTTTGAGAAAAAAATGCTCCAAAGAATGAAGTATTTAAATGATGCAGCAAACGAATTAGCAGAAGATTTAGGAAGAGAAGCTACTGTTCATGAATTATCAGAGTATACTAAAATCTCAGAAGCTGAAATTATGGATGTATTAAATATATCAGTAGATTCCATAAAGGTTGAACATCATCATAAGCATGAAAAAAATTAAATGGTAAGTGTTAAATTTAAATAGCTTGAATGATACTTTAAACTTATAAATAAGAAGATTGTAATAAATAATGGAATAAAGTCACTACTAACATGGAAATCAAAATATTAGAATTGAGGAATGAAACCATGGACCGCAATATAGACGTATTATTCAATGAAGGCAATGAAGTCAAAGAAAAAAAGTGGCATATGGTATTCAAATTAAAACGTATCTTTTTGCTGCTTCTCATTCCAATTTCATTATTTATTTTATGGATTTGTAAAAATAATTCAGATATTGCAGAATATATATTTGCAAGAGGAGTAATTAGGTGGATTACACAAGCAATTAGTTTAGTAGTAGGTATTATTCCATATTCATTAATGGAACTAGAAATTATTGCAGTTCCTATCATTATAGTGATATTCCTAGCAAGATTCATTATTAAAATAATAAGCAAAATCAAAAATAAAAAAGAACTAGACTATGTTATTTTAAAAGAAGTCATGAATGCAGCATGCACAATCAGCATTCTTTTATTTATATATGTAATATTTGCTGGAGTTAATTATTACAGATATCCTTTTTCAGCTATTAGTGATTTAACCATTGAAGATTCTTCGGTAGAAGATTTATATTATCTCAATCTAAGCCTTGCTAACAAAGCAGCAGATTTAAGAGAAAAGTTGCATCTTAATGATGGAACGGAAGATGAGTTTGGAGTTCTTCAGTTAGATAGCATGAACTGGAAGGAGTTATCAAATACAGCAGCCAATGCCTTTGATAAATTATCCTTAGAATACCCTGTATTTAAAGGAACTTATGGAGCTCCCAAACCAGTATTATTCTCAAAATTTATGTCACGAATGGAGATAACGGGAATATTCTGGCCGTTTTCCTTAGAAGCAAATGTGAATGTAGAAGCAGCTCCATATTCAATCCCAGCAACTATGAGCCATGAGCTAGCACACTTACATGGATTTATGAGAGAAGATGAAGCAAACTTCATAGCATACCTAGCTTGTTTGCAATCAGATAATTTAGAATTCCAGTATAGTGGTGTAATGTTAGCATTATCCTATGCAAGCAATCAATTATATAAAGAAAGCCCTGAATTATATAGAAAAGTTCAATTAAATTATAATGAAGGTATGTTTGCAGATCTACGTGATGAGTATTTTTACTGGAAGCAATTCGAAGACACAGTAATTAGTGCAGTATCAACAACCATGAATGACAATTATCTGAAAGCCAACAATCAATCGGATGGTGTAAAAAGTTATGGACGTATGGTTGATTTATTACTAGCAGAATATAAGAAAACACAAAATAATGTTAATTAGTATGAATGATTCGGGTGAACCAATCATGTAATATAATAAAAAGTAAAGCCTATCTACTATAAAGATAGGCTTTACTTTTTTTCCCGATTCTTTTAACTGCTCCAACATGAAATAGTATATTTAAAGCAGTGGTAGCATTGGTGGTTGATAAGCCAGAAACTTTTTTAAAATCTTTCGTTGTGAATTCATCTGGCAAATCTTGTGGAATTAATTTAGAATAATCCGATAAATTGTGGATAAAAACTTCATTCACTAATGCAATTGGTATACGATCACACCTTGTAGAACCCTTTTTTTTATCTTTGCTCCAACCATCTAAAAAGCGATACTCTTCTAAATCCATAAGAATTATGTGTAGTTTTAAATTAGGATCAAGAAGGTAATTTTTGATTTTATAAAGTTCAGGAAAAATAATATATGGCGTACCACACTTTGGTGATTTTCTAGGTGCACTAATTTCACCAGTTTCTTCATTTACCCATCTTAAATATTTTCTATAGGGTATGGGATATACGATTGTAACTGGATTAATTTGTAAAAAACTTTCTAATTTTCTTCGTAATTTATCAAAGCTTCTTGTTTGAATTTCCATTATTCCTTCTTCACAGACAATATCAGCATAAAAACTACCTATCTTTATTTCATGGCAAGTGGTATCTGGAACTAGATAGTTTTTTAAAACAGCATGTACTGTTTTTTCACTTAATGTCCCGATTCCATTACCTTCTTTTACATTATCTATCACTTTTTCACAAGCAGACAAAAATAAATTTTGATCCATAAGTATCTCCTATCTAATGTCTGATAATACTAATGCTAATACAACAGAATTTAATTTATTATGATTAGCATATAGCAGTAAAAGCCCTGAGTCAAGAAAAAGGTATTGGTATGGAATTATCTATTGTTATGTTCTTCCATATAAGCTATAATACCATTAATCTGATAATAAAAAAGTAGGAGCCTAATAGTATGCAAGAAACAATTAATTATGAATTATTGGAATATATTAAAGTTGCAACCTCACCTTATCAAGTTGTGGAAGAATCAATTAAAAAATTAGAGTCAGCTGGTTTTATGGAACTTAAAATGAAAGATAGTTGGTGTTTAGTAGCTGGTAATTCCTATTATGTTAAGCCATTTGATACCAACTTATTTGCTTTTACAGTAGGAAGTGAGTGGGTAAATAAAAATAATTTACGTATCGCAGCAGCACACACAGATCATCCAGGATTTCGTGTTAAGCCGAATGCAGAAATGATATCAGGCAACTACCTAAAACTAAATACAGAAGTTTACGGTGGTCCAATATTAAGTACTTGGATGGATCGACCATTATCAATTGCTGGAAGAGTTGCTTTAAAAAGTAATGACCCATTTCACCCAGAGATAAGATTATTAGATATCAAGAAACCATTATTAACAATTCCTAATATGGCAATACATATTAATAGGGATGTTAATAAAGGAGTAGAATTAAATAAGCAAATAGATACCATTCCTATTATATCTATGCGTAAAGGGAATGAAGAGAAAGATGCTAATAGAAATAAAGATTTCTTTAAACAATTTATTGCAGAAGAGTTAAAGGTAAACAGTCAAGATATTCTTGATTATGACATGTATATTTATAATACAGAGACAGGTTTGATAATAGGTATCGAGAATGAACTTATTTCTTGTCCAAGACTTGATAATTTAACATCTGTTTGGGCACTTGTGAAGGGTTTAATTGAAGGTAAACGTAAGGAAGGTATTAATCTTATTGCATTATATGATAACGAAGAAGTAGGTAGCCATAGTAAACAGGGTGCAGATTCTTCTTATTTAAACATACTTTTAGAAAAAATATATGCAGGACTTGGGTTTAGTGATCGCGTTAAGATTTATGAAGGAATGGCGGATGGTATATTGTTATCCGTTGATGTGGCTCACGCTGTTCATCCAAACCATCCTGAAAAATATGACCCAACAAATCAAACTACTTTAAACGGTGGTATTGTCTTTAAAATTGATAGCAATCAAAAATATACGTTTGATACAGAAGCAATTGCTATAATACAGCAAATCTGTGAAAAAGTTGGAGTAAAATATCAAAAATTTGTTAACCGATCTGATATGCCAGGTGGTGGTACATTAGGACCAATTATATCATCTTGGCTTCCAATGAAGGCTGTTGACTTAGGAATTCCAATGTTAGCAATGCATTCTGCAAGAGAGTTAATGGGTGCAGAAGACCAACTACATTTAGAAACTTTAATTAAAGGTTTCTTTGAATTATAAGATATTTATAACTCGCAAATGGTTTGGCAAAATATTCGAAACAGGAAAAGTTATTATAGGTATCCTATAAATATCATTATACAAAATTACTAAAAACAAAAAAAATATTAACAGTCTATTGACAAATCTTACAAAAACTGTTATTATCATATAAGTCGATACAAGAAGGTATTGTACTAGAGGAAGTAAGCACGCGTTGGGGAACGTGAGAGGGCAGAAGCTATTATAAAGTAAGACTAACTGATACATGTACTTGGATTACGGGGTGCATATTTGGTTAGTCTTATTTTATTTTTCACCTAGTTAGATATAAACAATCACACTACTCATAATAAAGGATGGAACTAATACATATGATTTTGCAAATCGCAGTATGTGATGATGAAAAAGTGACATTAGAAGAATTAGAAAAGCAACTTAATAAAGAATTTGCGACAACAGATTTAGAATATGAAATACATAGTTTTACAAATAGTCTTGATTTATTGGAAGCAACTAAAACAATAATCTTTGACATCTTATTCCTAGATATTGAAATGCCACAAGTTACAGGTATTGAGTTAGCTGCAGAAATAAGAGCAGTTAATAATTTTGTATATATAATATTTATAACGAATAGGGAAGATTTAGTGTTTCAATCGATACATTTTAGACCATTTCGATTTATTCGTAAAAAGTATCTTTACGAAGAACTATCGGAGGCAATCCTTGCGTTGACAAAGAAAATAAAAGCAGAGAATATATATTATAAAATTAATTTTCAAAATACTACAATAGAAATCAAAATAACTGAAATATTATATATCGAGAGTTTCAGGCATGATATATATTTAAATAGCAAGGACACTACCTATCGAATAAGAAGCAATCTTAGTAAGATGGAAAAAGAATTAGAGCCTTTAGGGTTTATTAGAGTACATAGTGGGTACTTGGTAAATTATAGATATATTTTTTCAATTGAAAAAACAAAGGTGATTTTAAGTAATCAAGACAGTATACCCTTGAGCCGGTATCGGTTTGAAGCAGTAAAGCAAAAACTTCAACTTTATATGAGGGATTATTAATATGAGTTTTTTAATTATTGAAAATGTAACATCATTGATACAAAATTCTATTTCTACTAACTTTATTACAAAATACTTAGGATGGAAAAAGAAAGACAAATGGAATGTAATTGGAATTTTAGTTACATTAATAGTATTACAGTTTGTAAGTTTGGCGCTAGGAAGATGTTCAACGTATCAAGGTGTCAGGTTGTTTATAAATACAAGTGTTTTTATGTTATATAGTATAATTTTATTAAATGGGTCTACCTATCTAAAAATAGGTATTGTTTTCTTAAATATTGGAATAAAGAATTTGGTACGGATTTGTATTTTAATAGTCGTAAATTACCTTTTTCCATTAAACATGCCAGAACCGATTTTTTCTAATGAAATTAATCGGATCATTATTATTGTAATATCAATATTAAGTTATTTATTCTTAACTAATGTTTTATTACGAATTTTTAAGCATAAGAAATTTTCATTAACTAGTATAGAATGGTTAGCTATATTACTGGTTTTTCTTGCATCCTTTATAATTAGTTTATTGGTATTTGAAATGTTGGTATCTAATCCAGAGTCCAAGAGAAACACGGTTTTCGCTATATGTATTATTGCATTTTTAATTACTATAAATGCAATATGTTACTTTTTATTTGTAAATATTAGCAAAAAGAACAATGAAAAATTATATTATTCTTTTGTTGAATTACAATTACTAGAACAAGAAAAAAGTTTTCTTGATATGAGAAAATCTTATGAAGAAATAAGAAAAATACGTCATGACATAAAAAATTATTTAGAATGTGCATCTACACTTTTACATAATGGTAAAGTGGTAGAAGCAAAAAATTATTTGTCTAGTATTTTAGAAAAAAAAATGAATATTGATATGCGATTAGTCACTTCAAAAAGTGAAATTGTTAACGCTGTCATTAGTTCAAAAATATCAATATGTAAAAAAAACAACATAAATTTTGTTTATGAAATCATAGGTAGTGTGGAAGAAGTTCCGGAGCTTGATCTAAGTATATTGTTGTCAAACCTGTTAAACAACGCAATTGAAGCTGCAATGAAAGTTGAAAATAATGCAGAAATATCCTTAAAAATTTACGATGATAGAAATTATCTTGTAATTTTAATAGGCAATACAATTAATGAATCAGTATTAAAGAAAAATCCTAATTTATACACCACAAAAGATGATAAATTACAACATGGTATTGGAAGTTTAAACATCAAAGATATAGTTAAGAAACATAATGGAATGATGAGCATTTATGAGGAATATGGAAAATTTATTGTAGATATTTGGTTAAGTAGGGGTAAAAACACTTAGTAAATAGGTAATTGGTACCAAACTTGCCTTATACTAAGCCAAATATGCAAATTATATTGAAAGTTGTAATCATATCAGTTAATATCAAGATGAATTTGTTTATGTAAAAAACAAATTTACTCCGGGAAAGTAAACTGTGATAATATTTGGACTCCTACAAACCAATTTATCTATGTTAAACTAACAATAATTCATTTACTTCCCGGATTTTTTTAACTAATGAATGATCCAATCGCCCAGTACATCAGTTGCTAAAGCATAAGCATTATCTAAACTAAATATGCTATTCTTTTCAAGGTCTATTACACCGTGTCTTAGCGATAACTCTTTTGTATAGTCCGTTAATCTATAAACACCATATTCATAATTATTTGGCTTTTCATAGTGAGTGATAATAGGGGTTATACCATTTTGTATTATTGAAACTTTAGAATCTATTTTTTCTAATGTTATCTTTGCCATTCCTCCAAGCATTCTAGGAGCTTCTCTTTGATATGAAACATAATTTCCAAGAGAATAATAAACTAGCATTTTATGGTTCTTATCTCCATTTACCCATTCAATTGGCTCAATGACATGTGGGTGACTTCCAATTACTAAATCAACCTCTTCTTCTGCAAAAAATCTAGTCCATTCTTTTTGACTATTATCTGGTTCATATACATATTCCGTCCCCCAATGTGGAAACACAATAATAAAATCTGCTAGTTCCTTTGCTTTTTTAATATCCTTTTTTATCTTAGACTTGTCCAACATGTTCACAAGATATGGTTTATCATTAGGCAAGGTATATCCATTTAATCCGTAAGTATAATTTAGAAGTGCAATCTTTATATCATTTTTTTCAATGATAGGAATTGTTTCACGTTCCAATTTACTAGAGTTTAATCCTACCATAGTAATGTTCTTGTCTTTCCAGTATCCGATAGTATTTTTTATTCCTTCAAATCCTTTATCCATAGAATGATTGGTAGCTTGTAAAACTACATCAAAACCTGCATGAATAATAGCATCTCCTATTTCAGTAGGTGAATTAAATACTGGATACCCAGTATAGGGAAATTTACTTCCGCCTAGTATGGTTTCTTGATTTATAATAGCAATATCAGCACCTGATATTTCATCTTTTAAATGAGAAAATAAGTGATCATAGTTATAAGAACCATCAGATTGTTTTCCACTTTCTATTACTTGTTCGTGAATTAGGTTATCACCTACAGCAAGTAAAGTTAGAGTCTTTCTTTCTGCAGCAGGAGTGATTGGAGGTGGAGTTACCGTAATAGTTGGTGCAGGTGTAACAACTGGCATGGAAGATACAAATGAAGTTAGGGATGCGTTTATATTTATCTCCTTAGAAGGAGCAACCAGTTTGTTAGGTGATTTAATATTGGTGGTATCTGATGTTTCGGTAGTAGGATGTGACGCAGAAACTAGGACAGATCGAGTTTCTGTTTCAGATTCACAGCCAGAAATAATTGTTAAAGAGAACAATAATAACATTATTATTAAATAATAATGCATTTTTAGCTTTTTCATTTATAATTTCTCCTATACGTTTTGTAGAGTTTGGAATAATTCATCTAGAGTATACCACATTTTGGAATAAAAATAATTAAAGATTTTCGACAAAAAAGCCGAAATATGATTTAACTATGTAACTTGTCAAGTAACTAAAAAAGAGAGTGTGAATCTATGAACGTAAATGGAGTATATGGGAATGGTAATCTTAAGTCTTTCGAAAAAATAAATCAACATGTTTCAAAGGAATTAGAAAGTACTTCCATAGAAAGCAAATCAACCGAATTCATTCCTTCCATAACTCAATCGGAACCTGGCTTTACAGACCAATTACAAAACCAGACTGAGCCAGTACAAAAAGAAGTAGTGATTACGGAAGAAGAACGTTTAAAAGACAACTTCGACCGTATGACAGAAGATGATTATAAGGATTTATCTGATGAGGGAATGACATTGGATGAATATAATTTAGAACGATTAGAACGTGTGTTGACAAGAATAAAAAATCAAAGAGCAGTAAAAGAAGAAAATCTAAATGACCAAATAGAAACCAACGAACAAAAACAAAAAGAAGTAAAAGAAATGAACCGTTTGAATGGTGTATCTAAGAAAATCGTTGAGAAGTTAGTTGAAGCTGATCTTCCGGTAACGGAGGCAAATGTAGCTAAAATAGCTAATGCTATGGAAATGGCTGGTGCAGCGAACCATATATCGGATAAAGCTATGCATTATCTTATAAAAACAAACTTAGAACCAACCATTGAAAACATCTATAAAGCTAGTTACAGCGGTCACTATTCTAACTCCTATTCATTATCACAAGAAGCTTGGGATGGACTTAAGAGTAAAGTAGAACATGTACTTAAAGATGCAGAATTAGAAATTAATGATGAAAACATAAGTAATGCCAAATGGTTACTAGATAACCAATTACCGTTAACAGAGCAGACCCTATGGACATTAAAAGATTTAAAAGGAATAGAAAATCATATAAATATTGATGATGTATTAAATAAAACAGTTACTGCTGTTGCAAATGGCCAAAAACCAGAAAGTGCTTCATTAAGCTTTATTGATTCAGAAAAAGCAAAACAAGCCATGGAAGCTTTTAATAGTATTAGTGATGAAGCAATTACTTTAGCTGTTAAGCAAACCACGAATATTGAAACTATCAATTGTAATGTATTACAAGAAGCACAAAGGCTATTAGAAATATACATTGATACAGGCGATAGTGCAAAGGACAGCAGTAAACAATCAAACAACTTCTTAGAAGAAAATACAAAAAACCTACAAGAACTTGATATCCAAACCATCCAAGTAAGAAGACAATTAGAAGAAATTAGATTAAAGATGACGGTAGAAGCAGGTCAGCAACTAATAAAAAAGGGATTTCACTTACAAACGGATGAATTAAGTAAAGTAGTTGATGGATTAAAAGAAATAGAAAATGAGTACTATAGCAATCTTTTAAAAGAAGGAAATGCATCTGTTTCTAGTGAAAATATCGAACTTTTAAAAGGTTCATTACAAGGTATTAGCGAATTAAAAGGAATGCCAAGTTATATACTTGGAAGTACCTTATCAACAAGAGAAATTCAGACTGTAAAAGGTTTACTTGATGAAGGAAATCAAATAAAACAAACACTTGATAAAGCAAATCAGTCCTATGAAGCATTAATGACCAAACCTAGGTCAGATATGGGAGATTCTATAAAAAAAGCTTTTCAAAATGTAGATGCAATATTAGAAGATCTTTCAATGGAAACTACAAACGCAAATCAAAGAGCCGTTCGTATATTGGGCTACAATGGAATTGATATTACAAAGGAAAATATAAATCAAGTAAAAGCTTACGATGAACAAGTGAATGTTATGATGAAAAACTTACATCCGGCAGTTACTGTGGAACTGATTAAAGAAGGTATTAACCCATTTAATATACCAATACAAGAACTGAATCAACAAATCACTCAGATTAAAAATGAAATTGGTATTAAGGATGACGAAAAATATAGTAAATATCTATATAAACTTGATAAAGAAAAAAGCATTTCAGAAGAAGAACGTAAATCTTATATAGGTATTTATAGACTTATCAATGCAGTAGAAAAATCAGATGGTGCAGCACTTGGAGCTGTTATAAAGGCAGATCAAGAGATAACTATGAGTAATCTCTTAACTGCAATAAGAACAAAACAAAGTGGCGGTATTAAAACATCCATTGATGATAATTTTGGAACGTTAGAAAATATTTCATTCCATAAAGACAGAATCCATGAACAAATAAATGCAGCATTTTTATCTACATTATCGAATAATGAATCTAGTTCCACTCAAAGTAGGGAAGGAATTAGCACAGTTTATAATGGAACAGATGATATGATTTCAGAGCAAGTTAACTACATCAATCAATTACTTTCTGAAATAAAAGATGAATTATCACCGTATAAGTTAAAAACCATAGATGATATGGAAGGAATTTTTAATCAATCCATTGAAAAGCTTTATGATAATTTGAATCAAGTTCCTAATGATAATGAGATAGAACGAGAGTACTATAAAGATAAATTAAATGCATACCAAGAGATGATAAAAGATTCACGCGATGCATTAAAGTATCTAGAGAACTATAACATACCAAACAGCATTAATAATATACAAGCTGCCAATGACATTATGAATAAAGATAAATCTATTTATAAGCAATTGAAGCAATTTTTGACAAAACAAGAAAATATACCAGAATCCGATGAAGACAACACTGATTTAACTGGTATAAATCCAACGGATATTTCAGACAGATTAATTCAATCATTAAATAACAAAGAATCCATGCAAACACAATATGAAAATATGGATACGGATGTAAGCAACTATTTGAATAAAATATATGAAAATTCCACTATTTCATCAGGTGATATTGCAACATTAAAAAGAATCAACAACGGTATAAGCTTTATGAATAAACTAGCAAAAAGTGAAAGTTATGAAATTCCAATTACAATTGGTGAAAAAATAACTAATGTAAATGTAACATTTGTACGAAATACTGATATGAATGGAAAAATTGATATTAAACTTTCATCGGATGTAATGGGGGATATCACAATGAGCTTATCCGTAAAGGATCAACAGCTAAAAGGACTCATATTATGTGATAATAGAAATTCTCTCAACTTAATGGAAGCATCTATGGAGAACATAAAAACAGCTATTATAGATGCAGGTGTTGAAGTAAAGCAGCTACATTGTGTAATGGAACAAAGGGGTATCAACCCGAAAAATGATACAAAGCTAGTGAATTTTTATAATAAAAATCAAGTGAATAAGGAAGAAAGTAAAAGCAGAAAAGAAACAGCAACAGATAATTCTAATATTTCAACGGAACAGTTATATAGTGTGGCAAAATCAATTTTAATTACTTTTAAAGAATTGGAATCACAGAAAGTATAGATAAAATTAGTAAAATACAGATTGGAGATATAAATAATGAGAATTAATCATAATATTTCAGCATTAAAAGCAAACAATCAATTAGGAAGAACGAATAGTGCACTAGACAAAAGTTTAGAAAAGTTATCAAGTGGATATCGTATCAACCGTGCAGCAGATGATGCAGCAGGAATGGCAATTTCACAAAAAATGAAAACTCAAATTGCAGGACTAGATCAAGCATCTAGAAATGCTTCAGATGGTATTTCCGTTATTCAAACAGCAGAAGGTGCTTTAACAGAAGTTGGTACCATGTTACAAAGAATGAGAGAATTATCAGTTCAAGCTTCCAATGGAACGAATACTTTAGAAGACCGTGAATCAATTCAAGCTGAAATTGATCAATTAAGAGATGAGATTCAAAGAATTTCTGATACGACTGAATTTAATACAAAAACGTTACTTAATGGTAATATGGATCAAAAGTCATACTCAAATAACTCAAGCGTTAACTTAATATCAATGTCTGATACAGTTGCTGACGCTAATTATGATATTAAAATTACAAAAGATGCAAGACAAGCAGTTCTTGTAGGTACAAAATCGGTATCAAATAATTTAGTTATTGATAGTACATTAGAAGGAAAGATTAATATCAATGGTATTGATGTTGAGATCGTTTCAGGAGATACATTAAGTGATGTTTATGAAAAAATTCGTACCGCTTGTGATAATACCAATATAAATGTATTTGCTACAGCTGACAATACAACTCATGCAGTAAAACCTTATGATACAGCAGGTTATACAGCTGCTAATATGGGTGATATTTTATCAGGCCCAAGTACAGATACTTACAGTTTAGTATTTGTAACAAATGGCTATGGTTCTAAGAATACTCTTGATATTTATTGTGATAATTCAGCTCTTGCAACAAAGTTAGGTTTAAGTGCTCACTCAAATGCAGTTGGAGTTGATGCAAAAGCTGAAATTACTACTGGATTTGGTTCAACAGCAACCGTTACAACAAATGGTAATTTAGTTAAAATAACAGATGCAAATGATTTTGAGATGATATTTGAAGTAAAGCCAGGCACAGCAGGAACAGTCTTTACTGATGCAAAAACAGATGGTACTGCTTCCAATGGTGGAACTGGTGGAACACCAGAAGATGTTACCGTTACCGTTTTAGATGCAGGTCCTATGGAACTTCAAATAGGTGCCAATAAAGGTCAAACTATGGATGTTAGAATTCCTAAGGTAAATCCTCAAACGTTAGGAATCGATTCCATCAATTTATGTACAGAAGAAGGAGCTCAAGAAGCAATTTCTTTATTAGATGAAGCAATTACATCAGTTACTGCTATAAGAGCAAAATTAGGTGCTTACCAAAACCGTTTGGAGCATTCTATATCCAATTTAGATGTTGCTAGTGAAAATATGTCAGAAGCATTATCAAGAATTGAAGACGTTGATATGGCTGAAGAAATGGCGAATTACACACAAAAAAATGTATTAGCACAAGCAGGAACTTCTATGTTAGCTCAAGCCAACGAAAGACCACAGACAATTCTATCTTTATTACAGGGATAAGATTCATTTTTATAATCTGGAAGTGTTTATTAGATACTTTTGCAATTGACTTAAGGTTTTAACAGAAAGGTATGGATGAAATATGACCAAAGATTTAATCCAATCATATGCAACAAGGGTAGCGGGGGCGTCCAGATCTGAATTAATTGTCATTATGTATGAAATTATTCTATCCGATATTGATTCTGCTAAAAAAGCGTTTGATTTAAACGAAATGGATATTTATACGAAAGATTTAAAGCATGCGGGACGGTTTTTAAATGAACTGATGGGTTCTTTAGATTATAGATATGAAATATCTTTTGAACTAATGAGTTTATATATCTATGTGAATAAACTAATTATAAATGCTGTTTATAAAAAAGACCCAAAAATCTTAGAAACTGCGGAATCTATACTATTAAAGTTAAAGTACAGTTTCGAAGGAGTAAGTAAAACAGATAATTCAGGGCCTGTAATGCAAAATACGCAACAAGTTTATGCAGGTTTAACCTATGGAAAAGGTACACTAAATGAAGTGACCTTTGATCCTAATTTGTATAATAGAGGGTTTAAAGCGTAATGTAAAAGTTTATTGTTAATGCTTAATTTATGTATATCATAAAAAATTACAAATAAATTAGTAAATTACAAAAGTTAAAAGAGTTTTCAATTTGCATTACAGAATGTAAGTAAAATATAAAATTAAACTTACATTACTGAATGCATATGAAAACTCTTTTATCTTTGACTCTGTGCCAAGTGTTGAGGTGTGATTCCTGCAATCAAGCTTTAATATTGGATGCAGGGCTCTTTATATATCTTTTGAAATAAGGCACAAATATAAGAAATTACTATAATTTAAGAAAATAGGTGCATATTAATTCAGATGGCGAAGACCGGCTGAAAGCAGTGTATTTTACTGCTTGAAGGAAAGGCGAGTCCAGATGAATTAATATGCACCTATTTTCTGTATATTTTAAACGAATGATAACTGAGCCATTTAATAAATATTAAAGTTAGTGACTTTATTCTCTATTTTTACAAAAACTTGTAGAATCTCTTTGAATAAATTTTGCACGCAATAACAGTTTACTAATGGTTACATTATGAATTAAACCATCTAATAGTAAAAATGCACTTTTTCCTAAATCGATTCTATCCTGTCTTATTGTAGTTAAGGAAGGAGATAATTGTGAAGCAATTGGTAAATCGTCAAATCCAATAACACTAATATCTTCTGGTACTCTAAGTCCATGTTTTAAAACCTCAATGATTACACCAGAAGCAATTAAGTCACTGGCACAGATAATTGCTGTAGCGCCATTTTGTAAGAACGTTGGTACATGATATTTTGCACAATCAGGTACATAGTAACCATATTCTATTAATTCTTCATGTGGAACTAATCCATGTTTGTTCATACTAGTAACAAAAGCTTGATAACGCTGCTCTGATACCATAGAGTTTTTTGAACCATTTAAGAAGGCAATACGGGTGTGTCCCATGCTTTTTAGATGGTCAACAGCCAAGTCAATACCTTCATAGCTATCAGTTCCAACATAACCAACATGATTATTTCTTTCGATGTAATTATCAAGTAGTACAGTTGGTACTGTTGTTTTATTTAATTGTTTTACCCAATCATCATGAAGCGTAAATCCTAACAAAAAAGCACCGCTGTAGCCATTCTTAAGCATATACGTATCATATTTTTCAGCAGTTTGCATATTAAGATTGGAAGGTACTACGGTTACATCCCAGTGCCTTCTTGCAGCAGAAAGTTTAAAACCAACGATAATCTCATAACCAAATTGATCTATATTTTCATAGTCCATATTCTCGATTAAAATACAAACCTTTCTTGTACCTGTGGTTTTCATTTTCTTGGATGCATAGCCCATCTCTACAGCAGTATCTAATACCAACTGTCTCATATCATCGCTAATATCACTAGCACCATTCAAACCTTTTGATACAGTACTAACAGCTATACCAAGTTTATTGGCAATATCTTTAATCGTTGCCATGGACGTTTCCTCCTTAAAGATTTCAGTTTAAGAGTTTTATAAAAAGTATAAATAATCACCATAAGTATAACCTGTAACAATTATATTTTCAATATCTCTTTTATAATTTGCCTTTTAGCACAGTTTTACATTTGCACTATTCAGTAATTTTTGTATATTATGTCGGATAAAAATACATTTTACAATATGAATATAAAAATAAGAGAAAATACAATAGATAATTTTCGAAAATATCAAAAAAGGAGCATAAAAAACAAGTAATCTTGATGTTTTCAGGTACATGCAAATATAGTGCATTCTTATGTTAATTGTAAAACTTAACAAATAAACTTATAGTATTAACATATTTCATATAAATTATTACTATAAGTTTCAAATATTATATTGACAAATATGGTTAAGGATGATATTCTATGCATATAGTTTCGAAACTTCTCGAAAACACTTATCATTACATAAAACTGTGAGTTATTAATTTTGAATACATTTGGATAGAATATACTTAAACAAAATTATTAAACTAAATCTAACTTAAAGAGAGTATAAAATATGACAACTCAGACGAAACAAAAACTAAAACGTGGAGCCGGAATATTGATGCCAATTAGTGCTCTTCCATCACCTTATGGGATTGGTACGTTAGGAGAACAAGGGTATCGATTTGCAGATTTCTTAAAAAGAGTCGGATGTAGGTACTGGCAGGTACTTCCAGTAGGGCCTACAAGCTTTGGTGATAGCCCATATCAATCTTTTTCTGCATTTGCAGGAAATCCATATTTTATTGATTTAGATTATCTAATTGAAGAAGAATTATTGTTAGAAGATGATGTGAATCAATATAAGTGGAACACATCGGAAGATACGATTGAATACGCCACAATATATGAATATCGTTTTAAAGTTTTAAGAACTGCGTTTACTAGAAGTAATCATTATAAGAAAAAATCATACTTAGCATTCTGTGAAGAGAATGATTATTGGCTTGATGATTATAGTTTTTATATGGCATTAAAATCTCATTTTAATAACCAGGAATGGTCAAGGTGGGATGATGATATTAAGTATCGCAAAAAAGATGCAGTGTCGAAGTACGAATCTTTATTAGAAGATGAAATAAACTTTTGGAAGTTTTGTCAATATAAGTTCAGACAACAGTGGGATGCCTTAAAAGAGTATACCAACAATCTTGGAATCCAAATCATAGGAGATATTCCTTTATATGTAGCACTAGATAGTGCAGATGTATGGGTTCATGGGGATTTGTTTGAATTAGATGAAAGAAAGAAACCAATTAACGTTGCTGGAGTTCCACCAGACGCATTTTCAGCAGATGGTCAAAGATGGGGAAACCCAATCTACCGCTGGGATGAGATGGAGAATAGAGACTTTGATTGGTGGAGAGAGAGAATGAAGGCAAGTGCTTCTCTCTATGATATTATTCGAATCGACCATTTTATCGGTGTAGTAAATTATTATTCCATACCAGAAGAATGCCCAACAGCAATAATGGGGAGATGGAAGATAGGACCTGGAAGAAAACTTACAACAATTATTAAAGAGTCCATTGGTGACGCTAAAATAATAGCAGAAGATTTAGGAGTGCTTACACCTAATGTTAAGGAATTGATTATAGAAACTGGTTATCCAGGAATGAAAATCATTGAGTTTGGTCTAGATGGTCCAGTGGAAAATGATTATCTGCCACACAATTATAATACTTCTAATATAGTAGCTTATACTGGAACCCACGATAATGAAACTTTAGTAGGTTTCTTAAAAGGTAAATCAGTAAGAACACTAAAACACCTTTGCAAATATTTTAATGTTTCAAAGGCAGAAGAACTTCCTGAAACAATTATTCGTGCTTTGTATTCGTGTGTTGCGGATGTTGCTATCGTGCAAATGCAAGATTTATTAAAACTTGATAACAGTGCTAGAATGAACTTTCCATCAACAGTAGGTAACAATTGGAAATGGAGATTTACATTAGCCCAGTACGATAGAATTGACGAAGAAGATCTTTATGAAATGGCTTGTTTATATGGAAGGGCCCCTAAGATAGATGAAGATGAGTTGTAAGGCGGCCTAGAACGTAATCACGTAGACTTGGCAGAATGGAGGAATATATGGATAATAATTTTAAAGCAAACGTAATTGCTATACTTGATTTAGATTATGGCAAGACAATCAAAGATGCAAGTACTGTAGAGTTATATAATGCAGTTTCAAAAGCTGCTATGAAAACGTTAGGCAAAGATTGGGGTTTGGAAGCGAATAATAAAAAGGTTTGCTACTTATCAGCAGAATTTTTAATAGGTCGCTTAATTTATTCAAATCTTTTAAATATGGGATTGTTTCATCAGTTCACAGAATTAATGAGTGAAAATAATTTAGACATCAGGGTATTTGAAGATATTGAAGATGCTGCACTTGGTAATGGTGGATTAGGAAGATTAGCAGCTTGTTTCTTAGATTCTGGTGCAACCGTTGGTGTAACTCTAAACGGTTATGGAATTCGTTACAAATATGGTATTTTTAAACAATATTTTGATAATGGATTTCAGATGGAAGAAGCAGATAATTGGACTAAGTTTGGTGATCCATGGTCTGTTCGTAAAGAAGATGAAAGAATACAAATAAATTTCAAAAATCAATCCGTTTATGCAGTGCCATATGATACACCTGTCATCGGATATGGTGGCAAGACTGTAAATACGCTTCGTTTATGGCAAGCAGAACCACTTGAAGTATTTGATTTTGAATTATTTAATAATCAGCAATATGATAAAGCAGTAAAGGCACGAAATGAAGCAGAAGCAATCACTAGTGTGTTATATCCAAATGATTCCTTGGATTCTGGTAAGAAATTAAGATTAAAACAACAATATTTCTTCTCATCAGCATCTTTACAAGATGTAGTTAAGAAATATAAAGAAAAATACGGTAATGATTTTAATCATTTCTCCAGTGAATATGCGATTCAATTAAATGATACACATCCAGTTGTTGCAATTCCTGAATTAATCCGTTTATTTATGGAGCAAGAAGGAATGACTTTTGCAAAAGCATTAAGAATTGCAAAAGAAACCTTTGCATATACCAATCACACAGTTATGGCAGAAGCTCTTGAAAAATGGAGTGTTCCATTATTTAAAGCAGTAATACCAAATGTTTATAAATATGTGGTTATGATTAATAAAGCTCTTGTAAAAGAATTAAAATCATTTGGTAAAGAAACAAACCAAGATCAAAAGCAATATTTGATAATTGATGGGAATTTAATTCATATGGCAAGACTTGCAATCTTTGTAGGACATTCTACAAATGGTGTTGCAAAACTCCATACAGAAATCTTAAAGAATGATGCTCTTAACGAGTGGTATCAGTTATATCCTGAGCGTTTTAATAATAAAACCAATGGTATTACACAACGTAGATGGTTGGCATTAGCCAATATGGAATTAGCAGGTTTTATCACTGACAAGGTTGGTAATTCATGGACAACTGATTTAGATAAATTAAAAGACTTAGAGAAATACAAAGATGATAAAAATGTCATCAAACAATTCGGTGATATTAAACGAATTAAGAAAAGACAATTAGCTGATTATATCTTAAAACAAGAAGGTATTACAGTGAATCCGGACTTTATATTCGATATACAAGTAAAAAGGCTTCATGAATATAAACGTCAATTACTAAACGCATTTTCAATTTTGGATATATATTATGGTCTAAAGGATGGAAGAATTAAGGAGTTTAATCCGACAGTATTTATTTTCGGTGCGAAAGCAGCTCCTGGATACTTTAGAGCAAAAGGAATCATTAAATACATCAATGAAATCGCTAAGATGATTGATTCCGATAAGGATGTAAAAGATAAGATGCAGGTTGTATTTGTATCCAACTACAATGTATCTTATGCTGAAAAACTTACTCCAGCAGCTGATATTTCAGAGCAGATTTCAACAGCAGGAACCGAAGCAAGTGGAACAGGTAACATGAAGTTTATGTTAAATGGGGCTGTTACCCTAGGAACATTTGATGGTGCTAATGTGGAAATCGTAGAACAAGCTGGAGAAGAGAATAATTACATCTTTGGTGCCAGAGTTGAAGATATTGAGAAGATTAGTAAAACATACAATCCAAGAAAACTTTATGAAAGCAATCCGAGAATCAGAAAGGTTGTAGATACGTTAGTAGATGGAACCTTTGATGATAATGGAACGGGAATGTTTGAAGAATTGTACAATGCAATACTTGAAGGGGCAAGCTGGCATCAACCGGATCATTATTATTTACTTGAAGATTTTATTCCTTATTGTGAAGCAAAATTACAAGTTAACCATGATTACTCTGATACGAATTCATTTAGAAGAAAATGTTTTATTAATACAGCAAATGCTGGTAAATTCTCAAGCGATAGAACCATCAGGGACTACGCAAAAGAAATATGGGGCTTAATGGGAGCTAATATGTACTAAACATATTATCAAAAAAAGGAAAGAGGTAGAGGATATGAAAAAAAGATCAAGACTTTTCGCGTTACTTATGGTAACAGTTATGGTGATGGTAAGCTTTGCAGCTTGCGGCAAAAAAGAAACAACAGATACTAGTAAAGACACTACAGAAACAACACAACCAACTGATGCAGCAGAAGCTACAACAGAACCAACAGAAGCACCTGTAGAAGTTACAGACGTAGCATTAAAGGTATGGGCACCACAAGAAGAACAAGAAATTTTAGCTCAGATGTGTGAAAACTTTAAAGCAGCTCATCCAGAATATAACTTAACATTTGAATATGGTGTTGTATCTGAAGCTGACGCTTCCACTGAATTACAAAAAGATCCTGCAGCAGGTGCTGACGTATTCGCTTTTGCATCTGACCAAACAGCAACTTTAGTAAATGCAGGAATTCTTTATCCTATAACATTAGATGCAGATGCTATTAAAGCAGCTAACTCAGAAGCATCTATTCAAGCAGCTACAGTAAATGGTCAATTATATGCAAATCCTTTTACTCCAAACTCTTGGTTTATGTACTATGATAAGAGCAAGTATACAGAAGAAGAAGTACTTTCTCTTGAAAAAATGATGGCAAAAGATTTAGGCGAAGGCGTTAAGAACTTCTCCGTAGATATTAACAATGGTTGGTATTTATCATCCTTCTTCTTTGCTGGTGGTTCTACATTATTTGGTGCTGATGGTACTGATCCAACATCTTGTACATTTAACGATGCAAACGGTGTTGCTGTAGGTAACTACTTAATCGACTTAGCAGCAAATCCAAAATTTATGGATGATGACAATGGTAACATCTTAACAGCTATGGAAGCTGGTACATTAGCAGCAGCTTGCTCTGGTACTTGGAATGCAGATGCAATCAAAAAAGCATTAGGTGATAACTATGCAGCTACTAAACTTCCAACAATCAACGTTGGTGGCCAAGACAAACAATTAAGCAACTTTGCTGATTTTAAATTAATCGGTGTTAACTCTCAAACTAAGGCTCCTATTCCTGCTATGCAATTAGCAGCATACTTAGGTGGAGAAGAATGCCAAAAATTACGTTTTGACGTAAGAAGTATTGCTCCTACTAACTTAAACTTAGCTACAAACCCAGACGTACTTGCTAACCCAGCAGTAGCAGCACTTAGCTTACAAACTACTCATTCTACATTACAATCAACTATTCCACAAATGGGTAACTACTGGACTCCAGCAGAAGCATTTGGTACTGAAATCCTTAATGGAACAGTAACTAAGGAAAATGTACAACAAAAATTAGATGATATGGTTACAAGTATCCTTTCAACTATTGGTTAAAAAATTTCATTGCGAAACAATGTAATTTATTGAATTCATCATAGGATTTATATGAATTTTCTAGCTTCAGTTGCCCAGAGGGCAAGATTCAGCTATAAAATTATATAAATCCCTTGATGAATAATGAAGCTTATGAGTTTCGCAATTGTTTCATTGGCTACTATAATTATTATAACATATAGCAATTAAGATAAAACTTAGTTGTTAATACGTTGAGACTGACATAAACTAATACTAACACTTGCGAAAGAACAGGCTCGATATTTTCAAATTATTAGCTCTAATTTCGGAAAATATCGGACCTGTTTTAAGTGCAAGTAAGTAAAACCTAATCTGATGGAGGGCAATGGTGTGGAAAAAGAAAAAGTAAAATCGAAAAATAAATTTTTTCTATCATTTGCAAATGGAATGAAAGGGATTGGAAAATGGTTTCTTACACTTGGTCTAACTTTTAAGAATGGCGATATCCTTACAAAATTATCATTCTTCATCATGGGCCTATCCAATCTTATTCGTGGACAAATTATTAAAGGTTTGTTATTTTTATTTGTAGAAATTGCATTTGTATATTATATGATAATGAATGGTTTCACTGCACTAGCTGGTCTTAAGACACTAGGCACGAAAACACAAGGAATGGTAATGGATGAATCACTTGGAATCTTTGTTGTACAAAAAGGTGATAATTCCATGTTAATATTACTTAGTGGTGTAGTTGCAATTTTCATTTTAGCAATTTTCCTTTGTATCTGGAAAGCAAATACTACCGCTGCATACGAAGCTTGGTCACTCAAAGAACAAGGAAAACCACTTCCAAGTTTTATTGATGATATTCGTACATATTTTGATTCAAAACTGAATAGAACATTAATGACATTTCCGTTAATTGGAATATTATTATTTACTGTTTTACCTTTATTCTTTATGATCTTAATTGCATTTACCAATTATGATCATGATCATCAGCCACCAGGTAACTTATTTACTTGGATTGGTTTCGGTAACTTTAATAAGATTTTATTTTCTGGTGAAACCATTGCGAATACGTTCTGGCCAATCTTAGGTTGGACGTTTGTTTGGGCAATCTTTGCAACAGCAATGAATTACATTGGCGGTATTTTACTAGCTTTATTAATTAACCGTAAAGGAACAAGATGTAAAGGGTTATGGAGAACTATGTTTGTAATCTCTATCGCCGTACCACAATTCGTTTCCTTATTGGTTGTAAGAACTATGTTAAATGACACAGGTGCTATTAATATGCTATTACGTGACTTGGGATTAATCGGTAAAGATGCATTTTTACCTTTCCTATCAAATCCTACATGGGCACGTGTAACAGTTATTATCGTTAATCTTTGGGTTGGTATCCCTTATACTATGTTAATCACAACAGGTATTTTATCTAATATACCGGCTGATCTTTATGAATCAGCGAAAGTTGATGGTGCCAATGCATTTGTAACATTCTTTAAGATCACAATGCCTTATGTACTATTTGTAACAACACCATATTTGATCACTCAGTTTATTGGTAATATCAATAACTTTAATGTTATATATTTCTTAACCGGTGGTGGCCCTGTAAGCTTAGATTATTATCAAGCGGGTAAGACAGACCTGTTAGTTACCTGGTTGTATAAGTTAACTACAGGAACTATGAAGGACTATTCTTATGCTTCCACAATCGGTATTTTAGTGTTTATTATATCTGCAACGTTCTCCTTAATTACGTATAGAAGAACATCATCATATAACAGGGAGGAGGACTTCCAATAATGAAAAAACAAAGTTCAATGAAAAGAAAAAGTTTTTTTAATAATTCACTTGCGCACATTACATTAACAGTCCTTTCATTTATATGGCTGATACCAATTCTTTGGGTTATACTTACTTCTTTTCGTGCAGAATCAGGTTCTTACACACCATATTTTTGGCCAAAATCATTTACATTAGATAACTATAAACTTTTATTTACAGATACACAGCAATTTTATTACTTTAAATGGTTTAAGAATACGTTATTCGTAGCTGTATTCTCCTGTTTAATCTCTACTTTTTATGTATTATCAATCTCATATACAATATCTAGATTAAGATTTAAAATGAGAAAACCATTTATGAATATTGCTTTAATACTAGGTATGTTCCCTGGATTTATGTCCATGATTGCCGTGTATTATATATTAAAAGGTCTTGGAATGACTCAATCCTTATTAGCACTTATTCTAGTATACTCAGGTGGTGCAGGTTTAGGCTTTTACATTGCAAAAGGATTTTTTGATACCATACCAAAATCCATTGATGAAGCGGCTTGGTTAGATGGTGCTTCAAAATGGTCTGTATTTACAAGAATAACAATACCTTTATCAAAGCCAATTATTATTTATACCATTTTAACTTCTTTCATGGCTCCATGGGCAGATTATATTTTTGTAAGCGTTATTATGGGTGATAAATATAACAATTACACTGTTGCATTAGGACTATTTAAGATGTTAGAGCGTGAATTTATAACAACATGGTACACGAGATTTGCAGCTGGTGCAGTTATTGTTTCTATTCCAATTGCATTATTGTTTATCTTCATGCAAAAATATTATGTTGAAGGTGTTTCTGGAGCTGTAAAGGGATAATATGTTAGGTTGGTTGTAATAATTTACAAGTTACGCGTTTTAGAACATATTATTGAAAAGCTAAATTTAAAAATAATTATAAGATATTTTATAAATTAGTATTCATATATCAAATTAGTTAAATGACAAATTATACCGCGTAGTTTAGACAACTTAATGTAGAAGTCTTTTCTACGCGGTTTTGTTACTCAAATCTACGTGATACGAACAGACAGGAGAAAGGCATGAAACGTTTTTTAAAATTATTTAGTATTTTACTAGTTTTAATACTGGTTGCAAGCGGATGTAGTAAAAGCGATGTTAACAAAGGTAATACAGAGGCTGGGGATGTGAGTAAAAACCAGGCAGATGATAATAACTCTGATGAAAATGCAGAAAAACAAGAAGATTCTTTGAGTGAAACAGATGGTACAAATCAACCTGCAAGTGGAAGTGAAAACTTAGAGTTAGTAGACTATAAATACAATCAAGAATTAAATGTGATTGACGATAATTATAGAACTTATTATGAAGTATTTCTATATTCCTTTTATGATAGTAACGGGGATGGAATAGGTGACATGAATGGCCTTATCTCGAAACTAGATTATATCAATGATGGGGATCCAACGACAGATACTGACCTTGGGTTTAATGGAATCTGGTTAATGCCTATTATGCCATCGGACACCTATCATAAATATGATGTAAAAGATTATTATGGTATTGATGAACAATACGGTACCATAGATGATTTTAAACGTCTTATTGAAGAATGTAATAAGCGTGGTATCAAGGTAATTATAGATTTAGTGTTAAACCATTCATCAAGTAGTAATCCATGGTTTTTATCAGCAATTAAAAGTTTAAGTATAAAACCATGTGGACAAGAAGTTTGTACTCATGAAGAATTATGCATCGATCACAATCCTTATATAAAATACTATAACTTTATAAAAGGAAATCCAAACAAGGATGGGTATTACAGTGCTGGAGTGGATGACTGGTATTATGAAGGGGTATTTACTAACACAATGCCAGATCTTAATTTAGCTAATAAAGACTTAAGAAATGAAATAGAAAAAATCATGTCTTACTGGTTGGATCTAGGAGTAGGTGGATTCCGTCTTGATGCAGCTCTTCATTATTATAGCGACGATACAGATAAAAATAACGAAGTATTATCCTGGTTAAATAATTTTATTAAGAGTAAAAATGATCAAAATTACATGGTAGCAGAAATATGGACTAACTTTTCTAAATACTCTCAGTATTATGCAAGTGGAATTGACAGTGTGTTTGACTTTGCATTTGCTACAGAATCCGGAGTAATTACAAAAACCTTAAACCTTGCTGGAGTTGATAACTCCGGTAAGTCCTTTGGCAACGCTATGATCCAAGTACAAAATGGGCTTAAAAAATACAGTGATACAGCAATTGATGCACCATTTTTTACGAATCATGATACTGCAAGAGCATCTGGATATTTTTCTGGTAATGTAGATAAGATTAAAATGGCTGGTGGTATGAATCTACTTATGAATGGTAGTGCTTTTGTGTATTATGGTGAAGAAGTTGGTATGAGTGGAAGTGGAAAAGACGAGAATAAACGTGCCCCAATGTATTGGTCTTCTACAGATACTACAGGTATGACAGTAGGGCCAAAAAATATGGAAACAGTTACTCATAACTTTGGTACCGTAGAAGAACAGATGAAGGATCCATTATCCATTTATAATTATTATAAAAGAGCTATCCGTTTGCGTAATGAAAATCCAGAAATTGCAAGAGGCGAAATCGTTCAAATGCCTGAAATTACAGATAGTGAGATTTGTGCCATTACAAAGACTTATAATGGAAGTACAATTGAGGTGATATATAACTTTGCGGAAGAAAGCAAAGAAGTTGCCATAAGTAAAAGTACCTATGGTTATGAAAGCATAAGGGGATACTTATCTGTAAATGGAGAAGAAGTAACTTTAGATGGTGAAACCCTAACAATGCCGCCTTATTCTGTGGTTGTGTTAAAGTAACAATAAAAGATACATGTATTAAGTGACTTATTAAAATTATTAAATAGGTCAAGGAATATAATGAAATATGTATAGTTATTAAATTAGTTATTAGATTAGTTATTAAATTAGCTATAAAATTAGCTATTAAATAAGCTATTAAATTAGTTATTAGATTAGTTATTAAATTAGCTATTAAATTAATTATAAAATTAGTTATTAAATTATCTTTTAAATTAACTATTAAATAAGTTATTAAGTTAGCTATTATATAAGCTATTAAGCAAGTTATTTAATATAAACGCTATATGAAATGATAGTTAAAAATAATTATATAAAAAAAAGGCTATTATAAGGTTATACTTAACTACATTCAAAGTTATGTAAGCCTTTATAATAGCCTTTTTTGATTATAAAATTGTTATGCTTTGGAATAGACTTAATGTTATCCTGGTTAAAAATTGACATATACTTGTTAAAACACTTATATAAATATTTATATGGTGGAAAGATCATTATCCATTTCTTTTGCTTGTTTTAAAAGGAATTTATATCTTTTTTGTACTGCGTTTACTTCATAAATATAACAGTCAATTAAATCAGGATCGATAACATTTTCAAAGTTTGAATAGGCTGATTCCAGAGCAATCTTTGTTTTTTTAATTTCATTGAGCAAAACATCATGCTGCGGGTTTTTCTTCTTTGAAAATAACTTCATTCATGCTCCATTCTGCCAAATAGGCTTATACAAAATATATTTTTGTTTATAGTATAGTCAAACACCATTTAGAATATACTACATTATATAGAAAAATTTACCTAAATTTCGAAAGGAGACATATGGAAAGCACTATTTTTGTTATTATAATTATAATTTGTGTTGCATTAATATTATTTGGAGTAATCAAACACAGATTTGACCTAATAGTTAATTTTGGACTTCGAATTTTTGCAGGCCTACTTGGAATATATCTTCTTAATACGTTATTTGATAGTATTGGAGTTGCAATTATTGCTGGGACGAATTGCTTTAATGCTTTAGTGGTAGGGTTATTAGGGGTACCAGGGTTTTTATTGGTATTTGGTGTTGCTACATATTTTTATTTTGTGAAGTAGTAGAGTGACTTAAGTTTGAAAGTAGGTTAGATAATATATATATCAATTTTAACCAGCTTAAATGATAATATGATTATGTACATGTATTTTAAGTACATTTACATTATAGAAAATAGAATGTGAAAAAGAGTTATGTTGTGATATAAAAATATAGTATCGTTGTAATATCAATCAACTAGTAATAGATTATATGTGGAAAATTTATACCCAATTCATTGGAATACATCTTGATTTTAACCCCTTTTGTTGACTGTTTGTCTAACAATAGGGGTCATTTCATTTATGTAGTTTTTGATAACAACACTTGTTTTTATGTAGTAATCATAAAATGTAAAAGGGTACATTGTATTAATCATATTCTAAATAATACCTTTTTAGGAACGGTTACAAAAGTAGATTCTCGTTTTACAACTCACCGACGTTTAGAAGGAAGATAAAAAATATATTGTCACCTGTAAATATTTATCTTAAAATAATATTATATAGAACAAAATGGAATACTATATACCTTGTATTTAATAGAAATATAATTAGCGAATATAAATAAAAATTTAAAAAGGAGTACCAACTCTTAAAAAAGGAGTTGGTAAAGTTGTTATAAAGATAACAGGTAAAACTGATGATGTACCGAAGGTTCCAAATAAACCCATTAAGGGAACGAGTAAAGGTATCATCCCAAAATTTGATGATACAGCTGTAAAGATTGAACATATTTTCTCTAAAGACCATATAAAGAACGGTATAATGGATTTAGGAAAAGACCAAAATGATATACTAGATTCATTCAAATAAGTAGTTTATTCTGTAGATAACAAGGGTCTATTAAAGGAAGGTAAGAATGAAATCAGAACAAATATAAACGGTCTAGAATCAGATATCAGGGTATTTGTAAAAGATGGATAAGTGTTGAATATGGACGGTTTTAAAGGGTATTCAACTCGTAACATTGGTAATTCCATAATTTGGCCATAAAGAGGGTGAGATATTGACAGATTTAATAAAAGATATTCTTGATTTAAGTAAGACAAACGATGTAGAGAAGCTTGAGATATTAATTGAAAGCAGGTTGGAGCATGAACCATATAACTGCGATTTATGGTTAAGATTAGCTGTTTTAGAACTTGCACCTCCTATTTCAGACTATTATAAAAGCGTTGATTCAATAAAAAAGGTACTTTCAAATAAAAATAATGCTACTGCTGCGCTACTTCTTGCATATGTTAACTATTATTGTCTAGGTGGCGTTGATGATGAATTGTTAAATAACATAAAGATAGCAGTGCCAGATAATGTTGAGTTTAGATCGATGCTAAAGTATGCAGAATCATGGTTCTATGATGGGAAAGATAGTAAGATGCAAGAAGCATGTCTTAGAGAATCAATAGAAATTTATAATGGTCATGTTTGGAATAACTACTATCTCGCGAAGTTGTATTTCGTTGATGGTAAAGAAGTAGAAGGGAAAGTGTTAATTAATAAAGCATTAGAGAATGTCGTAACGGTATACTCTGATGAGAGTTATGAATATGATATTACAAGTGTTGATGAGTTTATAAATGAACACATAAAAGGTATTTGCCTAACTCAAGAAAACTATGAATCAATTAAAAATCCAAATCTCTAATCACTAAAAAACCATTAAAAGTATACAACTTAAAATATCTGATTGGCATACATACTTTGTTACTAATAGTAATATTTTAGTTCACAATGATTGCTTTGATGTTGCGACTGTTCGTATGACAGCAAAAGATTCAGCAGAATCGTTTGGCTTTGTATAAGTTTCTAAATTAACAAAAAAGAAAGGAAGAGATGTGTATCGTGACCCCAAAACAGGTAATTTATATGCAGTAGATTCACAACATGGCACATTTGAAGTAACAAATGCCCATGGGCAGTATCAAGGAGAATTTAATTTTAATCGTATACAAACAAAGACAGCTAACAATCAGGTGACATGATTATACTATGAAGTAAGGAGTGATAAAAGGTGCATAAAATAACAGAAGGAATTATAGAGAGAATATATATACATGGCGATGTAAGTTTTTTTAAAGATAAATGTAAGGAAACAGTTAATATTTTAGAAAATTTATATGATATATTAAAGTTATCAAATTTATCATACATAGAAGAGAATTTGGCTAATGCACCTGCTCTAAGATGGTGGATATATTATAATAAAGTTGAAAAAGGGGATTTTAAAGTTACTTATAGAACTGTATTACTGATATCTAAAATAGCTCCTCTGTTTTACATTCAACATGAGTTTGAAGTAGAAAATAAAGATGATGAAGCAATGGCACCCGTATTAGATGGGTTCGATACACAACCATACTCAAAGAATCAAGCGCAGCTGGAAGATAAAATTGTAAATCTATTGAAAAATAGTGGATATGTTAAACTGACCTATACAGAGATGAATGAAATTATACCTTACCTTTGTTTTCCGAAGGATGTAGATGTTTTCGGATTGCAAGTGTCCGTTGAGGATCTTCTGTTTAACGATATAATGAATATTTTAGAAGAGAACTAGTCAAAGTGATATTAAAGAAATATAAAGTCACTAAATACATATTATTGATAATGAAGTCAGATGTTACAAAAGTAAAAATCAAATATATATCATTGTAATAAGGAAGGATTATAAGTAGTGAGTTATGGGTTTTTAAGTTTTCCAATATGGATAAGCATGTGTTTACTAATAAGCATTCTCTTGATATACATAAGTATCAAAAGAAGCAAAATTGATCGGAAAGCATTATTAATTACATATTTTATGATTGCTACAGGTACTTTATTAGTTGCACTATCTAGAATTATTAAGGAAGTTTTTGTGCAGTTTAAAAAATTGAATTCGTATATTTCTAACACAATAATAGTATTGTTAATACTTATTTTTTTAAATTTAATATACATGGGATTCACGAATACTGGTAATGAGCATTCTAAAAAATTGTTTAAAATTGCATTATTACTTGTAGTATTATCTGTAGTGCCATTGGGAGTATGGATTTTAGTAGAGTTATTTATATAAAAAAGTATTATTAATAAAAACACCTATGATAAGTTTGGAAGACTATCAAAGGTATCAGTAGGGTATGAGTAAAATATAAATATTATCGTAGTGGTAGGCAAATAGTGTTATATATCCAGATGGAACAACTACGTTAAAGCAACTATGAGAGATAGAGTAAGTTGGAGACATTAGTGATGTAAAAGTTAGATTTACAGTTTTTGTTTGGGCTAAATGTTTATGACATATAGTGAAATTACAAGGACTATGATGTGGAAGGTTAAGGATATAAACAATACTATGAAGATTACTAACAAACATACAGGGAGGTAATCAAATGAAAAGAGTGGGAAATCTCCCAGAAAAGAAATTAATGCAGTATATTGTACTACTAATATTCATTTCAGCAGTAGCTATCATGCTTTATAGTATATTAGATAAAGGAAATGGAAACGTGAATACTAATAAAGATGAAATAAGAACGGATAAAGAACCTATAAGTAGTCGGTTTCCAAATTTAGGAGAATTTAATAATTGCTATTGGAAAGCAGATATACTAGATGAAAATAATAGGGTATCTGTTCCGGGTCCATCTTCCTACTGGATGAAGGGCTTTATAGTTCTAAACAGTAAAGAAGTTAATTCATTAAAGAATGAATTAAAGTGGTCTGATGTTAAGAGTAATTGGAAGCCTTCACTGGATACAAATATTTTAAATTTAAAAACGTTCAAATGGTCATATAGTGAGGATTTTAATAACTATATTATGTCAGCGAGTTATGTTGGTAAGTTCTATATGGATTTAGAAAATGGGATTGTATTCTTTGATGTTCAAAAGTAAAGTTCATATATCTGAGTAACTATATAAATAAATATGAGATAAGAAACGACGACTTAAGTAAGAAGATGGTAATAGACATTTTGTTTACTGGTTTGCTTGAAAAGTTCATGCAAGTAGTAGTCAATATGAGATAACCTCAAGAAATACATTCATCATATAGAACAGCCCGTATTTATGTGAATGGGGGAATAAAAAGTGAATATAGTTATGTCTGTAATCATCATACTTATAGTTTCATTCATTGGTCGATTTACATAACTTTTTATAAAAACTTTGTATATAAATACGCACTTGAAACTGAAATTAACTATTCATGTAACTTTTTTAGGCATGTAATACTAAATAAAAATAGTTTCATAAGTTTGTAAGATATCATGAATTTACAAAATATGTTTTTTGTTTATTGACATTTACAGGAAACCAGGTGTAAGATATCAATATATAAAAAATCTGTGAGGTGAAACTTATTTCTATCAAATTAGTTTGCCTTGTCTTTCTTTTATCACTTGCTGCTTACAAAGATTTAGCATCTTATAAAATCAAAAATCAACTCATTTACCTTGGATTATTGCTAGGAATCTTATTTTGTACATATGAGAATGGATGGACAGGCATTTTATTAGGTATTAGCGGTGCAATTGTACCAATTTTAATATTGTTTCCTTTATTTCTATTTAAAGTACTAGGAGCAGGAGATATCAAATTATTTTCTGTAGTAGGTTGTTTTTATGGTGTTACTTATGTAACTCATCTAATTTGGATCGCTTTCATTATAGCAGCTGTTATTTCTGCAATACATCTTATAAAGCATAAAAATATGTTTTTCAGGTTACAAGTTCTTGTAAATTATATTCAAACAATAAGCAAAAACAAAGTTTCATCAAGGGTTGGTAAAAAAATAGTACCATATTATGATATAAAAAAGGATGGTTATGAAGGTGTTATTCATTTTTCACCTGCTATTTTATTAGCCGTTTTAACAGTAACGTTTATATTAAATTAATAAAGAGTGGAGGGGTTATGTGGATTGTAACCTAGCAATTTATGATAACGAAGCAGAGTATGCAAATCAATTAATGGAATATATGAAACGTAAGCAGAGTTTGATGAAACAGATTCGTGTTTTTACCAATGAGCTAAGCTTAAAAGAGTATTTAGAGCACAACACCATAACGATTCTACTTATGAATGAAACACTGAAGGTAGAAGAGATAAAACATGAAAACATTAAAAATATCTGTACATTGTCTGAAAATAACAAAGAGCCTTTATATCATGAGTATCCTACTATCTATAAATTTCAATCTGCTGATTCAATCATTCAAAATTTATTTTCTCTTTACCCAGGTATTTTAAAAAGTAATAGACCTAATATAGAATCCAATCAAAATGTTAAAATAGTTTGTTTCTTTTCCTTAACAAATGATATCTATAGACAAGTATTAGCATTGTCATTCGCAAAGCATTACTCTGATAAGAAAAAAACGTTATATATCAATCTAGACCTCTTTCAAGCTTTACCCAAAATGCTAAATCAGATGGCAGAAAAGGGTTTATCTGAGTTTATTTATTATCTAAAACAACATACACCTAATCTACATAAAAAAATGAAAGCATTGGTTACAAGTATAGATCAGCTAGATTATTTACAAGGGGTATCCTTTGGCACTGATATATACGAAATAACTGGAGAAGATATGCAGGATTGGATTTCTGAGCTTAAAACGATATCTGAATATGAAGTCATCGTCTTTGACATGGGAAATTATTATCCAAGTACTATGGAATTATTTAAAGAAAGCAATCAGATTGTATTCTCACTTGGCGAAAGTAAATGGGAAAAGGCAAAGTATGATAATTTTGTTGAACAATTTAATTGGGCTAGGTTAGAAGATATACTAGAAAAAATCCATATTATAACTATACCAGCGAAAGAACAAATTAAACTCTCTAATATAAGCCCTTATGAAATAATAGAGGATGGATATAAAGGGATATTTGAAACTTATATGAAGGATTTAAGTTAGTAAATTACCAAACTATATAGCTTATCAAATTTATTATATAATTTGAATCTTTAGCGTTAGTTACTCTATAGAGCAAGAGCAAGACTTAACTATAAAATTGTTTAAATAGTATGATAAATAAATATATCTTTGATATATTTGATATTTCACAATTGGTTATGAAGGATAGGGTACTTAGATAAAAGGGGGGAGAATAATATTTTACACAAACAAGAAATGCAAGATATCGTTATTAGTAAACTTGATTTAACAAGAGAATTAAAGGATGAAGAAATATTAGAAGTCATTGATGATACCTTACTGGCTAAAAGTCGGGAAAGTTTCATAAGTATGCAAGATAAAAGAAGACTTCGAAAAGAGATATTTAATTCCATAAGGAGATTAGATATTTTACAAGAACTAGTAGAAGACCCTACCATTACAGAAATAATGATTAATGGTGCAGAGCATATATTTATTGAACAAAACGGTGCTATAAGACCATGGGACAAGCAGTTTGATTCTGATAAAAAACTAGAAGATGTTGTACAACAAATTGTTTCTAAATCCAATCGTATTATCAATGAATCTAGTCCAATTGTAGACGCTAGGTTAGATGATGGTTCCAGAGTAAATATCGTGTTACCGCCAGTAGCAATGGAAGGACCAGTGGTTACCATTCGTAAATTCCCAGAACCTATCACAATTAAGAAATTAATTGATATTGGTTCCATAACGGACGAAGTAGCTAACTTTCTAGAAAAACTAGTGATAGCAGGTTATAACATCTTTATTAGTGGTGGTACTGGGTCTGGTAAAACTACTTTCTTAAATGCACTATCTAATTTTATTCCCAAACATGAGCGAGTAATTACGATTGAAGATTCCGCAGAACTACAAATTAGAAATATTCCCAATCTAGTAAAGTTAGAAGTGAGAAATGCGAATGTGGAAGGTAAAAATGCAATTACCATAAGAGATTTAATAAAATCAAGCCTTCGAATGAGACCGGATCGTATTGTGGTTGGTGAGGTAAGAGATGCAGCAGCAATTGATATGTTACAAGCAATGAATAGCGGACATGATGGATCCTTGTCAACAGGGCATGCGAATTCCACCGTTGATATGTTAAACAGACTTGAGACATTAGTATTAATGGGAGCAGATATACCACTTATGGCAGTGAGAAAACAAATAGCATCTGCCATAGATATCATTGTTCATTTAGGAAGACTTCGAGATAAAAGTCGTAAAGTACTAGAAGTAGCAGAAGTACTAGATTGTGTAGACGGAGAAATTGAAGTGAATAAGCTATTTGTATTCAAAGAATTAGGTGAAGATGATTGTGGAAAAGTAATTGGTGAACTGCAAAAAACCAATAATGAACTAATTAATTTAGCAAAATTAAGTAAAGCGGGGATTCTGTGATTGATGATTATAATACATATAAGTTAAATAAAAAAGAATGGATTCAGTATTTTGGTTCTGGTGCGCTGCTTGGTGCTTTTATAGGGTATGTATTTTACTCTAGTTTGGTTGGAACGTTACTATTTATGTTGTATGGATTTGTATTTCTTAAAGATAAAAAGAAAGAATTAGTAAATTCACGAAAATGGCAATTAAATCTTGAATTTCGTGATGGACTAGATTGTGTTTCATCTGCATTAAATGCAGGTTATTCTGTAGAGAATGCATTTGCTCAGTCTGTAAAAGATTTAAAATTAATGTACAACTCGGATGCACTTATTGTTACTGAATTTGAAGGTATTATCAATCAGATTCATATGAACCGAAATCTAGAAGAAATATTAAGAGATTTTGGTAACCGAAGCCAAGTGGAAGATATTATAAATTTTGCGGATGTATTTGCAACTGCAAAAAGAACCGGTGGAGATATTATAAAAATCATTCGTTCTACCTGTGGTACTATCGGAGATAAGATTGAAATCAAAAGAGAAATAGTTACTTTGATCACTGCAAAACGGTTTGAAAGTAATATTATGAGCCTAATACCACTTGGTATTATTCTTTATTTAAAAGTAGGTTCACCAGAATTCTTAAGTCCAATTTATCATAATTTATTTGGTTACCTTTTTATGTCTGTTTTATTAATTTTTTATTATTTTGCTTATCAGCTTAGTAAAAGAATCATGAATATTGAAGTATAGTATGAAAAAGGAGTAACAAATGATAAGTATCAACATAGTTGTTCTTGTTTTATATATCATATTGTGGATAAAAACAAAAAAATATCAATCAGATGTGGTTAATTCCTTAGATGAGAAGATATATAAACTAAAGAAGATATTTCCTACCAGCTTATACCTATTAGATAAGTTTGATCAATTTGGTATGAATAAGAATAAAATTGCAAGCGAAAAACTGGATTCACCTATAAAAGCTATTTATGTTGGTGATAATATTCAATTCACTAAGAGATTATATAAAGCAAATAAAATTGCTATGGTTATATTTATTCTATTTCTATTTAATATCATCTCGTTTTTAAGTAATCTAACTGCTCTTAATAATAGACAATTATTAGACGGTAAGTACATACAAAAACCAGATTATAATGAAGGAACAAAGGAAATTCCGCTTAACTTTTATATATCGGATGAAGGTAAAACCGTATTAGAAGATGAGATTCTAATAGAAATTCCAGAAAAACGTTATAAGCAAGATGAATTAATGAAAGCATTTCAATATGCAAGAGATTACATAGATTCTAATCTTTTGCTTAGTAATGAATCATTTGATTTGGTGACTACAAACCTAAACTTTATTCATGAGATACCTGATTACGGTATTACAGTTGAATGGTCTACGGATAACCCCAATATTCTTGATGAAAATGGTAATGTAAAAAACGTAAATCTTACTGATGGAGTATTAGTAAAAGTTACAGCTATTCTAAAATATTATGATACCAAAGAAGAATACGAAAGATATGTGAAAGTATTACCTAGGATATATACCGCAGATGAACTTGCTAAGATTAATTTGGATAAATCAATTGATACTGCTATAGAAAGTTCAAAGATGGATGATAAAGTTACCCTTCCAGTAAAAATAGAGAACAAAAATGTAATGTGGGCTGAAAAAACGGATTCATCTGGTTTTACAATCCTTATACTAGGAGTACTATTAGCGATAGCTACGTATCTCTTAATGGACCGTGAATTATATGAAAGGGTAGAAAAAAGAAATAGAGAGATGCTACTGGATTATCCAGAAATTATAAACAAATTTGCTCTATTAATAGGAGCAGGGATGTCCTTATCCAATGCCTGGGGAAAGATATGTAAAGATTATAAGGAGAATGGGAAACTAAAACGTTATGCATATGAAGAAATGGTATTAACTTATGGTGAATTAATGATTGGTACATCAGAAAATACAGCATACGAGAGATTTGGAAAACGTGTTAAATTAATTCCATATCTAAGATTTAGCTCATTAATAGCACAGAGTGTAAAAATGGGTTCATCAGGGATATTAAGTCAATTAGAAGTAGAAGTTTTAGAAGCGTTTGAAGAACGAAAAGAACTAGCAAAAAGAATGGGAGAGGAAGCAGGGACAAAGTTATTACTGCCAATGATGATGATGTTAATTATTGTATTGTTAATTATACTTGTACCTGCATTTTTATCTTTTCAATTTTAAGATTAGGGTGTACATATTTCAATTAATAATAAGGAGAGAGTTTATGAATGAGTTAAGAGAATTAATAAAAGATTTTATAAAAGAAGAGGATGGAATAGGGGTAGTTGAGATTATATTAATTTTAGTTATACTCATAGGGTTAGTGTTAATCTTTAAATCTCAGATTGAAACATTAGTAAATAATATTTTAGATAGTATTACTTCTAATTCAAAAAAAATCTATGATCCTAAAAATTAGTTTTTAATCAATGGAGATTTATATTGTAGGAGTATATTTCAATCTATTAGTTAGTTCATAACAATCAATATAAGCTATTTTAATGATTACGAAAAATCATTTATTCACATTTGTATTGATTCATTGCTAGAATGAACCATTTAATACTATTCGATTATAAGAACTTGATATACATGGGAGATGACATGAATAAAGAGCATAAAGGATCTATAACAGTTTTTCTTAGTTTAATCTTTTTGTTAGTCTTAGCATTGGTTATGACTACAATAGAATCTGCAAGAGTGAATACAGCTAAAGTGTATGCTGAACGTTCATTACTAACTGCGATGGATTCATTATTAGCAGAATATTATAGCCCTTTATATAAAGAGTATCATGTATTTGGTATTGATGGAGGCTTTGGGAGTAAGAATCTAAATCAAGAGCTAATGAGTTCAAAGTTAAATGAATATATGGATTATACATTTCATCCAGGAAAAGATTTATATCTAATAAAGGGGATACCACTAGAGTACTTCAATTTATATGATATGAATGTAACTAAGGTGAATGTTTCTAAAGTAAATACGTTGATGGATTATAATGGAGAGTTATTTATAAATCAAGCCATTTCCTATGAAAAATATAGAGCAGTCGGAGATGGGATTGAGGGCTTTTTAAAGCAACTAAACATAGTAAAAGATTCAGAAAAAGCACAAATAATTCTTACAGAAAAACAAAAAATGGAAGAGAGTGTTTGTGTAATGGATGAATCTTTAATGGAGTTAATGGAACAAATAGATGGAATTACAATCAATGATGATGGTGTTAAAGTGAATAAAGACGGAAAAATTGTTGTAAAAGATTACTTTGTGAAAAAAATATGTATCGTTCCATCCTTAAAAGAAAATCTAAATATTCATAATGATTTTGTATATTCATCTTTAATTGGACATTATGTTAATCCACTACGTATTACTGAACTAGCACAAGCCAATATACGAGCCATTCAGGAAAATTCTAATTTAATAAATCAAGCGAAGCAAACGTTAGATTCACTTTACTCTATTGATTTAAGTAAGATAAAAGATGAGAAAGTCATAAATGACATTAGCAATGCAATTCATAATACGCAAAAAAGTTTGGATGAATATATAAAAAGAGAAGAGAGTTTAATTAACACACTAAAAGGGTATGTAGACTACTTAAACCAATTAGTAGATGGAACCTTATTATCTAATAAGAGTGCAAAAATAACAATAGATAAATTAATAGTAGAACAAAAACAAGTAACTGTAGATATCAAAAAATATGAGAACATATTAAAAGAACAGAAAGAAGAATTAAGCAAAGAGTTATACGAGAGTTTATTAGAAGACTTTAAGAATTTTGAAAAGTATATGGCAAATAACAATAATGAAGATACAACAATTACTGGCTATGATTTTTCTGGAATGAAAGAGACCTTAATTTATAATGAAACCATTTTAGAAGGACTTAAAAGAAAAGTAATTCCTTCCCATTACGTATCAACCGGTAATCTGAATGAAATAAATAGTGTACTACAATCAATGCAAACCGGATTTAATAGGTATAGTCATGATAAACTAGCATTCGACTATAGTTCATTTACCAAACCCATTGAAAGTAATTCTTTTTTTGATAATTTTAAAACTTTAGTAGAAGATGGAATGATAGGCTTAGTTTTTGATGACAAAGAAATTATATCAAAAAACGAAATAAGTAATACCAATTTACCATCACTATCAAGTAATGTTACGGTTAATAAAGATCCACTTGATATTTCTAGTACACTTAAAAAATTAAGCTTAAAAGACAATAAAAAATCTTTGTTGGATTCTTTTGATGGGCTAAAGGAGAATTTTGATTTTAAACAAGCAGCTATAGAAACTGGTAATAGCATAGGTGAAATTATCTTGTTTCAAGAGTACTTACTGGATCATTTTAATAAGTTTGATTTAAAAAAACAAGAGGAAACAATAAAAGCATTGAACTATGAGCTGGAATATATTCTTATGGGAAAGACAAAAGATTATGATAATTTAAAAGCTGTTATCATGAGAATTGTGTTAATAAGAACTGTATTAAACTTAATTACATTATTGAGTGATACTAGATGTAGTAATGAAGCACGTCTTATGGCAGCAGGATTTGTTGGTTTTACTGGATTTGCAGCATTAGTTAGTATAGTAAAAACTATTATATTAACCATTTGGGCATTTGAAGAAGCTTTGATAGATGTATCAGCTCTTTTACAAGGAAAATTAACACCATTACTTAAGAATGGTAGAGAACTTCATCTTCAATTAAGTGAATTGTTATTGGTTAATAAATCTTATATAAAAGAAAAAGTAGCTAAGTTAAAAACAAGTTCTTCAAGTATTACATTAAGCTATGGTGATTATTTAAAACTATTTTTATATATGGAAAGCAAAAAGAAAAAGAGTTTTCGGTCCATGGATTTAATACAAGAAAATCTACAAGTAAATTATGAAGATACCTTTTACATTAAGAACTGTATATATGGATTCAGAGCTAGTGTGGATATTGAAATGAATGCAAAATTTATTACACTTCCCATGCTAGATAACAATAAGAAATTTAGTGATACAGTTTATCAGTACTCAGTAATAAATGAAAGTTCCTATTAGTCTTTTTATTCGTTTTATAATGATTAAAAAATATAATTATATTTATCTTTAAAGTAATATTAACTATTAAAATTTTATACAACTATAAATATCTAATTTATCTCAATTAAATAATTATCTAAACAAATCTTTGCGATATAAGTAATTCTATATAAAAAATAAAATGTTATATAAAAATAGAATGAATTAGGATATCCGCTCTTAATCTAAAACCCAAAAAATAAAAATAACAAATAATTTCTCTCTCCAAGAAAGCAGCTCATCCTTAAACTATATTTCTAGCTAAGAGCGGATATCCTAATTCATTCTATAAAAAATAGTACATACCAAGAGGTATTTCATTGATTTATAAAATGATGAAATGTGATTGTTTTAATGATTTGTGATTCGTACGTAAACATATAGGAAAGAGAATACAGAACAAGAATTAGTAGAATTGTTTTTACTTGAAAGGCAGGTGAAAACCAGAACATTGAAACAGCATAAAAAGAACTTAAGTACGAAAGGAATACTTACCGTTGAAGCAGCTCTGGTTTTACCTATCTTTATTTATGCAATTGTAGCTTTTATTTACTTTTTTCAACTTATCTACCTTCAAGAAATTCTTCAAAATGCTATTACTGAGACAGGATTATATTCTGCTAAGTATGCTCATTTATATGATTATTTTATTAATTATGGAAAAGATGTAAAAGAGAATAATAATGCAGAGGTTGATGGAAAAGATAGAAAAGATGGAAATAAAAATTTAAACCAAGTTCAAACCGAGAAAAATACAGATCTATTCACGAAAGATATAACACGTAATCTAGATGTGTTAATTGCTAAAAGTATTGATAGTACATTCTTTAAAGTTAAAATGCAAGAGTATCTGGATGTAGATATGATAAATAATTCATGCATAAAGAATGGGTTTACTGGTATTCATACATTTATGTCTTCATATATGGAAGAAGACAATATGGTTGATATTATTATAATGTATGATATTAAGCTTCCAATTTTATTTATCCATACTACAGATATACCCATAATACAACGAGTGCGACTAAGAGGGTGGAATGGACATCAGGTAGCAAAGAAAGGGTCAGAAACCAGTGAATCTAGTGATGATGAGGACTATGTTTATATTACTGAAACTGGTACTGTGTATCATATTACAAAAGAATGTACCCATTTAAGGTTATCAATTAATGAAATTTCAATTGATCAGGTTGATGCAATGCGGAATGATTCTGGTGGAAAATATAAAGAATGTGAATTATGTGATAGCTTTGCAGATAAGACTAGTGGAAAAGTAGTATATATTACAGATACAGGAGAGAAGTATCATTATAGTTTAAATTGCAGCGGCCTAAAAAGAACAATAATTACGATTTTAAAATCACAGGTAGGAGATAGAAAATTGTGTTCTAGATGTGGAAGTAAAATAAGAGAGTAAAGGATAAAATATTTATGAATCATTATAAAATAGTATTGGATATATTCATGATTCTATGGTTGTTTTTATGCAGCTTACAAGATATAAAGAAGAAACAAATTAGCTTAAAGTTAATATTAGTAGGCTTTGTTACTTTAATCATAGGGTCAAGTTTTATATATGACATTTCTATATGGAATCGGATAGCAGGATTAAGTCTAGGTTTCATTTTAATAATCTTAAACCCAATTACAAAGGGGCAAATAGGGATTGGTGATGGCTTAATTGTATGTTGCATAGGTTTATGTGTAGGTTTTTTAGGAAATGCAATGATTTTAATAACAAGTTTATTTATTTCCGCGGCAGTTTCATTATATTTACTGGTGGTAAAAAGAGTAAAACGCAACTATACGATCCCATTTATCCCATTTATATTAATAGGGTATTTGGGGGTGATATTTATTTGAATAAATATTATGTAAAAGGTAGTTATACGGTAGAAGCAGCATTTGTACTGCCTTGCATTATATTTACTATAATTGCACTTATGTATTGTAGTTTTTATATGCATGATAAAAATAAATTACAATCAGTATTAGATGAAACATTAACAAAATCTAAAACACTGATACAAAATGAGACCAATATGGAAAATGGTGAGATGGATTATGAAACTTATCTTAGTAGTGGTATACTTTATTCACTTAATCCTAATTATAAAAACAAAGAAAACTTGATTGCAGATTATATGAATAAAAGATTGAAAAGTGGTCTTTTTGTATCATCTGTAAAAGACATTTTCGTAAAGGTTCGTTTAAATAAGCTAGAAATCAATGTTACTGCATCTGTAAATATTCCTTTTCTTGAAGTGAAAAGGTACTTTACTAAAAGTGGATTTACAGTAAATCTTTACAATTCCACCATTATACAAAATCAAGCAGACTTTATTCGAATATTTGATGTATTTACTGGAGTAACTGAAAAAGTAGATATCGTTGACCAAACATTAAAAAAGCTGCAACAAATTTTAGATTCCGTGAAATAAAATCTTAAACATGTAAATACCTGAGGTGAAAATGATAAAAGTTGAGTATGTAAGAGATATGCATAAAAATTATTTTGTGTTACAAGGGTTAGAAGGAAAAGTATCTGTATACGGTGTTAAGATGCTTTTGAATAATAGAGTGGCTGGTCTTTTGCCTGTTGAACTCCGATGTATTGATCATTTGGATTTGTTTTATTACGATGTTACAAATAAAAAAACAATACAAGCATACTACGAATCAAAGTCTTTGAATTATGATGAAATACATAACCTTTTAAGTAACATATTACAAATTATAGAGCAAAGTAATGAATATTTATTATTGGAAAATGATTTTATAATTGATCCAAGCTTTATATATCAGGATTGTGAAACACAAAAATTATATTTATGCCATTTGGTTGGATATCAACAAAATGTTCAAGAGCAATTAGTCAAATTCGTAGAGTATTTAATGAATAGGGTTGACTATAAGGATGAAAAGGCTGTTTTACTTATTTATGCAATATATAAAGTTAGTAGAGAAGATGATTGTACTTTTGATAAAATCAAAAAAGAATTGAATAAGCATATTGTAAATGAAAAAGAGATAAAACATAATTCACATAAAAGTGATGAGACAAACAAAGCAGAAACGACAAATTTAACTAGTGTGATAAATACATTAAGTGAAAAGGAAAATATTAAGTCAAATAATGCAAATAATGTAAATAATGCACTGCATCAAAAAGATAAAATACAAAAAAAAGATGATACCTATAAAGCTAAAAATAAGAGTAAAAATATTGGAATAAATAAAAATCATATTTCTGATAAAATAACACATCATGAAAAAATACAATCTACTAAATTAATGGATAGAAATAAGAAAACGAATGATTTACATAAGAGTATTTTAGAAGACATTCGTTATACATTTTTAAAGAATAAGACGAAAAACAAGAATCAAAACAATTATCAAAACAATTATAAAAACAATAATCAAATGGAAGAATATAAACCCATATTAGAAGAGATTGAAAGTGAAAAAGAAGTTTTATATTATGAAAATAAGGTATATATATTAGCCCTTATAACAATTATAATAGGCTTTTTATTCATTGGAATTGCCTATTCACAAAAGATATTATTTAACTCCTTTGGGAATAGGTTGGATCCAGTAAAATTAATAAGCTGCCTTATGATAATAGGATGCTTAGAAGGTTATATTATGTTACAACTTTTTCAAAAGAAAAATAAATCAGTAAAAATAGTTCCTTGTACAAACTATATAGAACCCGATGATTATAGTAAAACTTTAAAAGATGAGATAATAACAAATGAAATAATAACTAATGAAATAATAACAAATGATATATTAATATATGACGAAAGATTAGGAAACGATGAATGTATCAATTCAACTAATTTAAATTTAGATGATGAAAACAAAACACAAATTCTTCGGACAGAACAAGATGACTATGATAATGATAAAACTGTTATATTATCTGATTTAAGTAATAGAACAGATAGTTATCTTATTCCATCTGACACAGATGAAAATAATAAAGTACCTATAGTTCATTACCCATTTATAATCGGTAAGAGCGAAAAAAGTACAAATTATACCCTTCATGAAGTTGGAATAAGTAGACTTCATGCTAAGATTACAAAAGATGGAGAAAATTATTATTTATTTGATTTAGCCTCTACCAATGGAACTTTTCTTAATGGTCTTAAGCTAAAAGAATGCACACCTTATATTCTACATGATAAGGATGAGATTACTTTTTCTAATTTCAAATTTTCATGGATCAAAGCTATTTAAATTATATTCAAACCTATATAGAAAAAGATTCTACATACTTTAAATTATTACAACACTAAAGCATAAACAACACTAAAGCATAAATAACACTAAAGCATAAATAACACTAAAGCATAAACAAACAAAAGTATAAACAAAATCAAAGCATAAACAACATCAAGGTGTACAACTCAAAACGTAAACAACTCAAAACGTAAACAACTTAAAACGTATACAAAGCCAAGTTATAAACAATTCTAAAACAAGAATAACTTTAAGATGTAAACAATTTAATTATTGACAAACCATAGACAAACGTAAGAAACCATAGATAACCTATAAAAACCATTCCCAACGATATATAAATAAATTTTGGGGTTGGTTTTTATTTTATGAAGTATATACATTATTATAAATAGATTATAAACATCATAAACAATCTGGTACTTTGCTTGTATGAAAATTAAAAAGATAGTATAATCTACCACAAGAACATATTACATGAAATAAAACATATTTGAATAAACAAGAATTTATAGTTCTGAAAGAGAAATTTCTTAAGAAATAAGAAATTTATTAGAAAGCGAATTTTTTTAAGAAACAAGAATTTATTTTTATGACATTTATATTTAAGAAATAAGAGTTTACACCCCAGAAACCAGGAGTGTTATCCAGAATTAAGTATTATAATTGAAAGTAAGTTTAATACATGGAGGTTAGGTTATGAAAAAGTATGTAATGGCATTGGATCAAGGAACAACAAGTTCAAGGTGTATACTATTTGATAAAAACGGTGAAATAGGAAGTATAGCACAAAAAGAATTCAATCAGATTTATCCGGTTTCCGGCTGGGTAGAACATAATCCGATGGAGATTTGGTCATCCCAAATCAGTGTTGCAACAGAAGCTATGGCTAAAATAGGTGCCCATGCAGATGATATTGAATCCATTGGAATAACAAATCAAAGAGAAACAACCATTGTTTGGAATAAAAATACAGGGGAACCTATATATAATGCAATTGTTTGGCAATGTAGACGTACTTCCGATATGATTATGGAATTAAAAAATTGCGGATTTGACGAAGTTATCAGGAAAAAGACCGGTTTAATACCAGATGCTTATTTTTCTGGTACGAAGATAAAATGGATTCTTGATCATGTAGAAGGCGCAAAAGAAGAAGCCGAGAAAGGAAATCTCCTATTTGGTACCGTAGATACCTGGTTAATATGGAATTTAACCAATGGTAGAGTCCACGTAACAGACTATACCAATGCCTCTAGAACTATGTTATTTGACATTCATACATTACAATGGGATGATGAGATTCTTAATAAATTAGAGATACCAAAATCTATGTTACCTGATGTGAAACCATCTAGTTTTATCTATGGATATACGGAATCTGGTTTACTTGGTGGAGCCATTCCAATTGCCGGGGTAGCAGGAGATCAACAAGCAGCACTTTTTGGACAAGGATGTTTTGAACAAGGGGATGTAAAAAATACCTATGGCACCGGATGTTTTTTACTTATGAATACAGGAAATTTAGCCATTGAATCAAAAAATGGTTTGTTAACTACTATAGCTGCTAGTGTGGATTCAGTTCAATATGCCTTAGAAGGTAGTGTTTTTGTTGCTGGTGCCGCTATACAATGGTTAAGAGATGAACTTCAAGTAATCCGTACAGCAGGAGAGTCGGAAGAACATGCATTAAATGTTGAAGATACCTGTGGAGTATATGTAGTTCCAGCCTTTTCTGGACTTGGTGCACCTTATTGGGATCAATATGCGAGAGGCTCCATTGTAGGTATAACACGAGGGTTCAATAAAGATCATTTAATTCGTGCAACACTAGAATCCATTGCATATCTAACCCATGATGTATTAAGAGCCATGGAACAAGACGCTGGGGTAACTCTTAAAAACCTTAAAGTAGACGGTGGAGCATGTGCCAATAACTTTTTAATGCAGTTTCAAGCGGATATTCTTGATACTGTTGTTTTTCGTCCAGCTTGTATAGAAACAACTGCTTTAGGAGCTGCATATTTAGCAGGGTTAGCAACTGGTTATTGGAAAGATAAAAAGGATATTAAAGAGAACTGGGCGCTTTCTAGAACCTTTATTCCTAATATGGAATTAGAAAAAAGAGAAAAATTAATTCACGGTTGGAAGAAAGCTGTAAAAAGTTCATTTCATTGGGTAGAATAATGAAAATAATACAAACTACGAAAGTATAATAACTATATAGGAAAAATACGAAACTAATTAGTTTATTGAATTACTTATACAATATATTTGAACTTTCTAGCTTAAGTTGTTCTAAGGGGCAAGCTTCAGTTATAAACACGTAAATAGGTATAAGCAATAATGATATTTTTGATGTTTCGCAATTACTATTAATTATAAAAAATAAGGAAATGATGTTCATGGTACAAAATAAAATAAAGGATTACTTATATTCGAAAGGATTTCGTCAAATAGGGGTAAATATTCAAGGTATTTATCTTTATTGTAACGCGAATAATCAAGGAGTTTATATTGTAGCTTTATATGAATGCCTGAAAGGGAATGAAATAAATGTTTCGCAATATCAAAATATTAAAAGGCAGCTACCAGAAAAATTTGCGAATAAGTATCATGAAAAGATACACTTATTAAATGTTATACTTACTAACGAAGTATCTTTAATAAAAGATTATATTAATGATGATGGAAGTCTATGGATTATTGACCTGAAAAATTACCGTGTTATCATTTATGAAAATCAAGTAAATAATTTTTTAGGAATCAGAAAAGACATAGAAGAAATAGTATATTCTATTTATAGCGAAATAAATTCTAGTGGAGATTCAACAACTTATCGTGAGACAAAAGACCATAGAAGTTTTGATTCAACATTTCCTAATACAGAGAATAAAAGTGGATACAACAAAGAAGTATTCGGTCATGCTAATAATAGAATGTCGATATCGAATTACTTTACTAAATTTAATACTTTATTAATTATAATAAATATACTGTTATTTTTTATCGTAAGTAATGTGAATAAAAATATGGATTCTTATTATCTATTAAATTCAGGTGCCTTGCATTGGCCATCTGTTATTTATGGTCACGATTATTATCGATTAATTACTTATATGTTTTTACATTCTGGCATAAGCCATTTATCTAATAATATGCTAGTATTGTTTGTGATTGGTGATAATCTGGAAAGAGCAGTTGGAAAGTGGAGATACTTATTTCTATATTTTGGTTCAGGAATTCTTGCAGGTATAGCGTCTATGGGTTATAATATGTTAAAAAATACGAATGCAGTATCTGTTGGTGCTTCCGGTGCAATATTCGGAGTAGTTGGAGCCATGGCATATATTGTTGCTGTTAACAAGGGAAGGCTTGAAAATATTAGTACCAGACAAATGATTATGTTTGTATTCTTTAGTTTGTATGGTGGATTAACAAGTCAAGGAGTTGATAACGCAGCTCACATTGGCGGATTGATTGCAGGGATAATATTAGCTATAATATGTTATCGTAAACATAAGAATAAAGACCGGGAAGGGGAAAATAAATATGAAAGTTAATATATATTATGGTGGAAGAGGATTAATAGAAGATCCAACATTATATGTTATCAATAAATTAACGGAAGTATTAAATGAAATTCGTGTTGAAGTAGTTCGCTATAACCTATATGAAGAAAAAAATGCAATAACAATGCTTCCTAAAACACTTAAGGAAGCGGATGGTGTAATCCTTGCAACTACAGTAGAATGGTTAGGCATAGGCGGTTTAATGCAACAATTTCTAGATGCTTGCTGGCTTTATGCAGATAAAGAGCATATTAGTAAACTTTATATGCTACCAGTTGTCATGGCTAACACCTATGGTGAGCGAGAAGCAGAATTATTCTTAATTAAAGCTTGGGAAACATTAGGTGGTATTACCTGTAATGGGTTACATGCATATGTAGAAGATCATGTAGACTTTGAAACAAATTCTGCTTATACACAAATTATTGAAAAACAAGCAGAATTATTTTATAAAACAATTAATCAAAAGACAAAGATGTTACCATCAAGTAATAATGCAATTCATAAGAATCTATTAAAATCAAATTCACTTGATTTAACACCACAGGAGAGCGAACAACTTTCTATGTATGTATCAGATGATACTTATGTAAAAAAACAAAAAGAGGACATAGAAGAGTTAGCTCAGATATTTAAGGGTATGTTGGGTGATAGTTCTAGTAATGAGACAAACCAAGAATATATTTCTAACCTAAAGGAAAATTTTTATCCAGTAAGTGATTTTAATGGTAGTTTTACAATAAGTTTTACAGATACGAATAAAACATTAGCGATTGAGATTAATGGAAATAATTTAAGATGTTTCTATGGCGATAAGAAAGATCCTGATGTGATAGCAAAGACTAGTAAAGATATAATGAATAAAATAATTAGTGGAAGAATGACATTGCAAAGAGCTTTTATGACTGGAGAGTTAACAGCAAAAGGAGATTTTAAGATTCTTAGAATGTTTGACCAATTATTTCAATTTAGTACATTTTAATATAAAAAAGTTCGAAGGAACACCAAATGAATTTAGGTGATCCTTCGAAGTTTGTGTTAGGCTCATGTATTACATATAATACAACGACACATTATATGTAATGAGTTAGCAAAAGCCAAGGGTTTGACTCTAAGAATAACCTAATCATTAATCAACATGTAGGGGTAATTGAATTGTAAAACTTGTTTTATCTTCCGTTGAAGTTGCATTAATAGTACCATTATGTGCTGCTATTATCCTAGAAGATATCGCCAAACCAAGGCCCGTTCCTCCTGGTTTGTATGTAACATAAGGGTTAAAAATTGTAGAGATTTCATCACTTGGTATCATTTTACCATCGTTCTGAACAACGATTGTTAGGTAAGATTCTGGTGCTACTCTACATTCAATGTTGATATGGTTACCGTTAGTTGTTGCTTCAAATGCATTTCGTATCAAGTTTGTAAAAACTTGTTTCATCTTAATTGGGTCAAGGGAGTATTCAATGTAATAAGGGATTTCATCTTCAGTTATCGTTAAAGATAATTCAATACCGTTTTGTTCGGCTAGTGGACGAAAGGTGCTTAGTACGGATTTGAGTAATAGAAGGAAATTTTGCTTCTGTTTTGTTACTACTTCACCATTATTATACATGCTTAACTCAGTTAGTAGATTTTCTAATCCATTAATATCTTCTGTTAGCTGATTCCAATATTTAAAATCCTTAGCCTCTGGATGTGCGGATTCAATTAACTGAACAGTACTTTTAATCAAGGTTAATGGATTACGAAGTTCATGAGAAAATTGTGATGTAAATAACTTACATTCTTTGTTACATTTATTGATAAAGAAAGCAAAATCCTCGTTGGAATTCATTAATTCCGTTAATTTTTGTTGTTCTTCCTTCGTAAACATTTTGTTCACCTCCTAAGCTAATATTATCAGAATATGGTAGTTTATACAATATATTCTCGTTTACAAGAAACGACAGCAAACACTTATAAATGGCTAAAAAAGAACATTTAATCCTAAACTCAGACTAAAGTACTATGAAATATATGGAAAAAGGAGTAAGAAAAATGGAAAATATATGTATATTTTGTAAAATTATTGGGAAAGAAATACCGTCGACAACATTGTATGAAGATGACGATTTTAAGGTGATTATGGATATTTCGCCCGCGGCAAAAGGACACGCAATTCTACTGACCAAGAAACATTTTGCTAATATCTTTGAGTTAGATGATGATACCGCATCAAAGGCTCTAGTGATAGCAAAAAAGGTTGCAACAGCACTAAAAGAAGAATTTAACTGCGATGGTGTTAATATACTACAAAACAATGGTGAGGCTGCTGGACAGACCGTATTCCATTACCATATACACGTTATTCCAAGGTATTATAAGGACTCTGTACGAATTACCTGGGGACAGGATAGTTATAAAGATGGAGAAGCAGAAGAGATCGCAAAAGCAATACAAAAAAGGATAATATAAATAAATGTATAAAATAAAAAATGTATCACTTAACTACCTAGCTTGTTAAGTGATACATTTTTAATTTATGTTGTTATTTAATTTATGTTGTTATTTAATTTATGAAGTTATTTAATTAGATGAAATTACTTCAATTTAATATTTTCTTTTTGCTATTATTCATAGCTAAGAGTAAGCATATTAATAAAATTGCTGGAAAAATGGTTCCCATTAATAATCCTGTTTTTAAAGCTAATTGATCTGCTAAGGGGTTGCCAATATTAAGTTTTGCAACCTTGTTTGATATGATACCACTAATCCAAGGTCCTGATGCACATCCTAAATCGCCACAAACAGCAAGTATACCAAACATAGACGCGCCACCACTTGGAAAACGATTAGATGCTAAACTAAAGGCACCCGGCCACATTAAGCTAACGGATAGGCCTGTTAAGCCACACGCAATTAAAGATAGGATAGGGTATGGTGAGAACACAGTAATTAGATAACAACTAACACAAAGAAGAGCTGATGCTACTAATAACTTCTCAAGTTTTATCTTAGAACCCCATAAACCATGAGACATTCTCCCGATTCCCATAAATATTGCGAAGAGACATGGACCTAACAAATCACCGAATACTTTTGATACATTTAATCCTTTTTCGGCAAACAAAGAGGACCATTGAGACATAGTAAGTTCAGAAGCGCCAGCACAAATCATAATAATCATAATTAATAGAAATGCTTTTCTAGTGAATAATTTCCTGATTGGTGTTTGTCCTTCTTCTGGAACAGGTGACATAAGTGGAACACGCATCAATAAAAATATATTGGTTATAGGTATAAGACTCCATAGAACAGTGATAATTGTCCATTTATCTCGTCCAATAAAGAATAATAGCAATGTGGTTATAAGTACGACACCAACTTGTCCCCAACAATAAAAGGAATGGAGTAAACTCATAGCACCAGATTTGTTATCTCCTGGTATAGAATCTACAATAGGGCTAACTAATACTTCAATAAGTCCTCCTCCAATCGCATATAATACAATGGAAAATATCATTCCAATGTATGGATTAGGCAATATATTAGGTAAAAAACCTAAGCTTATCAATCCTAGAGCAGCACTCGTATGGGCTAAAATCATCAATGGTCGATATCCAAAGTGATTTACAATTTTTACAGTTATAATATCAACAGCTAATTGAGTTACAAAATTAATTAAGATTAAGCTACCTAACATCTCAAACGTAATGTGAAATTGATTCTGAAAAATAATAAAAAGTAAAGGTGCTAAGTTATTAATAATTGCTTGTGTTATGTAGCCAATATAACAGGAGTAAAGAGTTGTTTTGTAATTGATTTTCATATGATCCTCTTAGAGTATAAAGTTTATAATGTATGGTATTTGCTATGTTTAAAATTCATAATGTTTAAAGCTTATTATGTTTAATACTTATTTTGCTTGACTTAAAATGTTAAAAACTTATAATGTTAAAGCTTATGTTTTTTAACTATAATGTATATACCGTAAAGGTTATAAGGTATAAAGTTGGTGATTAAAATTCAAAAGAATTTGCTTAAAAAGTATAATAAAAAGTTATATTAAATAACTTAATATAACTTTTTATATAATTACTTATGTTTTCGATATTCTTTAAGAAATCTCTTTTTTCTTTTTATAAGGATACTTCCTTTATAATGTCTATTATAGATTCAATGGAATCATTTAAGACGCTTTTATTCATGGCTTCAATATAGGTTTGTCTCTGGCTATATACGTTATCAATTGCCTCAAGTAAAGATAAAGACGTTAAGGCCTCCTCTTTTAATACGAAACTATAACCTTGACGTTCGAAGGATTCCGCATTTAAAATTTGATCACCACGGCTTTGAGCAGCAGATAAAGGAATTAAAATATGTGGTTTTCTAAGTGCTAACAGTTCACAGATAGCGTTGGCACCTGCTCTCGATATGACTATATCTGCGGCATCTAACAAATCGCTTAATTCTTTCTTGATATATTCATATTGAACATATCCTGGAGTACCATTTAGTGATAGGTCTAATTTATCTTTACCACAAAGGTGTATTACCTGATATTTTTTTAATAAAGTAGGTAAAATTGCTCTAACAGCTTCATTTACCACAGCAGACCCAGTGCTTCCACCTACCACTAAAATCACAGGTTTATTGCTGGTAAGACCGCAAAAATCTAAGCCTTTTATCCTATTTCCTGAAAAAAGTTCTTGCCTGATTGGTGTTCCAGTTAAAACAGCCTTTCCATCTGGAAGGTATTTTACTGTTTCAGGGAAATTAGCACATACTTTTTTTGCTGATGGAATACAAATCTTATTAGCTAATCCAGGTGTCATATCAGATTCGTGGATAATGGCAGGTATTCCTTTTCTTTTCGCTGCAATAACAACAGGTACAGTTACAAAACCACCTTTTGAGAATACAACATCTGGTTTTAACTTTTTCATCAATGCAGTAGCTTCTAAGTAACCCTTCATTACCTTAAATGGATCACTGAAGTTTTTTGGATCAAAATATCGTCTTAATTTACCCGAGGATATACCATAATAAGGGATTCCTAATTCCTCAATTAATTTTCTCTCAATTCCATCATAGGAACCAATGTAATGTACATCATAACCTTCTCTCTTTAGGGCAGGAAGAAGAGCTATATTAGGTGTAACATGGCCGGCAGTACCACCACCGGTTAAGACAATACGCTTCATTTTTATTTCCTCCATTCCTTTAAGGCTTTGGATAATTGATCTGGACATGATGTTGGTCTGAAACCACATTTTGTTCCTTCTAAACGGGAAATCACTTCTTCAATTGTCATACCAACAACTAATTTGGATATTCCAGAAGCATTACCAGAACATCCGCCTTTAAAATTAACTGATTTCACAATATTATCTTCTACTTCAAAATTAATTTCACTACAACATACACCACCGGAAGTCTTATATATCATATTCTATCGGTCCTTTCTATATGTAAATCATCACAATAATATCTATTTATTTTGTTTTTTCCTACATATTTAAGCTTATTTCCATTGTTTTACCTTAGATAATTATAACATCTTTTTTTTTTGATGCAATGATATTTTGCATTTGGTTAATAAGATGGCCTAACAAAGGGATGATATAGTGTTTGGTATTAATGTTTGAATAAAGATGTTACATGAACTTATTTGTATTCTACATTTACAGCATAATAGTGCAATGATAGAATAAATTTAATCGTATTAAGTTTTGTTTTATTACAGGTCGAATCAATTTAAGAAGGAGAATAAAAAAATGAACGTTTTATTAATCAATGGTAGCCCACATAAATTCGGATGTACTTATACAGCACTAGAAGAAGTTGCAGGAAGATTAAATGCTCATGGTATAGAAACAACAATTTTTCACATTGGGAATAAACCGATTAATGGTTGTATTGCATGTTATAAATGCTATGAAAGTGGACAATGCATATTTGGAGACGATCCAGTAAATGAATGTATTGAGTTGGCAAAAAAAGCAGATGGAATTATTGTGGGTTCACCAGTATATTACTCTGGACCAAATGGATATCTGTGTGCATTACTTGATCGTATGTTTTTTATGAAAGAACATAATTATAATTACAAACCAGCAGCAGCTATTGTTAGTTGTCGTAGGGGTGGAGCAAGTGCTTCCTTTGATCGCCTTAATAAGTATTTTACTATTTCTAATATGCCTATCGTTTCAAGTCAGTATTGGAATGCAGTTCATGGTAATTCACCGGAAGAAGTAAAACAAGATCTTGAAGGAATGCAAATTATGCGTACCTTAGGTAATAACATGGCATGGTTACTAAAATGCATTGATGCTTCAAAGGATTTAGTTCCATATCCAGAAAAAGAAGAAAGAATTGGCACTAATTTTATAAGATAGTTATTAAATTAAACTTAGCATCTAGGAAACCAACTAAATAGTATAATTATAAAGAAAAAAGGTAAACAAAATGATAAATAATCAGAATAACGGTACAAGTCCATATACTTACAAAAATGTCCCTATTCCTGGTGGAGGTTTTGTAACAGGTTTTGTTTTTCATCCAGAAACAGAAAATATTCTATACGCAAGAACAGATATAGGCGGTTGTTACCGCTTTGATTTTAATAATAAGAGATGGATACCTTTGGTTGACGAAGCTACTAATAATGATTTATCAGCAACTTTTCCTTTATCCATAGCACTAAATAAATCAAAACCAGAAGAATTATATATTGCTTGTGGAGATGGGGAACACGGGAGATTAAGTATATCAAAAGATTATGGAGATAGTTTTATTGATGTAGAAATACCTAGCCCAATTCACGGTAATTATTCAGGGAGAGGAACTGGAGAACGACTAATAGTAGATGATAATAATCCAGATGTAATTTATTTTGGATCCATGAAAAAAGGGTTGTTACGGTCTATAGATGGTGGAAGCACTTGGGAACAACTTAAAGTTGGTGAGAACAACGAAATGGAAATTACATTTGTATTCGTAGATTCTCGCATTACCGTAGTAGATAATACGATTAGATCTAAGATTGTTATTGTTGGAACAACTGGAGCTGCTAATAAAAGAGCAGATCAAATAAGAGGGAATAGCTTATATATATCAAAGGACGGTGGAGAGAGTTTTATTCCTATGCCTGAACCAGAACCTGTTGTTACTGAGCATTCTTGTATTGCGGGTTTTGTTGGGTCAAGATGTTCCTTCGATGGTACTTATCTATATATTACAGCTGTTTCTACAGGACCATATGCTTCCTTCGGATTTTCCAGTTATGCTTGTGATTCCAATCATCCAGCAGATGGACGATTACTGCGTTACCTAATAAATGGTGATGGAGATATTATAGAGTATGTTGATGTAACCCCAATAATTGCAGCAGTTCCAGAGATACAAAAAAGAGATAAGTCAGGAAAAAATAAATTAGCACTTCATAGAAAGAATGATACAGAGGATTTAATCAAGATTGGCTGTGGATTAGGTGGTGTAGCAACTTGTAAAAGAGTACCAGGGTTGGTTGTATGTACTACAATTGCAAGGAATTCAGGCGAAATGATACTAATTTCAAGAGATTATGGAAAGACATGGCAAGTTAATTTGCATGGATTAACTACTGGACATATTCAATTTACCGTTCCATATATGAAACCAGAATACAACGGCGGTTCATCCCTAATTCATTGGTTAAGTGATATAAAAATTAATCCAAATAATCCAAACCATGCAGTATTTAACACTGGTACGGGTGTATTTATGACTTATAATTTATTAGATGAGTCCTGTACCTGGGTATCCGAAACTTATGGAATAGAAGAGACAGTACACCTTAACATTTATAGTCCACCAAGTGGTGAGGTTAAGTTGTTAGATATTTTAGGAGATTTAGGCGGATTTGCATTTACCGATTTAGATAAACCGGCTGAAAATACCTTTGCTGATAGAGAAGGAAACCGATATATTACATGCTGTAATGGTGATTTTTCAGATGTGAATCCAAATTATGTTGTTGCAACTCCAAGGGGAAATTGGACTGGTAAAACAAAAGGTGGTGTCATCTTTTCAAAAGATCAATGTAAAACATTTGATTTACTGAAGCATCCATTTGGTATATCACCATTTATAGATGAGTTATTAACAGAAATCAATAAGCCAAATGTAAACTCTGGTTGGGCAGCTATTTCACCAGATTGTAGTACAATTATCTGGTCTATCGCCAAACGAATTTCATTACCTGCAAATGCAGTAGTTTATACCAGAGATGAAGGTAAAACATGGATTCGATCAGAGATTTATGATATTCATGGCAATATTGTACAAGATGAAATGATAATACCCAAAGAACCTGCTAACTTAAAAAGTGGTGGTTGGAAAGCATATAAAGAGTATATTGGTAACATTATTGGTTTAAAAGTATTTGCTGATCGTGTTAATTCTAACATTTTTTATGGATTTGGTGACCACTCTAAAATTTATGTTAGTAGAGATGGTGGAAAATCCTTCTATCAATGTCCAACACCAGAAAATATGCCAATCTTAAACCTAGCTGGTATTGATGGCGGAAATCTTGCAGAAATAAGAGTCGAGTCCAATAAAGAAGGTGTCATCTGGATTGCCTTTGGAGAAGGTGGCTTGTGGAAGATGGTATATGATACTAACAGAAATGAGTTTAAAGTTATGAAAGTATCCAAAGACGGAGATGTAATAGATTGTCAAGGCATGGGTAAGGGAAAAAGTAAAGAATGTAAGGCTCTTTATGTTAGTGGAACCATACAAGGTATATATGGTATTTGGCAATCCTTAGATGAAGGTAAGACGTTTACAAGAATCAATAATGAAAAACAAATGTATGGACAAATAAGAGGTATTACTGGAGATCCAAGAGTATTTGGGAGAGTATATGTTGCGACTGGCTCAAGAGGTGTATTATATGGTGAACCATTAAAGAAGTGATACCAAAGATATGAGTTTTACGTTTTAACTATGAATTCGTAACTTCATTTAAAGATATAGATTATGAAATAGGGTCATTGCAAAATAGCTACAAGAACTTTACGAATGAGATAGCATAAATCCATTTAAAGTAGTAGATAAACTATTTTGCATTGTCCCTTTATTTTTACTTATCTTCTTTTCGGTATCGCTTAAAACCTGGATGTCTACCAGTTAAGTTATACTGTTTTCTCATAGAACATAAACGATCGACATTTTCTCTTGAGATTTCTTTTTCACCACCTAAAAGATGTGCTGTTAAACTTATCTTTGCCCATAACTCCAGTGTTTCCATGCGGTAATACGCTGTTAAAACATCTGTACCAACAGTTAAAGCACCATGATTTTCAAGTAATAAAACATCGTGTTCGTTCAGATATGGTGCAATTGCTTCTGGAACTTCATATGTAGATGGCGTTGCATATGGGGTAATAGGAACGGAACCAATTGTAAGAACGGATTCTATCATAGTATATCGATCCATATCTAAATGAGCGACTGCAAAACCTGTAGCGGTAGGTGGATGTGCATGTACTACAGCTCCTATATCATTACGTTCTTGATAACATCGTAGATGCATCTTAATTTCTGAAGAAGGTTTAAGGCCTTCTAGCGCTTCTAAAATATCACCTTCTCCATTTATTTTTACAAGTTTTTCTGGTGTAATAAAGCTTTTACTCATACCTGTTGGAGTAGTTAAATAAATATCTTCTTCTAACTTTACAGATACATTACCATCGTTGGCAGCAACCCAACCTAGCTGCCACATTTTATGGCATACATCACAGATTTGCTCTCTAATTTCTTGTTCTGACATAATAATCTCCTTATAATCTTAATACTGGATTCAGAGAAACATTTATTAATTATAAAAATTAATTTGGACAATTATAACATAAGTTTTATAAAATTACTAGAAATCAGTAGCACTCGTTTCCAGTATTTTCTCAAATGCTTATATATGCTTGTATTTAGTGAATGAATTTAAAAGAACACATCTTATATTTTGTCGAAATATGTCCGATAAATAGATATCACTAATTTTTTCGACGAAACGGGGGCTATCATCATGAGATTTAAAGATTTGAAAGTATCAAAAAAACTATGGTTATTGATTTTGCCTGCAATTATTACTTTGATTTTGGTACTTATTGTATTTATAGTTCGTAGCAACGAAATAAGCAAACAATCTAAGAAAGTATTGTATGATGAGGTACATGTAAATACTTCACTATTAATTAATGCTGACCGAGATTTGTATCAAGCACAAATGGCCAAATTAGAGTTGCTTTTTGAGGGAGATAAGTTTAATGAAGAAAAGAAAAAATCAATTATAAATGATTATCTAGAAAATTCGAAACAATCCTTAGACCGAATTACTGAGATAACTAATAATCTAAAGAGTAACACAACCCTTTTTACAGTATTTAAGCATAAAGATACCAATGAAACACTAACAGAATTGACTGATAATTTCTTAAAAGATTATCAAACCTGGTATGATTCTTATAATACAGAGAATGAGAAGGAATCTCTAGATTTAGATTATAGTTTATTTGAAAAAACAAGAGAACACATTAATACAATGACAGAAATTTTAGAGCAATATGGAGAAGAAAAATCCAAACAAATACAAGATGATGTAAAAACGAGTATTTTAATTCTAGTTTCAATTATTTCTGCTGTAATAATTTTAGTAACTATTTTAAGCATTTTAATTATACAATACTTAAGAAAAAGTATTTTAAATATAGCAAAAGATATGGATAACTTAGCAAATAATAATCTTTCCTTTGAACCTTATAAAATAAACAGTAAAGATGAACTTGGAATCTTGTCCAATTCAGTAAATACCATGATCCATTCTTTACGTAACATAGTGTCACTACTAAATAGTACATCAACAGAACTAACTAGTTCTTCTGGTGCAATGAGTATTAGTTCATCAGAAGTTACAAGGGCAATTCATGAAATTGCGCAAGCTTCTGGAGATGTAGCAGTAAGTGCAGGGCAACAAGCAGGTGATACGGAAGGAATTGCAAGAGAAATTAATATATTAGGTAATGTAATAACAAAAAATTCCACAAGTTCTAAAGGATTAAAAGAAGCTAGTCGTCAGATAAATAAAGTTAGTAAAGATGGTTTGTTAGTTGTAAATAATCTATCAGAAATAACAGATAGAAATAATACTACATTTGATAAAATTTTCGATATCATTAAAAAGACAAATGAAAGTGCAAGTAAGATTGGAGAAGCAAGTAATCTAATTTCACAAATTGCAGAACAAACCAATTTATTATCACTAAATGCAGCGATTGAAGCAGCTAGAGCTGGAGAAGCAGGAAAAGGATTTGCTGTAGTTGCTGAAGAAATCAGGAAATTAGCAGAACAATCAACAGCGTCCACAAGTCTAATTGATAAAATGTTAGAAGAGCTAAAAACAAATGTTTCTACAGCAACGGAACAAAGCATTGTAGTACAGGATGCAGTGAAGGTACAAGTTGAGAGCGTAAATGAAACAAAACATAGATACTCAGAGATTATGGAACAGATAAAGACCATTAATCAAGAAATTGATATTTTAAGTGGAGTTAGTACTGAAATGGATTCAAGCTGTTCTAAGATAGAAAATACCATTGTAAATCTAACCAAAATCGCTGAAGATAATGCTGCAAGCACACAAGAAACGTCTGCGTCAACAGAAGAAGTGTTAGCCACTATGTCTACTATTAGTGATATAGGAGAAGATGTTAAAAATCTATCTGAAAAATTAAAAGATTTAATTCACAATTTTAAGTTATAGGATTAACCTTGCGAGTTGTAATAAAATCCGCTATAATACCAAAAGATAAGCGTAAGATTATTTAACAAAGGAGATTCTATAATATGAATAGAATAGGTATTATCGGCGCAATGGACGAAGAAGTGAGTCAAATTAAAGATAAAATGGAATCTGTTAAGGTTTTAAAAAAAGCTAATATGGAATTTTATTCAGGAAATTTAATGGGAAAAGATGCAGTTGTAGTGCGTTCTGGCATTGGAAAAGTAAATGCAGCAATCTGTACACAGATTTTAATTGATGAATTCCAAGTTGATGTTGTTATTAACACAGGAATCGCTGGTTCCTTAAGATCAGAAATCAATATTGGAGATATGGTTTTATCCACAGATGCTCTTCAACATGATGTAGATGTAACTAGTTTTGGTTATGACTATGGTGTTATTCCAAGAATGGAAACATCTGTTTATGAAGCAGATAAGTTAATTCTTACGAAAGCAGAAGAAATTTGTAAAAAGGTGAATCCAGATATAGGTGTTCATCTAGGCAGAGTAGTTAGTGGAGATCAATTTATTGGTGATAAGAGTAAGAAGAACTGGATTACAGAGCAGTTTAAAGGATATTGTACAGAGATGGAAGGTGCAGCCATTGCACAAACAGCTTACTTAAATGACGTTCCATTTTTAGTAATCAGAGCAATATCGGATAAAGCGGATGACAGTGCCCATGTAGATTATGATGTATTTGAAGCACAGGCTATTACACATGCAGTTAATTTAATTACTGCCTTGATATCTGAAATTTAATTAATAGGCAATTGCAAAACGATATAGATTTTAGAATGTATCACACAAAATATATGAATATTCTAGCTTTGGTTGCCCTTACGGGCAAGATTCAGCTATATTATTGTATAAATTGTGTGATACATTTTATTATCGTTATTTTGCAATTGCCTTTTATAATTTAGATGTCTTCAATTATACGTATTGTATTAAACATAATATTTATTCGGATTATAAATAAACTAAATATTATGCACACGATAACCGATTTCATACATAGGTAAATAAATAATTGGTAGACAAGAAATGACAAAGAAACAAAAAACTAGATATAAAATCTGATAAAGCACAGATAAATTTGATGAACTAACAACCTTTATGCCTTCCATTGACCTGTTTTGTCAAACGATTCTTTCGTCCTCTCTCTTTTCAAATTTATTGTTATTGGATATAATAACTGTAAATTATTGGGAAGAAAGGGGATTTTTTTGTGAACGAGTTGTTCCGCAGCACGACTAAGTATTTGTTTGATAAAAATATATTTTCAATTGCTATGCTATCTCTTTGCGCATTTGGTATTTTATTGAAATTATTAATAAATTTGGTATACCAGAGATTATTAAAAGCATCAGACAATATGACTACGTCAAAGAATAAATTAACTCAAATGATGAAAAAAAAGTTTGAAACATACTATAACCTTAAAATAGGTGTGCATAATGTGGATATCTTTGTGGATAAGTATATTTTTCGCCATAAATTCTGTGGAATTCTTTTATCAACATGGGAGAACATCGGTGGACAAGTTCTTATGCTATGTCTCTTAATTGGTTCTATTAGCTCTATTTTAGGACTTATTTATGAATGTGGAAAAAATCAAATTTTAGGTACATTTTCTGTGGGTATCCTTACAAGTGGTTTGTTGATATTTTTAGAAGGAATGATAAATTTAGCTGGTAAAAAGGAGTTAACCAGACTGAATATGAAAGATTATTTTGAGAATATCTTAAAGGTAAGGCTAGAACAAGAAGTTGAAAAACCAGAGTTGATTGAACAATACAAGAAAGAATATCTAACCCAAGAAAGAGAAGAAGATATAAATGGCAGTGAAGCATATATAGCTGCTACAAATGAAACTAGTAACTCGGACAAGCCATTAAGTAAAAGAGCAAAAAAACGCGCTGATAAAATTCAGAAAAAAGAAGATAATCGTAATGAAAAACGAAATAAAAAAGCAGAAGCAATAGAAGCAAGAGAAAAGAAAAAAGAAGCAAAAATTCTTGCAAAAGAAAGCAAAAAAAGAGAAGAAGAACAAAAAAGAATGGAAACTCGTGAAGCAAGTGAGCGTATGAAAAAAGAAGCTAAACTTGCTCTTGAAAGAAAAAGAGAAGCAGAAAGAGCAGAAATTGAGCGTATTAAGCAAGAACTAAAAGCACAAGAAGAACGCCAAAAGGAAGAAAAACGTAGACAAGTAGAAATAAAGAAAGCGTTACAATTAGAAAAGCAAATAGCAAAAGAAAATAAACATAAAACACAAACAGCTGAACACAAGACAATAGCTCAAGAGAGAAAAGAAAGCTTAATGCGTGAAATTAAGGGTCGCAGAACCTTAGAAGGCAATGAGATTGATGCTAAAATAGAGCAAATTGATACGGTAGAAGCTCCAGATAAAGCAGAAGAACAGGTAGCAGTTACAAAAGTAGCAGAAATCCTTAATGTGGACAGTACTAACACCGATCAGAAAAATATGATAGTAAACGATCATGTAGATAAGGTTGAAGTTCATAAGACTGTAAGTAATGAACAAAAAGAAAAGAAACCAGTAGAAGAATTACATAAAAAAGAAATTGGAAAACACGTTCCAGTGGAATTTGTTGAAGGAGAACGAATTACAGTAAAAGAAAATAAAAAGTCTCCTGAAAAAGTAAATATTAAGCAAGAACAACAAGCTAAAGCAGCAAATAAAACTTCAGGGAAGAAAGCAAAACAGTTTGAAGCAGCAGATGATAAGCTGATTGAAGATATTTTAAAAGAATTCTTAGCATAAACCAAAAAAAATATTGATTAACCTGCAGCACTTTGATAGAATAGGAAAGGTATAAAAAGGTATATTAAGGTATATAGCATTAACCCTATATTCGATTATCAAAGGAGTGCATGATGATGAGCAGCAAAGTTACATTTGATTATTCAGCAGCCAAAGGGTTTATCACCGATTCTGAAATTATGATGATACAAAAACTTGCAGATAATGCAAAGAATGAGTTACTGAATAAAACTGGAGCAGGTAATGATTTTTTAGGATGGATAGATCTACCTGTAGATTATGACAAAGAAGAATTTAGTAGAATTAAAGATGCCGCAAAGAAGATCCAAAGCGATTCCGAAGTATTATTAGTAATTGGAATCGGTGGATCTTATTTGGGTGCAAGAGCAGCAATAGAATTTTTGAGACATAGTTTTTATAACACAGTTTCTAAAGAAGTAAGAAAAACACCAGAAATCTATTATGTTGGTAATAGTATCAGCAGTACTTATATCAAAGATTTAATTGATGTAATTGGAGATAGAGATTTTTCTATTAACATGATTAGTAAATCAGGTACTACAACGGAACCAGCTATTGCTTTCCGTGTATTTAAGAAAATCCTTATTGAAAAATACGGAAAAGCAGAAGCTGCAAAGAGAATCTATGCAACAACAGACAAATCTCGTGGTGCATTAAAAAATCTTGCTACAGAAGAAGGATATGAAAGTTTCGTAGTTCCTGATGATGTTGGCGGACGTTTCTCAGTATTAACAGCAGTAGGTTTATTACCAATTGCAGTAAGTGGAGCTGATATTGATAAATTAATGGAAGGCGCTAGAAGCATGAGAGAACGTTGCCTTAACAATCCATTTGAAAGCAATGATTCTATGCAATATGCAGCAGTTCGTAACGCATTACTACAAAAAGGTAAAAGTATCGAAATCTTAGCTAACTATGAGCCAGCTCTTCATTTTGTAAATGAATGGTGGAAACAATTATTTGGCGAGAGCGAAGGAAAAGATCAAAAAGGTATTTTCCCTGCAGCGGTAGATTTAACAACAGACCTTCATTCTATGGGACAATTCATCCAAGATGGACAAAGAACTATGTTTGAAACCGTTGTTAACCTTGAGAAGTCTACTTATGAAATAATCTTAGAAGAAGAAGATGTAGATTTAGATGGTCTTAACTATTTAGCTGGTAAGAGTGTAGACTTTATCAATAAGAGTGCTATGAATGGTACAAGATTAGCTCACACAGATGGTGGAGTACCTAATCTTTTAGTGAATCTTCCTGAACAAAATGAATTTTTCTTAGGAGAATTATTCTATTTCTTTGAATTTGCTTGTGGAGTGAGTGGATATATGCTTGGCGTTAATCCATTTGATCAACCAGGTGTTGAAAGCTATAAGAAAAACATGTTTGCTTTACTTGGTAAACCTGGATTCGAAAAACAAAGAGAAGAATTATTAAAGAGATTATAGTAATATTATTCAATTGTTTAATTAGCTAAGTATGTAAAGAATGATTGAGAAGAAATATAAATGATATACTGGTGTATCTATATGCGATGCTATAGAATTTAGGTAACTCTAAATTGTTAGAATCCATATAGATACACCTCTTTTTTTTACAAGAGCACAAACACTTTATAAAAATAATAGTAATAATGTAATATAAATTAATTCCTGTATTAGTCTATTACTTTTTGAAAGTGTTGATAATCAGGTTCAGTTTCCCAAAAGCCACCCCAAGTAAAACCATGGTTTATAAAGGCGTTAAAGCATGCATCATTTTCTCTTATGTAATATTGATTATCAAGGTTACGATCAGCATATGGTGTACCTTGGACAGGTAATATAATTGTTTCGTCTTCCTTGTATTGAATATAAGGGTTATACAGTGGGTTAACATCAATTGCTAGTCCTAGGGCATGTTTTGATAGATGTGTAGCACCAGGAACAGTACGGAAATTAAATGAAGAAGTGTTATTTGCAGCCATAGATGTGTTATCATCTGCATCATATTCATCTACTAAAACCATTCGTTCTATTGGATACTTTGCGTTATAAAGTTCTTTAAAAATATCCAAAATATCTTGTGCAATAGCAGTGTTTACGATTAATTCACCAATATGAGTTTCATCATCAAATCCGTAATATAATACTCGAATATATTTTAAATCTCCATATGGAACAGTACAATCTTCTTTATAAGATTTACCATTAATTCTTAATTTAATATCATCTGTTATGTCTTTATAGTAAAAACACTTATCCATTAACGTATCTCCTATCAATGTTATGTCAAGTATTGTCCCTGCAGGTAATTGATCAATTGTATCAAAATTGAATGCATCATCAGAAAGGGCTTCCACGTTAGACGTGTTGTCCTTTTGTTCAACAATGCTAGTTATATCCAATTCATTCGTACTTTCATTATTTTTATCTGTAGATAATGAAGATTCATTTGGTTTATTTGTAGTATCATCTAATTTAGTAGTGTCATCTATCTCTACTGAAGTATCAATATTACTATTTGATAGAGTATTTTTATTATTAACAATAGATGAAGATGAATTGTTATTTTTTGTAGGTTTTATTCCCTTTACAAAAAAACCAACATAAATAATTAAAAAGCAAAGTATAAAAATTAAGCCGATTAAATAATAACTTGAATGTTTAGTTTTCTTCATACGGACTCCTAATTAACCTTCTTCTATAACATGAATTTCTAAGAAATCAAAATCTATACTTTCCATAAAATTATCTTGTGTAAATCTAGTTTTATCATGTTTTTTAAAATCTGCGATGGTGGAATCTAACCATATTGGTTTGGATAGATCGAATTCATAACATACTTCATCTACAGCAGCATATATCTTCTTTGTTCGATTCATATCTGGATTGTCGTTACATACCACCATATCTCGTAACATACGATTATCTTTAAAAATTTTAGCCCATAAGCGAAACATATTTATCCTCCATACTGCCGAAACGCTGCGAATTGGGTGTTTATAGTTACAATTTTTTGAGTAATTACAGTATATATGCTAATAAGATTTATGTAAAGGATGACTTAAAATTTCTTAATCCACAAAATCTACTAGAGATAAAGTTATGTTAAAAGTTTTACTATTATATGAGAAAAATAAATTATTAATTTCAATTTTAATATTTTTAGATTATAATAAATATGCATTTAATTCAAAGATTATCCTTATATACATAAATCAATGGTTATATTTATTCAAATATAAATTTAATGCAAAGACTGGAGGAACAAAAGATGATTGGAGTTATAATCAATGGTGTAGCCGTCATTGTAGGTGGAATGATTGGGTTATTATTTAAAAAAGGAATTCCTGATAGTATTGAAAAAAGTATGAATAAAGCTATGGGGATGGTAGTAATTATAATAGGTCTTAATGGAATTATAACCAATATGTTTTCCATAAAATCAGATGGGAGTCTACATAGTTCAGGAGAACTGTTACTGGTTGTAAGTTTTGCTATTGGAACATTAATTGGTGAGTTACTAAAGCTTGATGAGAAGATAGAGAGTTTTAGTGGGAAAATAGAACAACACTTTCATATAGAAGGCTTTACAAACGGTTTTATTACTGCCTCAAGTATTTTTTGCATTGGAGCGATGGGAATTATAGGTTCTATTAATAGTGGTCTAACAGGGGATCATAGTACTTTAATAACAAAAAGTATTATCGACTTTGTTACTGCAATTGTGTTAGCATCTAGTTTAGGGATAGGTGTTATGTTTTCGTTTATTCCAGTGGTCGTATATCAAGGATTAATTTGCATATTTGCTGGATTATTAAGTAATATATTAGTTGGTGAATTACTAACACAAGTTTGTATGGTAGGTTTCACTTTAATTATCTGTGTTGGACTTAATTTAATGGCAAACTTAAAGTTTAAAACAGTGAATATGCTACCGGCTTTATTTATACCGGTTATCTATAATGGAATTATGAAATTACTTTAACAAATGGATTTAGAAAGGAGACTAACTTTTGTTAACAAGGAATGGACGTACATTAAAGAAGAAAACAACGATAAATAGTGAAAAAAAGAATAAAATCAAACTATTGCATAACTTAAAACTTATATTAATTCTTGCGTTGATTATGTTAGTCTTTACAAGTATATCGATGCAATTTTTCCGTATGCATGTATTTGAATCCAATATAGTACTTCTGTATTTATTAGGAGTTATATTATTTTCCTATTTAGCAGAAGGGTATGTTTTTAGTATACTATCTACTATTTGTGCAGTATTACTCTATAATTTTTTCTTTACCAAACCGTATTATACCTTTAAAGTTGATAATACAAATTATTTTATAACTTTTATAGTTATGTTTATTGTGGGTATTATAACAAGCATGTTAACCATAAGGATTAAATCTGAAAGGCAAGAAGTTGAAGATAGAGAGAAGAATATATTAGCTGTATATAATATAGGAAAAAGATTGCTTGATGTGAAAAATGATAACGATTTGGCACAGATTTCTGCTGAAGAGATTTCAAATCAATTAAATGCTAATGTTCTTGTTCAATTTTATGATCAGTCTGCTGAAGTGCTGTGTAAATATATCCAGGGAGATGAAAAATTTGACGGAGTTATGGATCTATCGGCAGCGCACGAAACATACCATTCTGGTAGTCCTTGTGGTTATGGCACCTTGTTATTTTCTGATGCAAAGGCATATTATAAACCTATTTTTAATAAGAACGGTGTATTTGGTATTATTGGTATAGCCCGTAGGGATAAATATAAAGTAACAGAAGTCCAATCAACATTTATAGATGTCATAATTCCACAGATTGTAGTAGTTTCAGATCGTTTAAAAATATCAGAAAATCAAAAAAAAGTACAATTAGAAATGCAAAAGGAGCGATTACAAGCAGATATGTTACGTTCTATTTCTCATGATTTTCGTACACCTTTGGCTGGAATAATGGGGCTTGCAAGTACTGCAATAGATAACTATGATAAAATAGATGATAATGTTAGAAAAAAATTCTTACAAAGTATCTATGAAGATGCAGATTGGCTAAATGAACTTGTAGAAAATATACTTCAGACAACTCGTTTTGAAGAAGGAAAAGTGAAACTTAATATGGAAGAAGAAGCAGCAGAAGAAATAATCACAGATGCTGTAACCCATATTAAAAGACATGCGAAAAGGCATAATATATATGTCAATATTCCGGATGAAATAATACTAATTCAGGTTGATGGAATTTTAATTAGGCAAGTAATTGTAAATCTTTTAAATAACGCAATTAATTACTCACCAAATGGTAGTGATATAAATATATCTTTATATCGTCAGGATAATAAAGTAGTATTTGAAGTAAAAGATAATGGACCTGGTATTTTACAAGAAGAATTAACACATATATTTGATAGATATTATCGTATTGGTACAAACAAAAAGATGAGCCAAAAGGGGATGGGATTAGGATTAAACTTATGCAAATCAATTATTGAAGCTCATGGTGGGAATATTACTATACGCAATTATAACCCACATGGAACCATAGTTGATTTTTATATCCCGTCAGTTAAGGAGTGATTAGATGGAACCGTTGATTTTAGTTGTAGATGATGAAAGATCAATAAGAAACTTCTTGCAACTATCTATTGAGATGCAGGGATATAAATGTATCGATGCATCCGATGGAGCAAGCGCATTGATGTTAGCTATGTCTAGATGTCCTGATATATTAATACTGGACTTAGGACTACCGGATATGGATGGAATAGAAGTAATTAAGAAGTTAAGGGTAGTATCACAAATTCCAATTATTATAATATCAGCGAGGGGTCACGACCGGGAGAAGATTGAAGCACTGGATGCAGGGGCTGATGATTATCTAACTAAGCCCTTTAGTGTACCTGAATTATTAGCAAGGATTCGTGTAATTTTAAGACATAAGTCTCAAGAAAATATAGCGATTAATCCAGAAACTGATATGACCTATAAAATAAAAGATCTAGTGATCGATACGGATAGACATAGAGTTTGGTTAAATAATCAAGAGATAAGGCTTACTCCTAATGAATATAAAGTTTTAGTAGTGTTAGCTAAAAATCAAGGTAAGGTACTTACCCACAAATACATTGTAGAAAATATCTATGGTGGTATGTTATCGAATGATACACAATCACTGCGTGTTTGTATGGGTAATTTAAGAAGAAAACTAGGTGAGGATCCATCCCAACCCCAATACATAATCACTGAGATTGGTGTTGGTTATAGATTAATAGATGAATAAGTTGTAAAATGAAAAACTTCAAGAAATGATATAATTAATAGTAATTATCCCCGATGTCAATGTATTGTGACTTCGGGGATTTTTTATGTAAAAATTATATTTTAGTTTGAATGCTTACACAAAACTTATACGGATATGAGTATGATTTAAGTATGAAAGGAAAAGGAGAAAAATTATGAATATAGTGAAAAACAACAAGGATTTTAACATACTCGTAAACGATGCAATTGTAAACTTACAAAGGCACGATTATATGAATGCATACCAAAGTATATTAAAAGCAGTTGGAATTGATCCGAATCGGCCAGAACCTCAGAATCTGCTTGGAATTATGTATGAATTTAAGGGGGATAGTGTGTTAGCTAGAAAACATTATCGCATGGCTTATGTTTTAGATCCTATCTATAAACCTGCAACAAATAATTTAGAAAGAGTCAGTACTTTATTCCTAAACAAAGTTATTCCAGTAGATTATGGTGAGATTGTAATTTTGGATAATATACCCGGGGATATGTTACCGACAGACAATCTCAGTAATTGATTAGTGGAGGAATAATTATGTATATAATAATTATCGGTTGCGGTAGATTTGGTAGTAATTTAGCCAAACGATTATCTGATGAAGGCAATAATGTGTGTATTATCGATCGAGATGGAGAAAAATTAAATGCGTTAGGGAGTGGATTTAATGCACAGAAAATAAAAGGAATTGAATTTGATAGTGACATATTAAGAGAGGCAGGTATTGACAAGGCAGATGTGTTAATTGCGGTCACATCAAATGATAACATCAATATAACGGTATCTATGATTGCGGATAAGTTTTTTCAAGTGCCCCATATTATTGCAAGAGTCAATGATCCTGAAAAAACTTATATTTACCATAAAATAGGAATTGATACATTGAATCCAGTAGAGTATGAATTAGAAGTTCTGAAAAGTAAATTACCACTTAAGAGTTTAGATGTTATCTATACACTTGATGATGTTTATGAAATCATTGTAATTCCAGTAAACAGAAAAAGAATGGATACAAAAGATAATATTGAATCTACTTTTCATTGTATTATTTCAAGTATTATAAGGAATGGAGAAGTAAAGATTCCAAAGCAAAACGAACAAATTCAAATTGATGATAAATTAATCTGTACAGTGTGCTCAGATAATAAAATCAAATTAATAAATTATTTATGTAAGGAGATGATCCTGTGAAAACTATTATAGTTGGCGGTGGTAAAGTAGGATATAACCTATTTAAGACATTGACTGAAAGGGGTTATGATATAACCTTAGTTGAAAAAGAAAAGGAAACATGCTTAAAAATAGCAGAAGATTTTAATACAGATGTAATTTGGGGGGATGGTTCTAACCTTGAGGTTCTAAAAGATGCTGGAATTGGGGAAGCGGATATCGTTGCTGCTGTTACAGGTACGGATGAGGAAAATCTTATCATATGCCAGATAGCTAAACTAAGTTTTAATACCAAAAAGACCATAGCAAGAGTAAATAATCCTAAGAATACCATTATGTTTAAGAAACTAGGGATTGATGACACAGTGTGTAGTACGGAAGTAATAGCTAACCTTATCGAATACTCATTTGATAAAGAGGATTATAGAATAATTAGTGTTTTAGAACGTGGCTCCATGGTATTATCCGAATTGGCAATGAAGAGTGGAGTTTCATGGATTAATAAAGAAATAAAAGAACTAACACTTCCAAGTGAATGTGTTTTAGTATCCATTTTACGCGGAGAAACTGTCATTTACCCTCGTGGCGATACAAAAATTCTAGTTAACGATAAGGTCGTAATTATAACAAATAAATCCGTGTTAGCAATCTTAACCAGTGAACTATATGATGGAGGAACTGTAAAATGGGCAGGCATAAAAATGAGATTATAGGTATACTGACAGAGATACTTGGAACCACTTTATACATAATGCTGTTATATAGTGTGGTTCTATTCATAATGAGGTGAACATATGAAAAAATTAAACAAAATCCATAGCCTTGAAATCATTTGTTATTATGTAGGATATATTGTGCTAATCATAACGTCATTAATGATAATACCTATAATCACATCTCTTATTTATCAAGAGTATGTAACTATCATTGATTTTATTATAAGCGGTTCTATATCAGTTATTACAGGAGTAGTATTTTTGATGATTGGATACCGTGAAAAAAAAGAAGCAGTTAACTTTCAATGGAAACATGGACTTGTTATTGCTGCCTTGTCATGGATAGTACTGACTGTTTTATGTGCCATACCTTATCGTTTAAGTGGTCATACAAACTCCTATTTAGACGCTTGCTTTGATGTTATGAGTGGATTTACTACAACAGGTCTCTCTTTAACACAAGATATCGATCATATATCAAATGGACTTAATATGTGGAGACATATCCTAACATTTATAGGTGGTCAAGGTATGGTAGTTCTTGCTTTGACATTTTTAACCAAGGGCATTGGTGGAGGTTATAAAATGTATGTGGGAGAAGGAAAAGACATAGAACTGGTTCCTAACATTAAAGATACCGCAAAACATATATGGAAAATAAGCTTAGTGTATTTTATTATAGGGACTTTTGTTTTATGGATAGTTGGGATGAAAGAAGGATTGGCACCTGTTTCCGCATTATTTCATGGAATATATATTTTTTCATCTTCTTGGAGTACCGGTGGATTTGCACCTAGGTCCCAAAACATTATGTACTACCATAGTGTAATTTATGAAACAGTAGCGATGGTAATCTTTATATTAGGCTCTTTTAATTTTGGGTTACATTATGCAATTTGGCAAGGTAAACGTAAAGAAATTATTAAAAATATAGAAATTCAGAGTTTCTTTATTACGTCCTTTATTGCCAGTATTCTTGTATTGAATTGGTTATTAAGAGAAAATATTTATCCAGATGCTATTTCAGATTTTAGAAGGATTATATTTAATGTTCTTTCTGCTCATACCACTACAGGTTTTGGTAGTATTTATGCTCGGCAATTTGCATTAGACTGGGGAGACTTTGGTATTTTAATCATGGTAATAGTAATGCTTATTGGTGGTTCGGCGTGTTCAACAGCTGGAGGTTTTAAAGGTCTTAGAGTAGGGATTGTTTTCAAAGGATTATTAATGGATGTTAAAAAGCTTCTGTCTTCTGATAGAAATATGAAGGTATATAAATTTCATCATATTAAGGATAGAATAATAGAAGATAATCTTATTAAATCATCAGCAATTATTATAATTTGTTATATAGTCACTTTTACAATTGGTACATTTCTAGGAGTTTTTTATGGATACCCTTTATCAGAATCCGCATTTGAATCGGCATCAGTGGCTGGTAACGTTGGTCTATCCATAGGAGTAACTTCCCCTTCCATGCCTACTGTTATGAAAGGCTATTATATTATTTCTATGTATTTAGGAAGACTTGAATTTTTATCTGTATTTGCATTAATTGGGTATGTATTTGGAGGTGTAAAGAGAACATGTGTAAATATATTAAAACATTAGTATTAGTAATAATAGTAACATTTTCTCTTTCTATAGATGTAAGTGCTGAATCTATTAGTTTAAGTGAATTAATAGAAAATGGTACTAATATGGATGGTGAAGAGTTAACCATACAAGGGGAAGCTATTGGTGAAAGTATGAATCGAGGAGATTATTCCTGGATAAATATAAATGATGGATCAGCTGCAATTGGCGTATGGTTAAAAAGTAAGGATGCTGAGAAAGTATCTTATTTTGGAAACTATAAATATATAGGTGACACAATCAAATTAAAGGGTCATTTTTATAGAGCTTGTAAGGAGCATGGAGGGGAAGCTGATTTCCATGCGGATTCATTCGAAATAGTTAAGGAAGGTCATGAAACAATAAAAAAGATTTCTAATGGAAAGTTAGTTAGCGCAGGAATTTTATCCTTATGTGCAATGATTGTTCTATTTTTATTTAGGCAAAATAAAAAAAGATAACGAATTGTTTATAGGTTAAGTTCATAATTACTCGTCTTCAAAAAGTTATGTATATTTTATCCTGAATAATGGAACTCTAACTAAAATTAGATAAAGGAGTAAAATTATGATAGGATTTGAACCAAAACCAGAAATAATAACACCTGGTCCTTCCATGGTACCATTCCCAGAACCAGATAATGTTACTACAAGCCCAGCTCCAAGGATAATGCCAACACCTTCTGAGAATCCTACACCACAGATTTCTCCAGAGATAACACCTGCTCCACCAGATGAATTTTAAAATGTAAATAAATTTAAGATGAACAATAGGTTCATCTTTTTTTATTCGTAAAATCAATGCTGTACACATGGTGTACCTTGCATTTTATAACCACTTATTATAGAATTAGAATATGTATAAAGGTTGTAAAATTTCTTGTAAGGAGGGGAATACTATGGAAGGTATGGAGCGACGTGAGAAGATAATCGAACTTTTAAAGAATAGGAAAGAGCCCATTTCAGGTACTGATTTATCTAAAAAACTTGGTGTTAGCCGTCAAGTAATTGTCCAAGATATTGCATTACTTAGAGCAGTCAATAAGAATATCTTGTCAACTACCAAAGGATATATGATTTATTTACAAGATAAAAGAAAAGTGAATCGATGTTTTCTGGTAAAACATACTACAGAGCAAATAGAAGATGAATTATGTATGATTGTAGACAATGGTGGTAAGGTACTCAACGTTATTGTAGCTCATGATATATATGGTGAAATAGCAGCTGATTTAATCATTCAGAATCGACAGGATGTGTATGATTTTATGGAGAAGGTTCGAAATAAAAAAACAGTACCATTAAAAGAATTAACAGATGGTGTGCATCTTCATACAATTGAAGCAGATTCCGAAGAAATATTAGACAACATAGAGCATGCCCTTAGAGTGAAGAAATATCTTGTGGAGTAACTAGGTAAGGAATTCCATATCATTATAGATATGTATTGTAACTAATAACTACGTAAATAAGAATCTTTTGACAATTGGACATGATATTGGTACAATTAGAAAGATGTAAAGAAAGAATAAGGAAGTGCAAGCATGTCATATACTGCTCTTTATAGAAAGTTCCGCCCTACTGATTTTAATGATGTAAAAGGTCAAGACCATATTGTAACAACCTTGAAAAATCAGGTAAAAGCAGACAGGTTAGGTCATGCCTATTTGTTTTGTGGAACAAGAGGAACTGGTAAAACTACAATAGCCAAAATATTAGCGAAGACTGTAAATTGTGAGCACCCAGTGGATGGAAATCCATGTAATGAATGTGCTATGTGTAAATCTATTAACAATCAGACTTCGATGAATGTTATTGAGATAGATGCAGCTTCTAATAACGGTGTAGATAACATACGTGAAATTGTAGATGAAGTACGTTATTCACCTACAGAAGGTAGATATAAGGTATATATTATAGATGAGGTTCATATGTTGTCGGCAGGAGCATTTAATGCACTACTTAAAACTTTAGAAGAACCACCATCCTATGTTATATTCATTCTTGCGACTACAGAATCCCATAAGATACCAATAACGATCTTATCAAGATGTCAGAGATATGATTTTAAACGTATTACTATAGAAACTATAGCTGCAAGGCTACAAGATTTAATGCAGCAGGAAGGTGTAGAAGCCGAAGAAAAGGCAGTAAGGTATGTTGCTCGTATGGGTGATGGATCTTTAAGAGATGCCTTAAGTCTTCTTGACCAATGTATTGCCTTTTATTTTGGTGAAAAACTTACCTATGATAAAGTGTTAGAGGTTTTAGGCGCAGTAGATATCGAAGTATTTGCACAGTTACTTGGGTTTATACTTAACAATGATGTAGCCGGTTGCATGAAACTTTTAGAAGAATTAATTATAACAGGAAGAGAATTGACTCAGTTTACCATAGATTTTACTTGGTATTTAAGAAATCTTTTATTAGTAAAAACATCAGAAAATGCATCGGAAGTAATTGAAGTATCATCAGACAATATGGTTATGGTAAAGCAACAAGCTGAACTAATTGATGTTGAGACATTAATACGTTATATACGTATCTTTTCTGATTTGTCTAACCAGATTAAATATGCTACTCAAAAGAGAGTAATGGTTGAGGTGGCCTTAATAAAATTATGTAAGCCACAGATGGAAACGAATTATGAAGATATTATAAATCGTTTAAAATTACTAGAGAGTAAATTAGAGAATGGAGTAGTTGCAGTTTCTTCTAATGCAGTAACAGAACAAGCAAAAAAACCCGTTCAAGAAGTAAAAAAACCTGAGTTTCTTCCAAAGGCAGTATCAGAAGATTTAAAAGAAATAGCAAGGAATTGGTATAATATAGTAGACAGAACATCATCTATTACAAAGGCAGTACTTTCAAGTGCGAGACCTAGTATTGGTAATAATAATACTCTTTTGTTAGTATTTACTGAATCCTTAGATAAAGACTTTATTAGTCAAGAATCCCATATGAATGAGTTGAAGAATATTATAGCAGGGGTTCTTGGTAAAGAAGTGGAGATACAAACTAAGTTAATAACAGAAGGAAAAGAAACAATAGATGATATTCCAGATTTAACAAAAATTATTAAAAATATACCTATAGAATATGAAGATTAGGAATTGTAAAGGAGATTAAATTATGGCAAAACGTGGTGGATTTCCAGGTGGAGCAATGCCTGGTAACATGAACAACTTAATGAAACAAGCGCAAAGAATGCAAAAGCAAATGGAAGAGAAAACCAAAGAGATAGAAGATAAAGAGTGGGAAGCTTCCGTTGGTGGTGGAGCAGTTACTGTAAAGGTTTCTGGTAAAAAAGAAGTAACTGAAGTTAAATTATCAAAAGAAGTAGTAGATCCAGATGATATTGAAATGTTACAAGATTTAATCGTAGCTGCAGTAAATGAAGCACTTCGTAAGATGGAAGATGAATCTTCTGAGGTTATGAGTCAAATTACTGGTGGATTAGGCGGTTTAGGCGGCTTAGGAGGATTTCCTTTCTAATGAATTACTACAGCAGTCAAATCAGTAAATTAATTGAGGAATTATCAAGGCTACCTGGTGTTGGAGCTAAGACTGCGCAAAGACTAGCATTTCACATTATTAATATGCCACAGGACCAAGTAAATAACTTATCACAGTCCATTATTGCGGCGAAAGAAAATGTACGTTATTGTTCTAGTTGTTATACTCTAACAGATCATGAGCTTTGCCCCATTTGTGCAAGTGATAAAAGAAATCACCGTGTTATAATGGTAGTTGAGAATCCTAGGGATTTGGCGGCTTATGAAAAGACTGGAAAGTTTGATGGTGTTTATCATGTATTACATGGTGCGATTTCACCAATGCTTGGAATCGGTCCAGATGATATTAAGTTAAAGGAATTAATTCTTCGTTTACAAGGAGATGTAGATGAAGTAATCATAGCTACAAATTCAAGCCTTGAAGGTGAAACAACAGCGATGTATATCAGTAAGTTAATAAAACCAACCGGTATTAAAGTAAGCAGAATTGCAAGTGGTGTACCAGTTGGCGGAGATTTGGAATATATTGATGAAGTTACTTTATTAAGAGCTTTGGAAGGTAGAGTGGAGTTGTAGGAGACATAACAGAAATGTCACTGGGTAATATACAATGCCCAAAAGGTAACCCCGTTTATCGGTGTCGACGAGTAGATTAAGCAATAGAAAATAATGCGAAAGCACATTAGAAATTAGACCTAGATAGGGCATTAAAACATCCCATCTCAGGTCTATTTTTTAACCGAATGAGATCTGACCACGCGTAGATTCTACCATTCAACACAGAAAATCCATAAAAAATAAAAGTAAAATCCATGAAAGCTTCCCTATTTTCAAGCTTCTCTGGTCTTTTCGCTTATATAAAGATGAGGATAATAAGAAGAAAGAATTAAGGATGAAATGAGCTTTTTATTGAGAAAAACAATGAATGAAGAAGAATCTCATATGAGGATAATTAAAATTGCTCCGACGAGGCTAATGGTGGTTATCTCACTACATTTGCCATTGTTACATGGTACTGTCGTGGGTAACTCCAATTATGCTCATTGATATAATATAGAAATAAAAAAATCTAAGAAATAGAACTAGATAGGAGGTGAACCGAGAGTTAGTTCACTTAAACAGCCTATTTTAAATTTTTTTGCTTTTCTATAACATGTTGAGCATATATTGGATATTTTAGAAGTGTATAAGAATAGATATCATGGGATTGAAAAATGGAGAAGATGAATGACAGTTATCAAATACTCACGTACTGCTAAGTATATGTTACTTTCGATTAATATTGTCGTAGAAAACTGTATATGGTATACTATGGAAAGTGCTTACCATTTTTGAAGAAAGTTTATAATAAATTTGTATAAAGTCTATAATATAGAGGGGATGAATGTTGATTAATAATGGATAAAAATACACAGTTAAAAATTGTTACTATTTCTTATATAATTAGTGTAGTTGGCTCATTTATTATTAACTACCTAAAAATAAAAAATATTGATTTCCATGGTGTAGTTGATGCAATTAAAGTATCAAGTATACTTACTTTTTGGTGGTTATTTTATTTTAAAATTGGATGGAAGATCCCTATACTCAAAAAAGTATTATTTAGAATTAACCTTGAAGGCACATGGTTTGGTACATATGAATCTTGTAGTATAAAAGAAAATATAACATATAGTGGAGAAATTGCATTAAGAATTAAGCAGGATTTTTTAAATGTAAGCATAATATCATTTACAGACAAATTTAAAAATTATTCATATAGTGAAGAATTAAAGTATGAAGAGAAGAGCAATATGCATGAATTAGTGTATGTTTACTCACAAAAAGAAAATTCAATATCTGACAGGAATAGCAGAAATGGAGCTTCTGAATTAAAATTAATACTAAATAATACAAACAATACACAAAAGTTAGAGGGTGATTTTTGGACTTCAGTAGGGTCACGAGGTGTGTTAAAAGTCACAAAAATAAGCAAAAAAGTAGTCAGTTCATTTGAAGAAGCAAAAAAAATATATAAACAATCTGGAGGAAAAGCATAACATGTATGCATATATTGATGGTGATGATATTGGTTTAAAAATAGAAAATAGTTTTATGAATAATGATGAGATTAGTTTAGCATTGATTAATAGTAATGTTAAAGAGATGGTAGGAATCATAACAAAGTACTTAATTGAGAATAAATATGAAATTATATTTAGTGGAGCTGATGGTATAATATGTAAAAGGCAAAATATTGAGACTCAAAATATACTTGACTTTATTAGGAACAATGTAAAAGAAATAACTTTTTCGATAGGTGTTGGTAAATGTCTACGAGAATCATATCTTGCACTAAGATATGCAAAATGTAATGGAAAAAACATATGTGCAGTATATGATGTGGAATTAAAATTAATTAATTAAGTTTTGATAGGACATAAAAGAGTTCTTTTTAGAGAATAATAATGCACCTTATAGACATTTGCTAATAGCCATGTTCATGAAATTGGTATTGTGGAACTAGCAAAAACATAATGCGTAATAGTAAATTAAAGATTATATTAGCCAAGGTGATAGGGAAAGATATGATCTCATTAGTTAGAAAGTTGATATATTAAAATGATATACGCTTAATGGACTACTTGACGGGAAGCTGATCATATATCTGATACTTTGTATTTTTATTGTCTGATTTGAAAGATAATTTTATACTATTAGTAATTTCGATAAATTGTATTAGTGCTTTGGCTGTAGATGTTCCAATTGATTAGAAATCGATATCACATAAATGAATGGAAGATAGAAATTTGTGATACTTTTGTAATTTTATTGACAAAATATTTGGAAATATTATATTATTTTATAATAATATAAAAAATGATAAAAGGAGTATATAATGAGTAAAAGATTTGGAAAAACACTGACTAGTATAATTTTGTTGTTGGCATTATTATTTACAATCCAACCTACTAATGTCTTGGCAGCTGCTGGATTTAGTACAGCCAATACCTTAACATTAAGTGAAATGCGTTCTGGTACGCTAGAAACCGAAGTTGATGTAAATTATTATAAATTTACTACATCTGATAAAGATTCATTTTATAAAGTTGAACTTAGAAATACAGAGGTATCAGAAGCAATTAGTTTAACACTTTATTCTGGAGATGATGCAACAACAGACATTTATGATTTAAATGCTTATGTATCTGAAGTCAATTCTGATACCAGGAAATTGGAACCTAATCACACTTATTACATTTCAGTACAAAAAGGATTTTTTGGACGTACAGGAAATTATAAATTATGTGTTAGTGAAATTAAAGATGATATTCCTGATAATTATTTAAATAGTACATCTATATCATTAAATAAAAAGAAATCATATAATTTGGAAGCTAATAGAGATTTGGACTATTTTAAGTTTACGACTACATCGTATAATTCTTATTACAAAATTGAATTAGCTAATACTGAAGCTTCTAGTACAATTGGTGCGACTTTATATTATGAAGATGATGTAACAACTGATATATCAGAAATAGTAGCTTACAAAGCTAGTATAGGTTCAACTACTATTAAACTAGAACCTAATCATACTTATTATCTGGTGATTCAAACAGGATCATTTTATGACAGAGCAACTGGAGCTTATAAACTAAGTGTTACTGAAATAAAAGATGATGCATCAGATACATTTGAGAATTCTTCCAAAATATCACTAAATAAAAAAAATACGTATAAATTGAATGTAGATGGGGATATTGATTATTTTAAATTTAAAGCAATAAAAAGTGGTACATATACTATTACACTCGCAAATAAGAGTGGGAATGATGGCGTTGAGGCAGTTATTTATAGTGACGCTGATATTACGCAAAATATAGGTGTTATAACATCCTATAAAGCTAGTAAAAATACAATTAAAATTAAATTGAAAAAGAATCACACGTATTATATTAGTGTAAAAAAAAGTTATATTTATTCCACTGTAACAGGAGAGTATTCATTAACTATAAAGAATTAAATTATAATTATAAATATAATTTTACATTAAATAATTAACTTGAGTTACATCCCAATTAACAAAATATATAAAATATTGAATATATATACTAGGCAAACTTATAGAAAGGTAACGGCGCAAGGTTATGGGGCCGTCAAATCACAGTAGTCGTTTGCAAGAAGGAAATAACCCTGATGCCAATTATAAAAAGCATTAGGGTTTTTCTTTGTGTTGAATTATATAAAATTTCATCAACAAATAATTAAGTAACTATAGCTAATATAGGAGATACAAGTCATCCTGTTACAGAAACTGGAGATACTGAGAGTTTTAAAGCAATTATGAAGAGTAAACTTAGCGTCATTTTTTTTAATTAGATACTGTTAAGATTTTAAAATGACTTGTCAATGACATCCAATGATGATAGCATATACATATCCTTTGAAAAGAAAATTATAGGGATTTATATTAATCAAATTAACTAGTACATATATACAAGAAGTTCGATTCCTATTAAAGATTGGAGACTCCTATGAAAGAAAGTATTCAAGTAATGAAGCAAGAGATTTGTTCCATTTTGTCAATGAATCAACCTTCCATCTATTTATTTGGATCGATTGTACTTGATGATTTTAAACTAGGTTGGAGTGATATAGATATTTTATGTTTAACAAAAACGTCCATAAACATAGGACAGGCAGAACAACTAGTTATTCTCAGACAAAAGCTTTTAGATATGTATCCTAGTAATTTATATTATCGATCTTTTGAAGGGGGTATCCTTGCCCTTGATGATTTTTTAAGTAATGCTCCTAACCAAGTTGTATATTGGGGAACTAGTGGTCAGAGAATTACAGATCAGTATGTTTTTGATACTTTTTCAAGGATGGAGTTATTGGATTCTGGAATACTGATTACTGGTGACGATATAAGAGACAAGATAAAGTATCCTTTAGATGAAGAGATAAGAACTGCAGTTATAAGCCATTATGAAACGATACGTAAGTTTGCTGTAAGCCCAAGTAGAAACTTATATTCCGTAGGATGGTTATTAGATATTGCAAGGTGTTTATATACGTTACAAACAGGTAAGATTATTGCTAAAACAAAAGCTGGTGAGTGGGCGATTGAGCAAAAATTAGCACCTAATGTCAGCCTAATGGAAAAAGCAGTTGAGATAAGAAAAAATCCAATGAAATATAAAAATGATGAAGGTATTCTTGATTGGATGGAAACATTAGGTCCATATATACAAGAATTTGCAAATGTATTGGAAAAACAAATATATGAATCTGCAACTAATTTATAAATAATATAGCCTACAATTGTTTGAATAAGTTTATACAACAATTAATTAAAAAAATTATTAACATATAAATATAAGGAGTTTTTAAATGAAAGGTAAAACAAGCTGTGACAGTTGTATTAATTATACGTACAACGACGATTATGAATGGTATCAATGTGAAGTATATTTAGATGAAGATGAAATGGGCAGATTTTTAAGTAATACATTGGATAATTGCCCACATTTTCAATTTAATGATGAATATAAAATAGTTCGTAAACAAAATTAATCCATGTAAATAGTTATGACTCATATTCAAAATAACAAATGAAATATATTAAAATTAGAAGTAAACAATCATACTAGGAGAGCAAGAACATGGAAATTAATTATAATATACCATCTGTAGAGGATTATATTTCTCTAAGACTAAAAACAGGGATGGGTGGAAAAGAGACCTCAAAGGTAGAAATTGCATTAAAGAATTCACTTTATATAGTTACCTTATGGGATCAGGATAGAATGATTGGTTTTGGAAGAATAGTAGGAGATCAAGGAATTACTTATATTGTATCGGATATCATGGTGGATCCAGAATATCAAGGAAAAGGATATGGTAAGGTAATCATGTCTGAAATTGATACTTATTTTAGTAAGAATACCGATGAGAATGCATATATCTGTCTTCTTGCTAATAAACCTGCAGATCGTTTATATTCCCAATTTGGATTTGAGTATGCAGAACCCAAAGCATGTGGTATGAAAAGAAAGCAGATAAAAAGTAACTAAGAATAAATCTTGTTTATAATACAATATAGTTGGAAGGTATCACAATATGGAAGATAGAATTCTGATAGTGGATGATGAAAAGGGAATAGCAGATGCAATATCCTATGCATTTAAAAGGGAAGGATACCTAGTTGAAACAGCCTATGATGGAGAAGAGGCGATAAACAAACTTAAAGTCTTTAAGCCAAATGTTATGATATTAGATATTATGATGCCAAAAATGAATGGTTTTGATGTTTGCAAAAAAATTGAGAATCATAATGATATTGGAATACTGCTATTATCAGCTAAAAATGATATCGTAGATAAGGTTTTAGGGTTTGAGTTTGGAGCAGATGATTATATTACGAAACCATTTGATATGAGAGAATTGATGGTTCGAGTAAAATCGTTACTTAGAAGATTACAAAAAAATACGGAAAAGAACTCATTTAGTAAAATTCAAATTAAGGATTTAAATGTAATATCAGAACAGAGAAAAGTTATATTAAAAGGCAATGAGATAGAAATGACACCAAAAGAGTTTGATTTGTTACACTTGCTGTTATCAAACCCAGAAAGAGTATATGAAAGAGACCAATTACTTAATATAATTTGGGGCATGGAGTATATTGGTGGAACAAGAACAGTGGACATACATATTCAAAGGTTAAGAAGTAAACTTGTAAAACCTTATGATGAACTAATACAAACAGTATACGGAATAGGGTATAAAGCTATAGGAGATATATATGAGAATCAGCCTTAAGTTAAAATCTAGTATATTCCTTGCTGCACTTTTATTGGCAGTTGTTAGTATACTAAGTTTCTTTGTGTTAAATGGAATCAAAGAATATCAAAAACAACAATATGAAGATTATCTGATCGGACAAGGTGAAATTGCTAGTAATTATATCAAACAGATTTATTTGATGGAGTCAAACAACCATTCTGATGAATTCTTAAATGAACGCGGGCAAGAACTTGTGAAACGATTTGAAATGATAACAGGAATGCATGTAATTCTATATAACATGGCAGGAAATGAGATAGCTAACTCAAGACCACTATCTGGTAAAACGGATGTTAGTGGTCTTTTAAAGTATGCTCTAAAAGGCATTAATACTTATATGGAAGAAAGAGATAGTGTTATTTTCTTATCACCTATTTATAATGCTACAGAACAAATAGGGGTACTTCAATACCATTATTCAATTATAAAGAATAAGCAATTTTACATAAATATAAGACAAACATTTCTGTATGCCAGTATTATTATATTTATCATTTCATTTCTATGCGGCAATTTATATATGAATCCAATCATTAAAGGGATATTAAAATTAAATAATAAGACCGAGAGAATTGAAACAGGTGATTTTACGGGAACAGAAGTATTGGGTAGAACAGATGAATTAGGAGAATTAAGCCTTAATATTAATAATATGAGTATAACCATAGAAAATCAAATAAATCAAATGAAATTAGAACAAGATAAATTACAGGTAGCAGTTGAAAAACTTGAGTTACTAGGGGATGAACAAAAGCAATTTATCCATAACGTCACCCATGAATTTAGGACACCACTAACAGTAATAAAAGCATATGCCGACTTAATGTATCTATATAATGATGATGTCAATCTAATGAATGAAGCAAAGGAAAATATAGATAAAGAAAGTTTAAGGTTAACCAATATGTTAGAAAAAGTACTAACATTAGCATCCCTTGAAAAGTACGGAATTGAACTTAATCTAGAACTAGTAGATATAGGTGAAAAATTAAATGAAGTGTGCGAGCGGCTTCAAGGTAAAGTAAAAAAATATGGGTTACAATTGCATACAGACATTGAGAATTACTATATGTCAGCCGATCAAGAAAAATTAACCCAAATATTTATTAATCTCCTTGATAATGCAATCAAATATAATCTCCCAGGAGGACAGATATGGGTTACCTGTAAAGCGCAAGAGCAAGTAGTATCCATTGAAATTAAAAATACAGGGATAGCAATTCCCGAATCTGATAAAGAGAATGTATTTAAGCCTTTTTATACCGTTAATAAAGCTAGAACCGGAAGTTCAGGATTAGGTTTATCCCTTGTAAAAGCTTTAGTAGAAAAACAAGGTGGAACCATAACCTTACAAGATAAGGATAAGGATGATATCATTTCATTTAAAATATGCTTTCCAATTTAATAATTGTTTACAAGTTGGAAATAAGTTGTGATACATTAGATAAATTTATATATTATAGTTCTCTTATCAAGTAGATTTTGTAGATTGTCAATTATGAAACAAAAGAAGATGGATGTAGTTATCCTATAAATTATACTTTTTGCTAAATGTTCTTATTAGGCAACTGAAAGCCAGATGGTTCATAAAAATAATGTTATTAATTTGATTAACTATATAGTTTCCCAATTGACTATAAAGATTTTAAACTTGATAAACTGGAAAGGAGAAAAGCATGCACAAACTTAAAAAATTAGGATGCATAAGTTGTTTTGTTTTACTAGTGACATTTTCAATATTAGGATGTAGTGTTAAGAGTAATGCAAGGGAAGAGATAGTTAGTAATGGAAAAAGAATAACTTTATTAGCTACGAAAGCTCCTGAGTTAAATAAAACAGTTACGACCACAGAGAAATTAGAAATAAAAAAAATAGACAAATACCCAAGTATGCGTGGAGAAGATTGGCTGGGGGATGATACTATACTAATTTCAAAAGAAAATCTAAGTCTCGATCCCATTCAAGTTGCAGACTCCATGGAGAATATAAGAAATCTTTATAGTTACAATGTAGTAACTGATGAAGAGAAGCTAATATATAATGGGACAGACTACATGTGGATGCCAATTGTATCCCCTGATAAGAAACATATCTTAGTGCAAACTTCTCAAGATGGAAAGTTGAAAGGTATCATTTTAAATCTTGATGGTAGGGTAATAACCAATGTTTCGGATCAAAAAGTAGTGAAAGATCTTTATCTTTCACTTGGTAATGCAAGATGGATTAGTAATGAAGAAATCATCGTTCCAACTTCAAACAATGGAGTTTGTATAGTTAACATTAACTCTAACATTATTCTAATTGATAACATCGGTCTTATGCAGACAGATACTGCAGAAAAAGTAGGGGATAAGATTTACTATATATCTGTAGAAAGAAATCTAATGGCATATGATGTTAACATTAAGAAAAATACTATTGTAAAGGAAAATGTACTTAATTTTGAATTATCACCAAATAAAGATATGTTTGCTATAGAAAAAAAAGTAAATGAAGAAAATAATGCGCTAGTACTTATTAATCTAGATGGTACAGAAAAAGATACATTAATAGAGGGTAAATCAATCTTTGGTATTAGCTGGTCTAAAGATCAGAGTAAAATTGCTTATGTACTTAATACCAGTGAAGATAGTAAGAATGGATTGTATGTAAAAGATTTGATAAATTTAGAGACGATATACGTATCCTCTGACTATATGGGAATTGATAACGGATTAAAATGGGACGTTTCAGGTAAGAAATTACTAGCAAGTATAGGAGAAGTAAAAGATATGAGATTCATAGATAATGCTTATATCATTACCTTAAACTAAAGTGTTGTTTTTAAAGTCGAATAAGAAAATGTGAAACATTATAGTGAATAATTTAATACAAGTTATAAATAAAGTATAAATTGATTCGAATGAATGAAGCATTGAAATAGAAAGGAAAAATTATGAACATAAATAAATCAGCAAAAAATAAAGTATTACTTGTGTTGGTTCTTACTGGATTAATTAGTATAGTTGGATTAACTGGATGTGATTCTAAGAATATAGAAACAAGTTTAACAAATGAGAATACAGAACAAATGGATGATACAGAACAAACTGATGATGCAGAGCAATCAGATGATGTAGAGCAAACTGATGATACAGTACAATCAGATGATGCAGAGCAAACTGTATCAGATGAACAAAATGTTAATGTAGATCAAGGTGTTAGCCAAGAAGATAATCAAGGTGGGGAAGCTGATCAAGAGCTAAATAATGAATCCTCGGAAGATGCTAATCAAGATAATACAGAAGCTGTAACAGAAGAAAAAAGCTTAACGCAATTAATGAAATTAATAGGGCTTAAAAAGGATGAAGTAGAAAGAATAATAAATGAATCCTCTAATAGTATTGATGAAGGTGGACTTGAATTCGCAGATTATGGTGTTCGTATTTGGTTTGATGAGAATTTAGTAGTAAACCAAGTATTTATAATGAGTAATGAATTTGACTTAAATGGTGTAAAAATTGGAGATAAAATAAGTGAATTTACAAAAGCATTCGGAGAACCTATAAAAGATTCCAATGGAGATGCACATTATAAAGTCGGTGAGATTTACTTGTCTGTAAATTATGATACGGCTACAAAAGAAACATTTGCAGTATATGTATTAAAGAATGATTTTTAAGTTATAGATAAATAAAACTAGATTTTATTGTAATTTAATTAAAAGTTCAAAGGAATAGTATATAGGGAATTGTAGAACAGTTTTTTAGGAACTGGAATGCAATTCCCTTTTACTTATACTCATACTCATACTTATACATATACTTTGACATATACATATACATATACTCATACTTATACTTTGACATAGACAGATACTTTTACAGATACTTGTACATATATTTATATTGTTAATTGACGGTGTTGTAAAAAAAAGGTATATTAAAACTAAGGTTTATCAAAAATAATAACATCATAAATTGCAATACAACTAAGTTAAAGTTTTTGGGTTAACAAATAAAAATAACATCGCTAAGGAGTATATAAAAATGGGTATTGAGATTATAATAAAAGATGAACAAGCATTAGATGAAGTAGAGAACTTATGGTATGAACTAATGAAGGTACATGTAGAAGACTCTACCTATTTTAAAGAACAGTTTCAAAACAGAAAATTCCAAGATCGAAAACAAGAATTATTAAACTTTGCGAAAGCAGGTAAAATGATAGTAGTTCTTGCATATGCAGAAGCAAAAAATCCAATCGGTTACTGTATTGCGAATGTAACATTAAAACAAATTGATGATTCTAGTGAGATTAAGTGCATAAAAGGTGAAATTGATTCCATTTGTGTTTCAAATGATTATCGTGGTGGGGGTATAGGTAAGCAATTAATTACGAAAGCTCTTAACTGGATAGAACAGTATTCACCAGAAAAAATTATGATTTCGGTAGCTACTGGACATGAGTCCGTATATCCATTTTATGAACAATTTGGGTTTTATCCTAGAACGTCTATTTTACAGCGTAAATAAACTTGTTTATATAATTAGAAAATGAGTATATACATAAAATCTTAACTCACCTTCTTTCAAACAATGAAATAATAAATACTTTATTGCAATTATTAAAAATTTGTTAGATTTTTTATATAACCATTCAAATTATAATTTAAATATGATATACTGACTTAATTCTTAACGTTTTACTAATGGAGGATTTATGTTTGGTTATGTAAATATTAACAAACCAGAACTAAAAATGAAGGATTTCTATAAATATAAAGCTTATTATTGTGGATTATGTAAGACATTAAAAGATAAATATGGAACGTTTGGACAAATGACTTTATCTTATGATATGACATTTCTTATCGTGTTCCTTACTTCCCTTTATGAAAGTGATACAGAAAAGGAACAAAATCGATGTATCGTTCATCCAGCAAAAAAGCATGATACTCTTCATAATGAGATAACAGAATATGTGGCGGATATGAATATAGCATTAACATATCATCATCTAGTAGATGATTGGCATGATGAAAAAAGTTTGCTCGGTCTATCTGGTGCAAAATTATTAAAAAACTCATATAAAAAAATTAGTAAAGAGTATCCTAGACAGTGTGGGGCAATTCAGGAAAGCTTAGAAAAGTTAGCTGCTTGTGAAAAAAATAATGAAACAAATATAGATATGGTATCCCGATGTTTTGGTGAACTCATGGCTGAACTTTTTGTTTACCGAGTGGATAGGTGGGAAGAAAGTTTAAGAAAAATAGGATTTTACCTAGGTAAATTTATTTATATCCTTGATGCTTATGATGATATTATAAAAGATATAGAAAAAGATTGTTATAATCCATTAAAACCAATATATAATACAGAAAATTTTGAAACAGATTGCAGTAGCATGTTAACCATGATGATGGCAGCCTGTAGCAATGAATTTGAAAAGCTACCTTGTCTACTAGATATTGACATTCTTCGTAATATCTTATATGAAGGTGTTTGGACAAAATACGAGAAAATGAAAAGTGAAAGAAATCAAAAGGAAGGTCTAAAAAATGATATCAAATCCATATGAGATACTGGGAGTATCACCAAGTGCATCCAATGACGAAATTAAAAAAGCATACCGCGAATTAAGTAGAAAATATCATCCAGATTCTTATGCGAATAATCCATTATCTGATTTAGCAGAAGAAAGATTTAAACAAGTACAAGAAGCCTATGATCAGATAATGAAAGAAAGAGAACAAGGATTTGGTGGAGGTAGTACTTCCTATAGCCAATCTTCTTATTCTGGTAATGCTAGCGATTCATCTCCAGATATGGTTGCAGTTTATAATTATCTAAACGCAAGACATTATCAAGAAGCGATTAGTCTTTTATCAAGAATATCAAATCGTTCTGCAAGATGGTATTACTATAGTGCAGTTGCTAATTATGGTACGGGAAATAATATGATAGCATTAGATCATGCAAGACAGGCAGTTGTTATGGAACCTGGTAACCCAGAGTATCAGAAATTAGTTGATCAGATACAGTGGCAATCACAAAGATATCAAAATACTAGGCATAACAATGGCTCAGGTTATGGTACTGGTAACTTATGTTGTGATTTATGGTGTGCTGATTCATTGTGTGAATGTATGGGAGGCGATTTAATACCATGTCTATAAATGCAAAAAGGATGGCATTTTTTATACTTGCTCCTAATAAGTTATATTGTATCACTTATTCTGCAATGGGATTATATTTAGTTATAATTGAGATTTTTTATGATAAACTTTCTAATGTTAAGTGGAGTGCCCATCGTAAAAAGTTATTTTGGGGAATAAAGTACATTGCTTTTAATATAATGTTTATACCTATATTGCTTTTATTACCTAGGTTAATCTATCATGGGAAAATTAGTACAGTCCTATTGGCAGGCTTATTTTTTGGTGGACAAATTGGATTATTCATTTATGATAGTGCTCATAATTATTTTCAACAAGTGATATGGGGAAAATTAAGACGAAATTTACATTTATAAAAAATAACTACTCTGAAAGTGTTAAAAAACACTTTCAGAGTAGTTTAATATAAAGCCTTCTAATTCCTTTGGTGGTAATGGTTTGCTGTAATAATAACCTTGTATTATATCACAACCAATGGTTTCTAAAATATGAAGTTGTTCTATAGTCTCAACACCTTCTGCAATTACTTCTATTCCAAGTCCATGAGCAGCTTTTATAATGCCATCTAAGAGTATTTTGGTGTTTTCATCCATTATACTATCCGTAAACAATTTATCAATTTTTAAATAATTAAATGTGAATATTGATTTAACCAAATAAACTAAGGAATTATGTCCAGTTCCATAATCATCTAAAGAAACTTTAATTCCTAGTGTTTGAAATTCTTTTAGTATTTCAAACACTCTATTTTCGTCGTGTATAATGGATCTTTCCGTTAATTCAAATTCAAGAAATCTAGGATTTATCTTATATAGATTGATGCACTCCTTGGTATACTCTAAAACGGTATTATCCATTAAATCTTTTGAGGATAAATTGATTGCAATATTAATTTCTAAGCCTTGATCTTGCCATGTTTTTAATTGTGATATGGAATTTCTAATTACCCATTTCGTTATCTCATTAATAAATTCAGCATCTTCAGCAATCTTAATAACTTCAGATATTGGAAAATTCCTATAGGAATCATCATTCCAACGTAACAATACTTCTACTCCTATTAGTTTGTTGTCCCTTAATCTTACTTTCGGTTGATAAACTAAACGAAAGGTATTATTGTGTATACCTTGATAGATTGAAACTAATGTATGATAATACTTTTTACTATGTTCGGCTAACTCATTGTTATAAAACATAATATCAGTGGATGATGTATGTGCTTGATCCAAAGCTTTACCCAGTTTTTCAATTATAGAAATTATATTATTATTATGAAGTGAGAAGTTATCTGCTCCACATTTTACTACAATGGCAATTGGAATACCATTAATATAAAATGGTGCCTTTGTAAGTGTTATAAAATTCTTGGCTAAGTTATATGCATCCTGGGTGGTATATTTAGAAAAAACTACAATAAATTTGTTCGAACTTATGGTATATATCGCGTTACTACTAAAATATTCTTTTGCTCTATGTAGTAAGGTTGTAAATGCCTGTTGACCAGTTTTGTGATCAACATAACGACTAATTGTTTCAAAATTCTCTAACTCAAATATCATAATAGAAAAAGTTTTATTTAATCCTTCATTTATACATTCATTTAAATCGAATTTAAATTTATTAAAGTTCGGATAACCTGTTATAATGTCTAAATATGCATTTCTATTTTCAAGATCATTATTCTTTTTAATAAAGCTGATTAATAGCCCATCAAATAATACTACAACTACAAACATAACAATACGTAAAATCCACGTATGGGGCTCTTGCATAATTCCTTTTTGAATATTAGATGGTAATATTGGACCAACTAAAAGTCCTGCAAATAAAGCTGTTAACATGCCACAGGGTGTACCGAATAAAAATACAGCAAGTATAATAGGGATATACATTAGATGTATATATGAGCTTACACCACCGGTTAAAAAGAGTATGAACTCTAATATAAATATTATAATTACTATCATTGAACATAAAAACAGATTCATTTGTTTTGTACGTTTTTTTGAAAAGGATAAATTTTTTAACACAGTTTCTATGTTGACACATAAGGGATTTTGTAATAATTTTTTTTCTAAAGTTGTATTACTATGTTTTAACATATTAGCCTCCATACTGCCGAAACAAATGTGGATGGGTGTCATTATTGTAAAGGTAAACTAAACAGTAAATTTTTTAATAATGCTTTGTAAATCCTGTGCTAAATTTGCTAATGACTCACTGGAATTAGCAATTTCTTCAATGGAGGCAGATTGTTCTTCCATAGAAGCAGTTACTTGTTGGGTAGCAGCAGAATTTTCTTCAGCAATACCAGTTAGTAGTTGTAAGGAATCCAATATTTCTATTTTCATCTTATGCATTTCTTCTCCAGAACTATTTAACTGCTTAACAGCATTTTCGGATTCTTTTATGGCACTTTCGATAGAGAGATAATTATTTTTATTGTTTACTACGCTTTCTGACTGTTCACTAATGGCATTAATCATGGTTTCTATAGTTAGTACAGCTTTTCTAGAGTTATCTTGAAGATCCTTAACCATTGCATCAATATCTTTAGTTGCGCTTGCAGATTGTTCTGCTAGATTTCGGATTTCATCGGCAACAACGGAAAATCCCCTTCCAACGTCACCTGCTCTTGCAGCTTCTATCGCTGCATTTAATGCTAATAAATTCGTTTGATCAGCAATGGATGATATAAGATTACTAGCTTGCTCTATTTTAGTAGAACTTACATTTGTTTGAATGATAACATCATGGATTTCATTGGATGCTTTATTACCCTCTTCTGTCTTTTTCCATAAGTAGTCCATATCTTTTAAACCTGTACTAAGTACTTCAACTACTTTATCTGTTGCAGTATTAAGTCTCTTTAAATAAGTTTGATCTTGTTCAATTACTTCACCTAATGCATTGGCTTTCGTTGAACCATCTTCTGTGTATTTAGCTTGATCAGATGCACCGCTTGCTATCTCCGTTACTGTATGTGCAACTTCATCCGATGTAATTGCAGATTGTGCGGAATTTGCTGATAATTCTTCTGATGCAGCTGCAAGTTGTTCAGATGAATTACTTATATCATAAATAATCTCTCTAAGGCTGTCCGTTATATTCTGAAGAGCTTTGGACAAGGTTCCAATTTCATCTTTTTTATTTAAGAATTTTGGATCTACGTCAGACGAAATATCTAACTTTGCAATTTTTTCGGAATGGCGAACTGTTTTTATAATTGGTTTCACTATGGAATTACCAATTACATATGTAATTATTACGCTAATAATTAAGGATAGAATTACAATAACCATAATTTTAACTTGAAGTGTTGGTATTGAGGATAATACTTCATTTTTATTAGCAGTAATCACGAAAATCCAATCAGTTCCCGCAATTGCGGAATATCCCGCATATAAATTTTGCTTTTCAAATTTGTAAGTGCTAACTCCATTTTTTTCGTTAATTATCTTTGTAAATAAATTTGCTAAAGATATTAAACTATTATCTTCCTTTGCTGCCTCAATTGGTGTAAATTGATTTATTACCTTCTCTCTATCAGGATGGGCTGTAACGGTTCCTTTTGTATTTATTATATATCCATACCCTTCTTTCCCATATCCTGTATCATCAACAATTTCACTAATGGCATTTCCATCTCGCCTGGCAATTAAGGCACCTATAACTTGTCCATCTTTTTGTATTGGTGTTGCAACCATAATAACTGCTTCGTTGGTAACCTTACTAATGAGTACATCAGATATTACAGTTTCTCCACTTAATGCTTGTTGTATATAAGTTCTGTCTTTTAAGTCACTTGAAGTACCATCAGAATAGGTTGCTTTACCATCCATTTGTACAACTGCAATATCTAGAAAATCAGTTTCTTTTACTAACTCCTTTAAAACAGGTTGTTGAATGAGCCAACTCATGCTCTGAATATCTTTGTTCAATGCTAACATTTCGAGTGTACGTTTTTGCGTTTCGATTCTACTTGCTGTTAATTTTGCATCTTCTTCTGCTAAAGAAGAAAGCGAACGTTCCGCCTCTGTCTTAAGAGATTGTTCAGAGCTAATCAAAGAAGTGAAACCTAAAATAAGTAATGATAATAAAATTAAGATAGAAAAGTTAGTTATTAACCTTGTTTTTATACTTTTCATAAAACCTCCAATAATTTTTTTCGATAAATGAGCACAAAAAAAGCTGTAGCAAAAAATTCCACAGCAAAATAACACCAATTCATATGGTATATGCTTTGGTAACCTGACAATCTTAGTGTAGTACACGTTAGACTCATGGCTTTGCGTCCGAGCTTTTCAGCTAGTTTGCCTTTTCAATTCATATTTATTTTATTGAGCAACTAGTTAAATTTTAGTAATTAATTTTTTATAGCTAGCTTTACCGTATGCAGATTGTTATAATATTGAAATAAAAATCGACTTAAAATATCATAAAACCTCATAAATATTTACAAAGTTTAATTATAATAACACAATTAATATTGAATATTTATATAGATTCAAGATTTTTTACATAATATTAATATGATTTACTATTTATTTTACCAAGGAGAATTTTATGATAGAAAGTATAGTGAATGAAATAATGGAGTTATATACAGAGACAACGAAATTAACAACCATATATATGGATAGTTCACACATTACATATCCACTAAGCATTAAGGGTTTAGAATTTAATTTATTAATGAAATATGCTGATTTTGACGAACTAATCCATTTTCTTGATTCGAAGTTTAAACAAATTACTACATTCACAATGGAACTAAATACACTACATACGTTTTATACAAGAAATTCATTTGTGTATAATATTATTTTTATAAAATCTAGTGATATTATAATTGCTTTAATTGCAGGTCCAGTCATTACAGACATGCCAGATAAAATAGCAATTGATGAAACTTTAAACAATAAGAGTCTACCACATTATAAAAGAAACGAATTCAGTACCTTTTTAAATACTATTCCCTTAGTATCAACAGAACGAATAAAACAATTAGGTAAGCTTCTATTATTAGTAAGTGAGACAGAAATTCAGAATCCCAATCTAATCTTGCAGAAAATATATGGTAGAAAAACATACGATATTGATATTAAAAAGTATTATGTAGAAACTATAAAACCAGAGTACGAAACGGCTGAACTACGGAATTTCTATAGATTTGGAATTAATTTAATATATAAAATATCACATGGAGATGTAAATGGGGTTAAGGAAGCCATAGGAGAATGTGCAAATTTATTTATGGAAATGAGAACAATGGAAGATAATAATAGATTACTAAAAAATATATGTATTATTATATTTTCCATTGCTTGTTATTCTGCCATACAAGCAAACGCTCCATACGAACCTATGTTATACCGTTTATCCAAATCTCTTACTAAAATAGAAAAACTTTATATACCGGGTGATATTGTCTCTTATATGAGTACCACAGTTGAAAGTTATGCACATGCAGTATCAGTGACGGCAGATAATAGTAACTATTCCTTACATATTAGTAGGGTTATTCAATATATTAAAAATCATTATACAGAAAAAATAACACTCAAACATCTAGCAGAATATATTAAAATTAACCCTGTATACCTTTCAAGCCTTTTAAAAAAAGAGACAAATATGTCGCTTTCCAACCATATAAATTTAATACGTATTGAAGAAAGTAAGAAGCTTTTAATAAATACAAATAAATCTATATTAGAAATAGCCTGTGATGTAGGGTATAATTATCAAAATCATTTTAATACAGTTTTTATGAAATACGTTGGACAAACTCCATTACAATATCGGCAAAGAAGAGGTAATCGTAATTATGAGCCATAAATATAAGTATAAAAATAAGTGCTTTTATTCATAAAAGATGGTAAAATAATGTAAAAATAAAACATAGATTTGTCATAAAGAATGATTCAACAGGAGAATAATATATGAATTTTAAAAGCATGATAGAAACAGAAAGATTAATTATACGAAGATTTAAATCAGAAGACTGGAAGGATTTACATGAGTATTTATCAGATGAAACTGTAGTAAGATTTGAACCATACGATCCATTTACAGAAGACGAGAGTAAATTAGAGGCAATAAGGCGTTCGGAAGATGAATCTTTTTTTGCAGTAACGTTAAAAGACACCGGTAAAGTCATTGGTAATTTATATTTCGGGAAAGGTGATTTTGATACTTATGAAATAGGATATGTATTTCATACAAATTATTGGGGCCAAGGGCTTGCAACAGAAAGTGCCAACGCTTTGATGAATTATGCTTTTGATACTGGTAAAGTAAGAAGAATAATTGCGGAATGCAATCCAGAGAATACATCATCATGGAAGTTGCTTGAAAGGCTTAAGATGAGAAGAGAAGGTCATTTACTTAAGAATATATATTTCTTTACAGATGAAAAAAATCAACCTATATGGCAAGATACTTATCAATATGCTATACTTGTTAGTGAATGGAAAGAATAATATTAAGTAATATGAGAAGCAATGAAGATAAGTATGTTCTTAGTCATTATATATGAATATTAACCATATAGTATCTCTATTATCTATATTTAATAATTATCAAGGAGTGATTATGTTGTCAATATTAAAAAGACGAAGTATACGTAAATACACAGATCAGAGAGTATCCGATGATAAAGTAGAACAGTTATTAAGAGCTGGTATGTCAGCACCATCTGCTGGAAATGGGAGACCATGGCACTTTATTGTCGTTGATGATAAAGAAATTCTAAGCGAAATACCTAAATTTCACCCATATTCTAATATGCTAAAAGAAGCAAGTCATGCAATTGTTGTATGTGGTAATAAAGGAGAAGAAAAATTTGAAGGTTACTGGGTGCAAGATTGTTCTGCAGCAACGGAGAATATTTTATTAATGGCAGAAGAACTAGGCCTTGGAGCAGTATGGTTGGGAGTTTATCCAGAGAAAGAGAGAGTCATGCAGGTTCAAGAGTTATTACATATGCCTAATAACGTAGTTCCTTTATCAATCGTATCCATTGGATATCCTGCAGAAACAAAAGAATCGATAAATCGATTCTACCCAGAAAAAATTCATAAAAATAAATGGTAATTATTCTTTTAAGTCTGTCTGAAATCAAATTTTAGGCAGATTTTTTTAGTCCAAATCTAACTCATAAGAGAAAAGAGACAAATGCATCTATTGATGGTATGAAAAAAATCCATATAGACATAAAAACATAATTACTTTATAAATTTCTTAATTTACGAAATGAAAAAAACGGTGTAATCTCTCTAATTAGTGAGAAAGAAAATAAATACATTTGATAAATAAATTCGGATATTTCTCAATTGACTTGAGAGAAAGATAAAGGGGGGTTAGGATGGGAATTCATAAAAAGGAGTACGCATTATTAATAGAAGAATCAAAAGAGATGCTATATCGTTTAGCTTACGGTTATCTTGGTAATGAAACCCAAGCAATTGATGCACTAGATGAAGCAGTATATCTAGGGTTTATTCATAGAAAAGAACTAAGAGAAATTACATTTGCAAAGACTTGGCTTACAAGAATTTTAATTCATGAGTGCTACCGATTATTAAATAGGCAAAAGCGTGAGGTTGTAACAGATATTATACCTGAATACACCAATGAAGATATTCATGATGATGAGTACGATAATCTACCATTAAAGGAAGCTGTGAAAAAGTTACCAGATGAATTAAGAAAAGTAATTGCTTTACGGTATTTTGGTGGATATACCATAGCAGAAACCGCAGTGATATTAGATATTCCTGATGGAACAGTGGCAACTCGAACTAGAAAAGCATTATCGTTATTAAAAGTTGAATTAGAGGATTAGAAAGGAGAACTATTATGGAACGAAATAAGGAATGGGATAATTTATTACAAGAAACAAACGAGTTCCCAGTAGAACTTAATAAAACAATAGAAAAGTTAAATAAAAGAAGGATGAAAAGAAGAATAAAATCGCTTAGTTTAACTGGATTGACAACGGCAGCAGCTTTTATCTTCTTTGTGCTACTAGTAAATACAAATACTGTTTTTGCAAATGGAATCATGAATGTACCGGTATTAAAAGATTTAGCAGCTTTTGTTACTTTTGATAAAAGTTTAAATAGTGCTATCGAAAATGAATACGTACAAGAAGTGAATCTAACTGCAACCAATGGTTCGACTACATTAGGGCTTCCTTATGTAATTGCAGATGAAAAAAATCTTGTGGCATTTTTTCAAGTACCAAAAGATCTAATTCAAAATGAAAATGACTGGATACAACTTTCCAGTATTGAAATGAAAGACCTAAGTACTGGAGAAAAGATAGAAGGATATGCCGATGCAACTCAAAGTGTATCAAAAGAATCCTTAGAACAGAACAATGGACTTAACTACATTCATTATAAATTTGCTGAAGGAACATTACCAAAATCTGTTGAGATTACTGTAAAACTTGAGATTGGGCATGTTCAATCTGGGGTTGTCAATGAAGATGATTTTATATCCACATCAAACGGTGAAATACAATATGGGTCGTCTATTACTAATTATGAAGACTTGGGTACGTTTACGTATTCCCTTACCTTTGATGATTTTGCAAAGTCTAAGGTATATGATATCAACCAAGAAAAAATTGTGAATGGACAAAAATTAACCATTGAAAAAATTACAGTATTACCAACAGGTACAGAAGTCTTTATTACATTTGACAAAGACAATACTGCTCGGATTAATGGATTAGAACTAGAAACGATTAATCGTAATAATGAAGTATTAAAGTCAGCTGGTGGTATATCAGGATTTAATGATCCAGATGGTTACTGGACAAAGATTTATATAGAATCTAATTATTTCAATAATTCACAAGATGAAACTTTACTTATCAAAGGTATACGTTTGATGAACAAGGACGAAGAATATATAACAGTTAATTTGGATGATAAGACATTTGAGCCCCAAGTAGATGGTATGAAATTAACTGAAGTGATCAAAAATGATACGAACGCATACTTAACCTTTGAAACCAAGGCAATAGACAATTTTAGTGTATTTTATTATGAGTATAAAGATTCAACTGGTAAAAAATATCAAATGAACAGTGAAGGTGGTAGAAATATAAATGATATACTTACAACATCCATTAAAGTTGCATACCCAGATGACGGAATTATAATCTTAAAACGAAGCATGTCTCCAATGATTGAATTACCTACTCCAATTGAAATTCCTTTACATCACTAGAATCTAAGGAAGTAAAAAAATAAAAACTAAAATACAAAGAAATGAAAAGCTCTATGCAATTAGGATATAATACTCCTAATTGTTATAGGGCTTATTCTATGTGAAAATCAACACAGTATTATTGGTAAGTACTTTTAAATTAAAGATGTTTAAATAAACTATTAAAAATTATCTTAGATAACTTGACCTATATTTAGAGATGGATTAATATATTAAATTGTACAAATTAATTTTGGAGTTTTTAACTTGGTGTTTTTGCCAATGTGTTGATATGTTTTTCTGTTTATATCTTGACCAAAATGCATAAAACTAGTAAAATTATTGTAGGAAAATATGGAAAAGCCATACTTGAAATAACTTTACATAAGTCGTTTGCTATTATCAGTAAAATGAAAATACATAATCAGGATAAGGAAAATGTAAAGAAAAATTTTTGGAGGATGTTTATGATAAACGAAATAGTGAAATCCTTAGACTATAAGATAATAGCTTTTATTGGAATATTAGCTGCGTACATATTAACTTGTGGTTTACTTAGTGCTTGCAAAGAAATGTTACCGAGAGATGCTGGTAGAAATTTTGCTCATAATGGTAAAGTATCAGCTGGAAAACCAAGAGGTGCTGGTTTTATATTTATATTAGTTTTTTCTGCTGTGGCTATAACAGTATTAAAGCTAAATAGAGAAATTATTATTTATATTATTCTAACAATTGCAGCTATGATTACCGGTTTTTTAGATGACTGTTCTAAATCACCTTGGGGCGAATATAGAAAAGGTATTTTAGACTTAATTATTGCAGTAATGGTAGCTATCACATATGTTAATTTTAATTCCAGTACTATTTATATTAATATGATTGATAAAAGTTTTACACTTAATCCGATTGTTTTTATTGTATTAGCAACAATACTCGTTTGGGCATCCATTAATGTAACAAATTGTTCTGATGGAGTAGATGGATTATGTGGAACCTTATCTATAATAACGTTATTTAGTATATATTTATATGGAATAATAAAAGAGAAAGACAATAATTTTAATTATATGATCTTAATTTTGCTTGCTTGTATCTTAGCATATCTATGGTTTAATGCTACACCAAGTAAGATGATAATGGGAGATGCAGGTTCTAGAGCATTAGGATTATTTATTAGCATTGCTGCATTAAAAACAGACAGCCCATTACTTTATATTCCACTAGCTTTTATTTTAATCGTGGATGGTGGACTGGGTCTGATCAAAGTTTCTTTAATTCGATTTTTAAAGGTTCGAATTATGAATAACATTAGAACTCCAATTCACGATCATGTAAGAAAAAATAGTGGTTGGTCCAATGAAGAAGTTGTTTTTAAGTTTTCTATTATACAAATTATTATAGCATTTTCAACTTTGTGGTTATTAAGATAATGAAATTAGACTGGGGCTGTTGCATAATTTATTAGCATGGCCCCTTTTCTTATAAAAAGAAACAATTACAAAACATCGTATAAATTATTTCTAAATACAGATGAAATTTTTAGTGGAATCATATCCTTATGGGCATCTTAAGCTGAAAAGGGTATAATTATATATTTAAGAAGTTTTATATTATACATGTTTAAAATACAAAAAGGGGTGGATTTAAAATGAACAATAAAAGGAAAATAGCTAAAATCATCACAGGTATAAGCCTGATTGGAACAGTAGTACTTGCTTTAAGAAATTTATTAATACCAATCTTTACACTATTTTTTATACACAAGGAAGTACTAAAAGACAGTAGTGCGATAGGTATTATAGGTGCGGCGGATGGCCCAACATCAATTATAGTATCAAATAATAATAGGTTTGGTATAGATACTATTGATATTTTAACGATTGCATTTGCAGTCATTACATTTTTAGGAATTTTATATTTAGTTAATACTAAGGGAAAAACGAAAAACGATGTCTAATATATCTATTATGAAATATATTTTATTAAGGTTGATGTCTATTCGTGGTGTTTACAATATGGAGGGATAATATGAAGAGAAAGATTATTTTTATAATGATTATTACACTAGCACTATTTACATTAACTGGTTGTGTACCAGGAGATGGGACCTATACTTCAAGTGAACCAGCAGGATTTTTTTGGGGTGTATGGCATGGTTGGGTTGCCCCAGTTTCACTAGTTATTGGTTTATTTAATAAAAACATAAGAGTTTATGAAGTAATGAACAGCGGTTGGTGGTATGATTTTGGTTTTTATATTGCAATCATTAGTGGTTTTGGTGGCATATCACTATCTCGAAAGAAGAAATCAGATGATTAACATAAGAGATTTTATGAAAAGCAAAAGAGGTTACGTGGTATTGGTTTTAACTTTCATAATTATATTTTCATTTTTTTATTATCAATTCAACTTTAGCAAAGTTGGTATATATAATAAAGTTTCGAAACAAGATGGTTATGTGGTTACAGAAATACAAAAGCCAATTACGTTTACTACATTTATAAAACCAGAATGGTTTCCCCAAGGTTCGAATAAAGAAAATAAACTAAATATTGAGCTTGCTAAGATAGGACGTGTTGGAATCAAAATTGAAAAAATTATAGATCGCGGCGATGATATATATTTTAGCTTTGATGATATCCCTTATATTAAGTATAAAGAAGGAGAATATTTAAGCAGTTATGTAATGAATGAAGATGGTACCTTTACATCCTATAGTTTAGTAGATGCTTTCACTGTAATCGCCTCGAATAGTGAAGTAAACATAGGCCAAAATGGAGTTGGACCAGATTCTAAATTTGGCTTTTGCATCTCCAAAAATGACTTTGAGACGATAAAAAACGGTTTCACATTAGTATACAAAGGGTCAGTTTACTATAAATATACGAAGAATTAAGTTTCTTCGTATATTTTTATACTCACATTGACCTTTTTACAAAAATCGAGTAAAATTTATGTTAATAAAAACGAATTTTGTATACTAAACAGGATTTACGGTGTGATAAAAGATTGGAGGATGTATATGGCAGATAATATTTTATCTGGTGGTTTCGAAGAGTTGGACAAGCTAAAAAACATTCTTATAGAATTAAATCATTATAAAGATGAAAATGATGTGTTATTAAATGAAGAAGTACGTTTAGAAAAAAGCATCAAAGGCATGGAAAAAACCATTTCTGATGAGATTAATAGTACAACAAGAAAACGTAAAGATGAAATAGAGGCAACTTATAACGAACAAATAGATTTGACTCGTGCTAGAATAAAAAAAATTAAAAATAAAAAAGAAAAATCAAAAAATGAGAAGATTAATGAAAGAATTGACACAGAAACTATGTCCTTAAAGGAAGAATATAACCAGTTTGTTGGTGATACAAAGTCTTTGTTAAAACATAATAGACTTCCAAAATTTTGTAATACAAAATTATACTATGCATTATTTATGCCCAAGGGAATCGAAGATTTTTTCATCATTTGTATTTCTTTATTTGTAATTCTTTTAGCTTTTCCTTATGGTATTTATACTTTTTTTATACCAAAAGAACAGATGATTTATTTAGTTTTTATATATCCTATTATAGTTATATTCTTTGGTGGATTATATATGTTAATCGAAAATAATACAAAAGACAAACATAAAGAAGAAATCATTAAACTTAGAGCAATACGTAAAAAAATTAAGCAAAATAAAAAGCAACGTAATATTATTAAAAATAATATTTTAAAAGATAGAGATGAAAGCAAATATGGGCTCGATAAATTCAATCAAGAACTGAATGAATTAGAAACAGAGTTAAATGATATAAACAAACAAAAGCAGGATGCTTTGTCCGTTTTTGATAATACCACTCGTTTTGTTATAAGCGAAGAAATTAAATCAAGAACACAAGAAGAATTAGATAAATTAAAGCTTCAATATGAGAAAGTCTACATGGAAGTTAAAAGTATGGAAGATAAGATTAAAAGTATGTCAATGGAGATTGCTAGTACATATGAAGCTTACCTAGGGAAGGAATTTATGTCAGTTGAAAAATTAGGAATACTAGAATCTTTTATGGAAGAGAACGGAATAGAAAGTATTTCAGAAGGTATTTTAATGTATAGAGAGAGTAATAAATAATATAAAAAAGGTTTGTTTTATAAAAGAATTTGGGTATCTTAATTCTATTTATAAAACAAACCTTTTTTAGTTAATCAATAAAGGAAGATAGTATCAAACAATTATCGAATATCTCTGCTCAACTTGTAAAAGCAATAATTAATACCAGTGCAAATATAATCAGCAAGTACCATTACAATATTTAGCCTAGTTGTTTGTAATAGCATATGATCTAACATACCAGAAAAATTAACAATACCAGTAATAAAAATATCTCCTACAGGTGGTAAATTTTTATCAACTCCAGCACCAGGTAATAATGGACCTTCACCCAATGTGATATAGCCGATATGTCCTTGTTTTCCAAGAGAAGCGTCAATTGCTATTACGAAAGCATTACGATGATTTTTATAGATGTGATTCATTGTTTCATTTAGATTTTTTGCATGGACTGGTTGTTCCAATGTTCCATATAAAACAATATTATTCTGTTGTAATTTTGCTAATTTATAACCAACGATAGGTCCTAAACAGTCACCTGTTGCACGATCTGAGCCAATACATAAGAAGACAATCTGTCTATTTTTGTATCTATTTTTTTGAATCATTTCATGTAATAGTTTGCTAAAATCATACACAGAATAACGATCTTTTGTATTAAAATAATATAACTTCTTTTCGGCCTCTAATTCTTTGTTCATTAAAACCTCCTATTATACTTGTACTAATACAACCATATTCTGTAATAATAAAAGTATTACCTCAATTAATTAAAATAGTCTGAATATAGAAATAATTTACAAGTCATAATTCCCTAAGAAACTGTTAATTTCTAGTAGTGATTCGTAGTTAATTACAAATAAATTAGATATTTTCTAGAATCTAGTCGATTGAAGGAGTTAAAAACATAAAATATATTAGAACTTATCCAACTGTTTTGACATAATAATTGCCTAGCTTGTGTTACGATTGGTGGTAGTAACATGAAATCATCATATAGATTGACTAGGTAGGAGGGGTATAAGCTATGGACGATACCTACAAAAACAACGGTAGTCTGAAACAACCGGACCCAGTGAATACTGCACTTTATAAAATGCCAAAAAATATACGACAAGTTGGTAATATTACATCTCACAATAAAATTATATATATAGAAGATTATGTTATGACTTTTATTAAACAGTTATCAGATAAAGATCATTCTGGTTGTGGGATTGCAGTTTTATTAGGTTATTACATTAGAACAGAAGAAGGAAGAAATATATTTATTAAAGCTGCTATTGAAATGAAAGATATAGATAATGGTGATGGTATTGGATTCTCAGATGAGGGCTGGACAAGTATTTATGAGAATATTAAAAAATACTTTACGGATGTTGAGATAGTAGGTTGGGCATTAATTGGACCAGAATTTTTCCTTGAAAGTGGAGAGAAAATTAGAAAAGTACATATTGAGAATTTCCCTGGGCCAGATAAAATCTTATTAAAGATGGATAGCTTAGAGAAGGAAGAAACCTTCTATATTAATGAAAACAATCAATTAATGAAACAAAATGGTTATTATATCTACTATGAAAAAAATGAAGAAATGCAAAACTACATGATTGATAATAAAGAAGTTATCAGTGAAGAAAGAACATATAGTGATCAAACGACTAGAAAAATTAGAAGTGTCATCCAAGAAAAGAAAGAAGTAAAAGATGATAAAAGTGTAGTTAGACTTTTATATGCTGCAAGCACATTATTAGCTATTATTGTATTAGTAATTGCTGCTACTATGCTTGATAATTATGAGCAAATGAAGAATATGGAAGTTGCAATTAATCAGATTACTGAAAGTCTAAATGTAGTAAAAGAAAATAATCAAGCAGATACACAAGTAGCAGAAGATACATCAAATAGTGAAATAGATGATAAAGAAAACCAGTCAGAAACAGCAGATCAAGAATCAACAGATACAGATACCATAAAAGATGAGAATATCTTAGATGTCGCAAATGAATCAGAAAATTCTAATGAGCATGGAACCAATGCAGATGGAACTGATGAGAATGCAATGGATATTGAGACTATCTCTGGAAATGTGGTAGTTGAAGATGATGAAGATTCGACTGGTTCAAATAATGAAGACCAAGACAAACCAACAGATAATGATAACACAGATGAAAGCAATGATTCCAAAGATACAGACTCAGAACAAGATAAACAAGAAGATGAAAACACGAACAAAGACTCAGATGATTCAAAGAAAGATAGTGATAAATCCAATGAGAAAGGCACAGATGCAACAGATAAAACAACAAGTACCAATGCTAATGTAAACTATTACATTGTTCGTGAAGGAGATTCACTAGTAGGAATTTGCTTTGAATTGTATAATTCAACAAGTAATTTATCTAAGATTATGGAACTAAACGGAATTGAAGATCAAGATAAGATATTCATTGGACAAAAGTTAATTGTACCTTAAAGTTTTTAAGACACTCTGCATTGGTTAAACATAATAACTGCCACAATCAGCAAATCAATGCTCAAGATATTTGGGCATAACATTTACTATTGTGGCACTTTTTTATGTTTTGTTCGGAAAGATAATTGTGAATAAGTACGATTTACTAGAATAATTTGATAAATAATTAGTGTCATCATGGAAAAAATAAGTTATAATTAGTCATGAATTGATTTAAATGAATAAATACCTATAAATATTACATATCGAAAGATAAACTGGTTAAAAAGGAGTAGTTATGGCAATAGAATTAGAAAAACGTGATTTAAGAAGTTATGAATTAAGAAAACGTAAACATAAACAAGTAATAACAGCTATAACAATAGTAGCAATTATAATAAGCTTAGGTTTAATTGGATTTTTTGTAAAATTGTTTTTAAATAAAAACTATTCCAAATATGAAGTTTTACATTCAATGGAACGAAGTGATACTAGTTTTTCTAGATATGAAAGTTATGGTTCAGGTATTTTAAAATATAGTAAAGATGGAGCAATGGCAATGGATGGAGCAGGGAATTTACTCTGGAATGGTCCATTTGAGATGAAAGATCCTATTGTAGATATAACAGGTAAATACGTAGCGTTAGCCGATCGTGGATATGATACAATACATATATTTAACGGAAATGGTGGAATGGAAACAGTAAATACCAATAATCGTATCATTAAAATTGAAGTTGCAAACCAAGGTGTAGTAGCAGCATTATTAGATGGGCCGGATGTAAATTACATTCAGTTATATACGGAAGAAGGCAGTATGCCAGTTGATATTAGAACATTGAATGAAAAAGATGGATATCCAGTTGATATTGCATTATCACAAGATGGAAGAAAATTGGTCACGAGTTATGTATCTATTCTAAATGGAGTGACTCAAAGTAAAGTAACTTTTTATAACTTTGGTGGAGTAGGACAAAATTATATTGGCAAAGTCGTTGGTGGATTTGATTTTGGACAAACCATTGTCCCAGATGTAGATTTCATAAATAACGATACAGTATGTGCGTTCGGTGATGATAAATTTAGCATCTATTCAATGAAAGAAAAGCCAGAATTGGTGTACGAAGAAAAATTATCTGCGGAAGTAAAAAGCATTATACATAGTGAAAAATATGTTGGATTGGTCTTAAATAATGATGGAGAAGAAAAAAATCGAATTGTAATATATGATTTAAAAGGAAAAGTTATATTTAACGAAACAACAAATCTAGATTACAATAAAATTTTTATCTCTGGAGATGAAGTTATAGCATATTCAGATAATGAGTGGAACATATGGAATTTAAGCGGTAGTAAAAAATTTCATTATACTTTTGATGCAAACATTTCTTATATTTTACCTGTAAATAACGTAGATAAATATATATTAGTAGATGACACAAGCATAAATGAAATAAAATTATTAGAGAATTAAAGAATTAGTAGGAGGCGGGTTATGAGTTGGTTAGCAATTTTAGTATTAGTAGTTTTAGCAGGGTATTCATTTTATGGAAGGCAAAGGGGATTTATAAGAACAGTATTTACTCTATTTTCAACCATCATCGCATTATTGCTTACATCCTGGTTTAGTCCAATCATAAGTAAAGAAGTGCAAAAAAATGATAAAATAATGCGATTTGTTAATGAGAAAGTTTCTAAAGTAGTTAATTTTGATGATGCAGGATCAAAAATATCAGATCAAGTTAATTTTATAGATAAGCTACCTTTACCAAAGTCATTAAAACATACCTTAGTAGAGAATAATACAACGGATGTATATGTTGCTATGGCTGTAGATAATTTTGAAGATTACGTAAGCAACTCCATTGCTCGTATTATTATTAATGCAGCTGTGTTTTTAGCAGTTATGCTAGTAATAACAATCGGTTTAGCAGTTCTACTAGAAGCGCTTAATATAATTAGTAAGTTACCATTAATTAATGGATTAAATAAAACAGCAGGATTACTAGCAGGTCTTTTGCATGGAATAATTATCATTTGGATTGGATGTATTGTACTAACTATGTTTAGCAGTACTCATATAGTGCAAAAGATGTTTGTTTTAATTAATGAAAGTGCTTTCTTAAGTACTATTTATAATAATAACTTGTTACTTAAATTTATCACAAACCTAGGAGCTATATTGTTCTAAGATTTAAATATAAACTTATAAAGTATAACTTGAAAAATATACAACTAGATAACGAATTAGTTGTATATTTTCTTTATAAATTAATTTTGAAAGTATACAATCAAATTACATCGAATTAAATATTAGAAAATAGTTTACTAGCAAAATACAATACTAATATCTCATTAATAGTATCTATGAAGTTCATCTTCTGTAAATAAAAGGTCTAAATAAAAAGGGGAAGGTATTTTAGGATGAAAAAGAAATTACTTATAGCATTATTACTCACAAGTATGTTAATTAGTATTAGCTGTAGTAAAAAAGATGATATTACTGTACAAGAAGATAAAGTTACAGGAAATGACGCAGTAACAGTTCAAGGTGAAACAGCAGTAGTAGATGAAATAACAGTAGTAGATGAAACAACAGTAGTGGATGAAATAAAAGTAGCCGATGAAAAAACAGATAACACAAATATTATTTTACCAAAACCAGATACAAATTATGTAACAGAAGCAATGCAAGGAAGAGCAAATGTAGGTGAAGGTAATCTATCAAGATTAGCAGCAGTAATGAGAAAAGCACAGAATGGGGAAGAAATAACAGTAGGTGTAATTGGCGGGTCGATTACCCAAGGGTCTAGTACAAGTAACATAGAAAATTCATATGCTTATCGTACTTATGAGTGGTGGGTACAAGCATTTCCTAATACAAAAATCAATTATATCAATGCAGGTATTGGAGCAACGAATTCATACCTTGGAGTACATAGAGTGGATAAGGATTTACTTTCACAAAAACCAGATGTTGTTGTGGTTGAATTCTCTGTAAATGATAGTGCAAATGAATTTTTTAAAGAAACTTATGAAGATTTAATTCGAAAGATATTAAGTGCAGAAAATAATCCTGCAGTTATTCTATTATATACAACCATGGAAGATGGAACCAGTGCCCAAGCACAGCATCTGCATGTTGGTTTTAAGTATGAAATTCCAAGAATCAGTTATCGTGATGCAGTATTACAAGAAATAAAAGATGGTACATTTACTTGGAAAGATATCTCCCCAGACAACATACATCCAAATGATAAAGGACATGCAATCATTGGTGAATTAATGTGGAACTTTTTAAATTCTGTTCGTGAAAAATTAGATTCAATTCAAGATGAAGTGAAACCACTTGATGTAGAGCCTATCTTTAGAGAGACCTATAAAGAAGCGACAATACTTGATAATGAAACTATAGATCCAATTCAAATAGGAAGTTTTGAAAAGAGTAGTGTTTATGATAGATTTAAGAACAATTGGACAACGAAGACAGGCGAAGAGTCAATTATATTTAAAACAGATGCGATGAATATAGGTATCATGTATTATAAAACAACAGATGGTAAAAGTGGACAATTTGACGTATATGTTGATGGTGATTATAAAGCTACATTAGATGCTAACTTTTCTGGTGGTTGGGGTAACTATGCGGAAACAGTAGAAATATATCGTTCAAAAGAAAAACAATCTCATACAATAGAGATAAAAAGATCAGAAAATTCTACTGGAGATGAGTTTTCTATTCTAGGTTTATTAATATCTTAACAGGCTAGAAATGAAGTTTCAAAAAATGGAACCCGTTTTCAAAATCAAGAATTTGAGTTTGTATTAAGAACTGTTATGTATGGTCCAAAAATTAATATAACAGCAATATAGTAAAAAGATGAAGTTGGTGGGTCTGCATTTCATTAAGTACAGAAAAAACAACAAATTAAATAACGAATAATTTTATGGATTTTAGATAGAATAAATACAATTGTGTAAAAAAGACATGGGATAGAGTTCATTAATCCTATGTCTTTTTTTATTGAGAGGTAATTAATAATAAATATTAAGTTTACTTACTAACTAGGAAAAATTTTATATAAATCTTATATTGTATAGGGTTAAAGTATTAATTTAACTACTTAAAATAAAATTATAAAAAAGTTCTATTTAGGGGGTTGACATCATACGTTCAAGATGATATAATTCATTTTGCTGACGCGCCAAACGGTATAAAAAATACAGTGATAAGCGTTAGTTACAAGTTAAAATCTATTAAGTTAGATAATCGAACATTGATAACTGAACAATAAAACAACCTTGAAAATTCTTTAAAATTTTCAATATAGATAACATCGAAAGATGTGTTTATACGAACCGTATTTAATAAGTAATTATTAGATACAACCTAAAAAACAGTAAAATTTGAAACAAATGTTTCTTAAAAACATTATAGTTTCAACGGAAATTAACGATTGTTTTAATCTTAGATTAAAAACAGCCAATGTTAATTCTGAACGATTAAACTTCAATTTGAGAGTTTGATCCTGGCT
>JARBTX010000161.1 GCA_029239975.1 Anaerocolumna sp.
GCATTAAGAGGTTTCGTATAGATGCATTTTAATATAAAACTAAAAATGTTGGAATACATGATTAAAAAATCACATACCCCAACATTCATTATAGAACCTATAAATTATACTTAAATTTTATAATAACTTAATCAACTCTTCTAACTCTTCCGCTAAAACTTTTGCCTCAGCAAAATCAGTATTTTTAAGTGCCAATTCGATTTTTGTTTCTACATCTTTTTTCTTTTGTTCCATTACTAGATAGTCTTTATTAAAATGTTTCTCATAAATCATTTTTCTAAATTTTCGTATGCTCATTTTTCTTATGGTCTTATCTTCAATAATTAGAACATAATCCACACAGTTTACAACAGAATAAAAATCATGTGATATCATAAGAACTGCACCCTTATAGTTTTCTATAGCCTTTTCAAGTGCAATTTGTGAATAGGTATCAAGATGACTAGTTGGTTCATCTAATAGCAACATGTTTGCTTTACTAACTGAAATCTTAGCTAATTGAAGCATGTTTTTCTCTCCACCAGATAAAGATCCAATCTTTTGATTCATGATTTCTTCTTCAAAACCATAGTTTAATAAATGGGATTTAATTTCATCGGATGTTTTAAATCCAATTTCAAAGAATTCGTCAAGAACCGTATTGGATTCATTAAGCATTTCTCCCTGAAGTTGTGACAAAAACGCCACTTTAATTTCTTCATTTATTTTGATTGAATCCTGATTATTTTTATAAATATCTCGGAGTAATGTTGTTTTACCAGTACCATTTGCACCGATAAGAGCTACTTTATCGGTAGATTTAATTTCAAAATTCACATGTTCTAGTAGTAATTCATCAAAAGAGACACTATAGTCATTTACTGTTAATGCAACGGTTTCTTCGATTTCATCAGTTACAAAACGAATCTGTGGTTGTTTAATATCTACAAAAGGCGCTTTAATTCTACGAGCTTCTAATCTTTCTAGAAGACTAACTCTTGCCTTTAAAGATTTTCCTCTTGCTGCATCTGTAAATACGGTAGCGACATTTCTTAATTTTTCAACTATTGCTTCATTTCTTTCAATTTCTTCGTCATCAGCAATGGCTAATTCTTGTAACTCTATTTTTGTTTGAAGTAAGGAGAAGTTATAATCAATATATCTTCCATCAAACTCTTGTAGTTCCGTGTTTTCAAGGTGAATAATCTTGTTAAAACAATGATTTAATAAATAACGATTGTGGGTGATTACTAACATCATACCTTTGTGTGAGTTAATTAGATTTTTAAGAGAATTTAAGTTTTCAAAATCTAAAAACACATCTGGTTCATCCATAATCATTAATTCTGGACTTGTTAACATTTCCTTAATCACTTGAATGAGTTTAAATTCCCCACCACTAAGCATAGACACCATTAGATTTTCATGTTTAGTAAGGTTTGCTAGATTTAGTTTCTTTTTAATGTTATTTTCAAAATCATCACCACCAATTGCTTCAAATGAATCGAGCTTTTGTTGGTATTTTTCAAGTAACACGTCAATGTCCTCTGATGATTCCATCTCAGCGCAAATTGATGTTATTTCATTTTGTAACTTTATAAATTCTTCAGCAATATATTCGAATACTGTAATTTCTTTTGATTTATCTAGCTTCGAAAACTGACTTACATATCCAATTCTTAAGTTTGGATCTACCTCTAACTTTCCATCATACATGAAACTCTCTGGATCCATAATCATATCGATTAGTGTACTTTTTCCACTACCACTGGTTCCAATAAAAGCACAATGTTGTCCTTCTTCTAATGTAAATGAAATTTTATTATACAAATCCTTTTGCGGAAATGAAAAGGATAAGTTTTCAACTTTTATCATATAGTTACCTCTCTATTTCATTAAAAAAGAGCTTATAAATATAAGCTCTTTCATATATTATCATCCAATTTGTTAATAATAATTGATTTTTATATATTTAAGATATTTTTTCTATTATACAATCTGTAGCATAACACTTTTTACGACTAATTTCAACCATTTCCTATGAAAGCTTTCCATCTATAGTGTTAAATTAAAAGAAATGTAATCATTTTATTACTGTAGTCACATTTTTGGCATTGTGCATCCGATAATCATTAAAATTCCTTATCATGCTCCTTAAAAAAGTCATAATAAGTACGCACATTTTCTAAATCTGTCCAGCGTTCTACCGTTACAGGGTTCTCATCAAGGTTATAAATTTTTGCACCCCGCATGGCAAGCAGGAACGGTGAATGTGTTGATATAATAAATTGACATCCAAAAAACCTAGCTGATTCTTCTAGAAAGCTTACTAATTCCATTTGACGTTTAGGAGAAAGACTATTTTCAGGCTCATCTAATAAGTATAGTCCGTTCTCTCCGATTTTCTCAGTAAAATAACGAAATGCGCTTTCACCATTAGAATATTCACGGACATTATCAATCAATTCGCTTCTTACAAAGCGTGACTGGGTTTTACTTCTAGCACGATTCACTTTTTTTAATTGATCATAATCTGCCATTGATTTCATTTGAAATTGCGCGTATTTTGCATCCAGGTATTCATCAAAGAGCTTGTCTCTCTTTAAGTCAATTCCTTCGTTCAGATTACGAATGTTTAACATATAATCAAATACATCATCACTTGTAATGATTCGGCTGTTTACAGGTATGTCCTCTTCCGTATTCATATAGCACAATTTAACATAATCCGGTAAAAAATTCGATTTATTGTAAATAGAATCTCGATTGATACCTGTTTTTTCTGCAATCACATTCAGTGCTGTCGATTTCCCTGAGCCATTTCCCCCATACAATATGGTAACTGGTTGGAAATCTAGTCTGTCAAGATCATTCTTTGACAGTATCTTAAATGGATAAAAGGAGTCGTAACAGTTTCTTTTAATACTCAGAATAAAATCAAATTCCATATCCGCACTTGGAAATGTAAAGCTAGTTAAGTAAATCATTTTAAATCTCCTATCATATATAAGTAACAACCAACATATATTACTTTACGTTAACCCAATCGGCTGTCTCTGCATTCTTTTGAAGTTTTAAATCATATCCAGTATCACCACCATAAAAATATATCTCAGTTATAGTAGGATCTAGTTCAATTTTAAATTCATCTTTTGCTCCGATTGTACTATTCAATCCATATGTTGAATAAAAGGTAAGGTTTAGTTTATTTTCATTCTGCTTTGCTTTCAACGTTCTAACATAACCCATACTACTTGCCACACCTACATTTAACGTCATTACATTACCATCTTCGGATATGGAGTAATCATTAAGAAAAATACCTGCCATTTTACCACCTGTACTTAAGATTAACAACCCTATTGCTATAACTATAGTAAGTGCCGCGATAATTACTATTTTTTTCTTCACAGATTATCCTCCTGAAAATATGACTTTGACAAAAATATGAATAGTATTTTTTGCTTATTTTGTATAATATGATCCGTAATGACCATTACTGATTTGCTCTATATTAGTGGGTAATTTATCAAGAATTTCACCAACAGGCTAATTTATAAGCTTTGAATGCTTCCATATGGGATGAATTATTAATTGGAAACATCAATGCTGTTGATCCTCAACGCATACTGGTTGGTTCATTATCCTTTTTGACCTTTTGAAGAAAAGTATCGCATTCTGCATACTGTTCGATGTGATTTCCTGTAGTACCATCAATCCAAGAAAATTTTGCTGGATAATAATATTTACAAATAATCTCTTTTTTTGATAATCTTTTGACTACTAGCGCATCACTACCGTAAACTTCTATTTTTGATTGAGTATTGCTATCTGTGATTATATATCCTTGTATACTATCAGATGAACGTATAGCCCAAATAACATTTTTCATTGCAGGAACATATTCTTGTAAGATAGCTAGAAACTCAGATATTTTAGTGTTTCGTTTGATTTTAATGCTCTTTTTATGTGATTGACAATCGTCACCCATACAAACGCTGTCTCTGTCAACTTCGACCGTAATATATCCAAACATATTACATTCCTTTCGATGGATCTCGTAAATAATCTATATTACTTTTGCATTAATATATTTGGTTGATAATACCAGATATACTCAATCCATGGTGGTGCTACATCATACACCCATTCTTGGTCTTGATACGTAATCATGGTTTCATCTTGGTAGGTATGTTTTAATGTATATCCGAAACCATTCCAATCATTATGAGTTAACCCTGCGAAAAAAGGATTCGCACACATAAGATAATATAGTCCGCCCACCTTTAGAATACGTGATACTTCATGAAATACCACACGTGAATCCGGAACAAAGGTAAGAGAATAAGGATGCCAAATAATATCAAAGTAATTGTTGTCAAAACAAGACAAGTCACGCATATCACCTTGAACTAAATTTATTTTAACACCATAATGGTTTGCTGCATCGTTATCTCGTTCTAATTGAGAATGTGAAATATCTAGAACTGACACATCTGCTCCAAGTAAAGCGAATGCTATTGACTGCTGACCACCACCACTTGCCAAGCATAGAACCTTTTTCCCTGTTAAATTATCCATTATCCCAAGTCGATCCAATTCCAAATACTCACGCGCTTTCTTCGGATCAAGGTCCAATTTTGGTTGCGTAAATAAAGCATCTGCTTTCGCCAATGCTTCCCATCGTTCATGATTGTATAAATATACTTCATCTTTCATTATTTCGTATATAATTCAATAATCGTTTAGATTAAGATTGAATTATTTTCCTTTCTCTCCATCTTTTTAGTGGATTACACTCGATTACTCGCCATTTTGATTAAGTCCAATTGATGATGTTCTATATAAATTACTCTATACTATTTTTGTCTTATATTCTACTAATTTTTATATTAAAATTCTACTAATTTTTATATTAAAATTCTGAATTCTGAATTTTAATACTTGACGAATTTTGAATTTAACACATGACGAATAGATAATTTTAAAATCTTCTTAACGGATCCGTTCCATCATCCTGTACTTCTTCAATATTTCGTATGATAACATCATAGGAATAATTTTCATTTACCGTAACACTTACCTTATCACCTACTTTATGGTTTAATAAAGCCTTTCCAAGTGGTGAATCAATACTAATTAAAGCTTTTAAAGAATCCGCTCTTACTGTTGTTACTATCTTAAAGGTCTCTTCTGCGTCATCCTCTGGTACGTAGACTGTCACCAATTTATTAAGACCAACTTCGTCTGCGTTCGAATCTTCAGAGATAATCTTTGCAGTTTTAATCATTTTTTCCAGATATCTAATTCTGCTATCGTTCTGATTTTTAAATTGCTTTGCTGCTTTATATTCAAAATTCTCACTTAAATCACCGTGAGCTCTTGCCTCTTGTACGTCTTCAATTGCTTTTTTTCGAACCACAAGTTTCCTGTATTCAATTTCTTCCTGCATTCTCTTAATATCTTTTTCTGTTATCTTATCGTACATGCTTATATCACACTCCTTTTCTTTTAGATTAAACAATATCATGCAAATCCTAATAATCTTTATTAATATAATAGTAAGATGTACAAATCTATGAATTCACTTATTGATTGTGATACAGTTTTAGTACATTTCCATCAATGGAACAAAACTGTTCATGTGTACAGGATATAAAAAATACTTTATTGTCTTTTAAAAAAGCCAAATCCCAAAGCCAATTGTAGCTTTCTTTAATATGTACACAATCTCTAAAATCATAAATCATTTTCTTTTCTGTTAAAAATTTAGTGGTTATTTGATCAATTTTAAAGTATATAATCATCACCTCTGAACCTATCGTAACAGGTGATTCACAAGTATATTCGTAATCAAGAATACTGTTGTACAAATATCCCCATTTGGTCTTACGAAAATCATCCATATCACGGAACATTTCATTCATATATATAGATAGACAGAAGGAATCAGCATACTTAAGTACAAAGTTTAGAAATTTTTGATACCCATGCTCATTTTCAACTTCATCAATCTCTTCAAAATATCCATTCGTACTAAAAGATGCCTTTTTCACTATTTCACCTACCACTTCTTCACCTTAGCTTTATATTAGAATTATTACCTAATTTATACATATAACAAGTTATACCATGAATGATGTAATTCTATATTATAATCAGGAACTGGACAGAATCGATTACCATCAAATATCATTCTTAAATTGTCTTGGAGTTTTATATCTGCAATGAAGATATCTGGTTTGGCTGATAACTTAGAATTGCAATAATAATGAATTGGAATCTCAGTTGACCTTTCTGGTCCAACAACACAACTACCGCCTGAAAATCTTTCATTGTTTTCCTTGTATACATGATAATATATAATCTCTTATGTTCTCTATTAAAGTCAAGCTACTATTTATACCTTTTCAATAAGCCTTAATAATTCAGGAATATTTTCACCTACATCTTCAGGACAATGGGCATCCGAAACAGTAATTATTTTAACACCATGTGCTTTCATTGATTGCAATAATTTTCTATTCATTCCAAGCTCCGCAGTATCCTTACAACGTCGATAAACTCCACTATTTTGTTCAGCATACATTCGATTATCAGCAAGATTTTTAGCAAGTATGTCATAATATTCATCTAATGAAAATGAAGGTTTATGACCAAATAATTTTATGGAATCTGGATGTGCAATTCCATCATAAATTCCACACTTAGCAAGATTAATCGATGATTCAAAATACTTTTTATATATGTGATCAACATCAACGCCTTCCCAGTGTTCAGGCCTATGATCGAATGCAAAATTTTCTACAAAATGAACACTACCTAACAAAAAGTCTAATTCTCTATTCTTAACAATATTGGCTATAAATGCTTCGTACTTTTCGAAATAGCATACTTCTAACCCAAATTTTATGTTAACAGGATATTGATTTTGTCTTACCTTATCAATAAGCTTATTATAATCATTAAGACAAAAAACTCCTGCTTTACTATGAAACCACTTATCTATATATTCACTATATGTACAAACAGTATCGTACATTGGAATAAACTCTTTAAAGCGATAGCAATGTTCCAGAAGCCAGATTTCATCTATGTGTTTTTTAAGAGCTATCTCTACAAACTTATCAATCCAGTCAAGATTATATGGACCCCGTTCAATATGTATATGTCCGTCTATCATAATTACTCCATTCACAATACTAAATTAACTTAATTATTGGTGTATACCTATCTACATCTTTATTAATATCTTTTGTATAATTTGCCCATATCTTCCATGATGCTATATTATCTTTCAAAATACTAGCTGTTACATACTCAAAGCCAGCATTTTTAATGAAAGGTAGAAACATAGAAAAAGCTTCCTTTCCATACCCTCTACCCCATATACTACTTTTAATCCAATATCCACAACCCGCTATTAACTTATCTTTATTATGATATGATATAGAACCAATAGGCTTTTCATCAAGTAAAATAACAAAATTGCTACCATTTTTTCTCAATTCCCATGCTTTACATACATCATAATACTCTTTACCTGAAATTCTTGTATGCGGCTTATTTGGTGCTAGTGTAAAATGAAGCTTTTGGTCTGAATTAAGTAATTCAGCCATATCTCTACAATAATCAATATCCAACTTCTCTATCGTGATACCCATAATCCAATCTCCTACTTTATACTCTTATGCCAACAATTGTGAAACCGTTATCTTTAACAGTAACAGTGTCCTTCAGCTTAAAAATATCTCATATGCCTAATATTCATGCCTAATATTCATGCTTATAATGAATTTAAGCTTCAACTTGTGACCAAATCTTGATAGCAAAAAACGTAAATATAATTTTGTGAATCATGTATCGTAACCAAATTAGCTTTTACACAACATACTAAACTCATAAACTATTTGATATCGTGGCTTCATGAAATGATGTTTTCGTCCTTTTCTGTTTGATAAACGTAGATTCATGAAGTGATGCTTTTCTTCAATTTTTATTTAAAATACTCATCAGCAAGAATAGCGTAATTCACTTTATCGAACAATCCGTTATTACATCTTAAAGCTTGTCTCATTGTCCCTTCATAAGTCATACCACATTTTTGCATAACTTTCCCTGAAGCTGGATTTTCACTTGCATGATTCGCATAAATTCGATTTATACCTACTTCTTTCAAAAAGAAATCGATGACAACTTTTACAGCCTCCGTCATAAGTCCTTGATTCCACCAATTTTGGCCAAGTTCATATGCAAATTCAATTTGACTTACAGAGTCATCGGGATGCATTCCAAAAAACCTTCCAATTACTTCACCGGATGCCTTGTGCACTATCGCCCAGCTGTAACGATTCGGTCTTTCGTATGCACCAAGCCACCCATCTGTAAACATTTCTGCAATATGGATAACATCCTGAACAGATTTCATTGGTTTATAACTTGTCCACTTCCATACGTTGAAATCGCTCCAGCAATTATTAAATATTTGTTCAAGGTCATCTATCGTGAACCGCCTTAAAATCAACCTTTCTGTTTCAATTATTACCGTACCTTTGTGTGTCATAACTACCCCCCTTATCACAATATAGTCTAAATTCAATAATAACAAAATCTATCTTATGTTTCTTTACAAATTATGTATTGCATAAAACTTTGTTCCTTTACATCAGTGAAGAAGGATAAGAACTAACAATCCTTTATACTTATACTGGGAATATCCATTTATTAAAGTCCATATTCAAAAATGTTTGTATCTGGTCTCGTATACCAATATCTAGATCTGTTAGTCGAGTTGGAGTATTATTCACAAGCACTAGCGGATTGATATACCTTTTTTTAGCTGAAACATTAACACTATACCGGTTTTCCGATTTTTCTATTGAAGTTGCAACTGCAGAAATTTCAGAATAGCTCTTCCACATTATAGATAGCTGTTTATCCTTATATAATTTTTTAATAACATCACTTTCAGTTAAATATAAATCACTTGGTGCCAAGACGCCTTTTACCACAGCGAATCCTACGATATCAGCCAAATATTGCATTGCAAATCGGTCTTCATCTGATACAAAAAAGTTAGAGTTACGAAGTGATATCTCTGTAAATTTTTTAGCAGCATCAATGGAACGAAACACAAGTTCTTCGGTTCCATGTTCATTTTTTGCGATTGTTAAATCCTTATAGATACCATTTAGGGTTTCAAGTTCCATATTATAAACGCAGAATCCATTACCGATTGTATATTCTAAGCGGTCTGCCGAAAGCATAGGTGTATCGTTATCGGCTATTGGATATTTATGATAGTCACTCGCGTCTTCAACACATATATGATGTTTTTTCAAAAGGTCCGTAATTTCTCTAGAGTTTTCTATAAATAATAAGGTTTTATCTTCTGTTGATTCTTGCTTTAAATGGTCACCTTGCAGAAAGTCAATTGTATGTGCAAACACAGGTGTTGCTATATCATGAAACAATCCTGCTATTGCCTGCTTTATGTCGTGGGTGAAATGCCATACAATATTTGATACCCCTATACTATGTATTAGTCGGTTGTAGGGAGTACTTGCTCTTTCGTAAAGTGGAAATTTAGCATATTCACAACCGCAATGCATACCAATGTCAGATAATCTCCTCATTTCTGTTGTATTTGCCAGTTGTTCTAACAAAGTAGGAATTTGCTCAGTATAAATTGATGTATACAATATTAAAGTGCTCCTTATGTTTATTACTTTTGTTTTTAACTTTTGTATTAACTTTTGATTATTACTTTTATTTTGTTTTTCTTTCTTTGTTTTTGTTTATTGCTTCTCTTTTGTTTATTACATTTCTTTATTACTTTTGCTTATGACTTTTTATAATGTACCCATAACCGTGGACACTTTATTTAGTGAAGACCTGTCTTTCAGACATCCTTACTAAATATATCCTTAATTATGGACACTGTGCAT
>JARBTX010000070.1 GCA_029239975.1 Anaerocolumna sp.
GTGATGGTAAAATCTTCATTTCTGAAATACTGGATTGTATAAGAATTAGAACAAAAGAACGTGGAGAAGCAGCTTTATAGGGATAAGAGTTGTTTTGCTGGAAATATGAAAAAGTTATCGAATAAATAGAGAAGGTATTGATGCAAAATCGTTGTAACAATACCTTCAAGAGTTTAATTGTATAGTTAAGATGTTAATATTAAAGAAGTAATATTTATCAAACTAGGAATAGGTGATACGCATTGATTCATTATTACTTTTTATCATCTGGACTTATAGAGTATGGATAATTCTTTACATCGTATTTTTCTATAGGTTCAGGACCTCTTACTACTGTTCTAACAATTTGAAGAATTCCATTATCATTTGCACGTATTCTCCAGTCAACCATAATTAGCTTACCATCTATAATTTCGATACCCGTTATTCCTTTTGTATGAATGCAGCAACCAGTATTAAAATAAGGAAGTTCATCTTGCTTTGGAAATCTAGGTCTATGTGTATGACCACATATTAATATTCTTTTATGCTTTCTAATCCATTTTTTATAGGCTTTTTCAATTTTATGTCTTTTGTAAAGATTTTTAGCAGGACTTGCAGGGTTTTGAAAACCAACAACATGTAAATATCGCCAGAAATACCGTAACATGAGCATTGAGATATACCAAAGTTGATCATTCATTAAATCACCTTGATGCCCATGAACGATATAGACATCCTGCTTGGTTCGTTTATGTCTTAAAACCAATGCCTCATATGGTATGATTCCATGAAAAAGGTCATGTAAATCTTGATTATATTCATCATAAAAGTCGTAAAAATTACTTTTTACGTAACGTTTATTTTTTAAATAGATATTGTGATTACCATAAAGCATAATTAATCGTTGGGCATCAAAAAATTTCTTTAGAACAATAAATATGTCACTATGTGCTAGTCGAATATGTTTAAAATCTGTATACTCCCATAACTCATCACCGTCTCCAACCTCGACATAGACATAGTCATTATTATAATAGTAATCTAGTGCATGTAATAATACATTTTGATTTCTTGCAAATTCATCTGAAACGCTATCATCGCCACGATGAACATCGCTAAAAAATACATATTTTGATTTCTCGTCAAAATATTCAACCTTTGCTTTTTTATAAGCTTGTGTTAGTCTCTTATCGGTTAACATCTTTTTACCCCGCTTTTCTATGGTACATGTTAATATTATACAAATACATTTGCAGGTTATTCATGTAAATTATTCCAACAGGTCTTTTATCTTTTGCTTTTAATTCGATCATATAAAAATGATATTGATATAGCTAGAATAATTGCACCTATAATCGTTTCTGTCATGACCAGTCCACGTACTAAAGAAGAATTGGGAAGAATGTCACCGTAACCTAAAGTGGTAATGGTAACTGCACTAAAATATAAAAAGTCGATTAAGGGGTAAGTAAATAGATTCTGTGTTTCGTAATTATAGATAATGTCAATGGCAGTATCAAGGTAAACAATCGAATTGGATATAAAGTACTTTCCTAGATCAAGTTCTGCAAACTTATAATTATTCCCAGTGAAAGTCCAGTTATCATTTAATAGGTCCATCTCTGATTCATTAATCCATACAGTGAAATCTATCTGTTTTTTAATAAGTAGTTCATATACTTCTGGTAAGTAGATAACTTCTTTGGTTGATATGATTGGAAACGTATCTTCAGGTATCTTATAAATACTGAATTTTAGTTTAGCGTATTTTGCTTCTCCGAATACATCCTGATGCTTTGCTAAAATTTTAGCACTACAAAAGTTAAAGCCTTCGGATTTCCACTTAGATATATAGTAGTTTGCCCATGTTGCTCCGATTGGATCTATACCACTTGAAGTTAAATTGAAAGTGATAAGTGGGGAATCATTTTTTGTTAATTTCATTAGAACGAATTTTTTGTTGTAGTTAAGAAATAGTTCTTTGGTAATATCATAATTTATATGTATATTAAGTTGTTTTTCGAACTCTATAATTTTAGTCTTTAATAAAATATCTTCTTGAAAAACAAACGATTGCCCATATGAAACATTTGCAATATAACAATAAATGCAACCAAATAAGAACCAGGTTATGATATAGGTACTTATACATATAATACCACCGTGGTGTTTAAATAACTTTTTCATTTTAACCTAAACTTATAGTATACTTTGTAAAGTATACTATAGTAGAAAGAATTATATTAAACTAATTTCCATTTTTTCATATATGCTATAGATGAAATCTCTATATTTTGTTATAATAGAAACAATTTTTATGATATAAAATTTAGTACTGAAATATAAACATTAAAAAATATAAACTAACGCTAAATTTTCTAGTGTTTTGGTAAAATGGAGGATTATTATGAACTATAGTGTAGATGAGAAGAATTTTAAAATTCTTGGAAGAACCCTTATGTTAGATAATGTTAGGTACCTTAACTATTCTGGTTCCTATATTGAATTCGAATTTATTGGTGAAAAAGTAGAAGCAGTTATTTGGACCAATGGAGCAAATGGCGATGATATCTATAAAGCTTGGATTGCAGTATTTATAAATGATGAAGAGACTCCTTCAAAACGATTTGCTCTTAATCATGAAGAAGCTAAGTATGTGTTATATGAAGGAGATGGAACAAAAGCGACTAAAATAAGAATAATGAAGATGTCAGAAGTAGCTTTTGCTAAAGTAGGAATTAAATCTATTAATATAGAAGGAAAGCAACCAGAACCAACAAACTATTTACCAAGAAAGATTGAATTTATAGGAGATTCAATTACCTGCGGATATGGCAACGAAGGAATATTTAATGTTGATGTATTTAACACAACTCAAGAAAATCCTTGGGAAGCTTATGCAATTAAGACAGCAAGAAAACTTGGTGCAGATTATCATTTGGTATCTTGGAGTGGCATTGGTATTATTTCCAATTGGGTTGAAGCATCCGTAAATGAACCGTTAGATAATTGGTTAATGCCTATGCTATATCAATATACAGATGCTCATTTATGTAAGGAATTAAATATAACAGATGTAGAAGTCTGGGATAATACTAGATTTTCACCAGATGTTATCGTAATAAATCTTGGTACAAATGATATGAGTTATACTAGAAATATAAAAGAAAGAGTAGATAAGTTTGGAAATGAGTATTATAAATTTTTAGAATTTGTTAGAAGTCATAATCCAGGTTCTTCAATTATTTGTACCTTAGGAGCTATGGGAGATGATTTATGCCCTGAAATAGAAAAACAAGTGCATCGTTTTTCTGATGATAAAAATGATACGAATGTCTACTTCATGAAATTTGATGTTCAAATGGATGAAGATGGAATCGGAGCTGATTGGCATCCGAGCATAATAACTCATGAAAAGATGGCACAAAAGTTAAGTGATACGATAAAAGAAATTAAAAATTGGTAGTAATATAGGAAAAAAAGAATATCTCACACACCTAAAATGTGTAAGATATTCTTTTTAAATTTTTATAGTCTTTGCCTCTTTATTAATTTACTTTCAATGTGTGAAAGATTTTTTTAAAAAGGTTTTTCTTCCAAGTTCTTAACTTTAATTCATGATTTAATGTAAATAAACCAAAGAATTCAAGTCCAATTCCAATTCCTAAGCCTAGTCCTTCAACAAAATCTGGAAGATAAAAAAAGCGATTAAGACATAACGTTGTACTGCAAAGTAACATACCTATTATTAGAAATTTATTTGGTTTACGGTCTTTCATATGTTCTCCTATCTGCTTTATAAAAGCACATTATAATTTTTTATGATAATATAATTTTAAAACACCTCTTATTGTAGAAGTAAATATAGTTGCTCCTAATAGAGAAAAGAATACAGTTTGATCAAAAAAGCCAGCAACAATTGTAGCAAACGCTAAACCAATCATACAAATCGTCATTCCGATATCACCTGTTTGTTGCATAATAGCTTTCGTACGTTCATCCGTTTCCTTAATATATAACTTTCTAAGTGATTTCTCATCATTAATTGAAATTATATCTTTTACAATATAATAAATCATAATAAGTTCCAATCCACTAAAAGCACCAAATTGAAATCCACGAATGAAATCAGGTACGTTTGGAAGTTGCTTTTGAATAATCATTAGGAAAATTATAGTTATTCCTATTAATAAAGTTACAATTGACATTATAAACGATCTAACTTTTACCTTTTTTGCATATTTCTCCATACTAAAATTCCTCCACATCTGAAAAATCAAATACTTCTTCAATTGCTAAATTAAAATATTTTGCTATCTTATACGCCAATATTAAGGAAGCCGTATATTTCTCACATTCAAGTGATGTAATGGTTTGCCTTGTAACACCAACAGCAAGTGCTAACTCTTCCTGCGACAATTTATGAAGTTTACGCAGTTCTTGTATTCGCGTTTTCAATTTATCACTCCTTTGCAATGTTTACTTTACATTATTAGTATAGTTTGCTTTGCACAAAATGTCAAGTGTATTTTGCAAAAAATGCAAAGTTTATTTTGCATAACAATTTAGCGAAAATAGATGGAAATATAAGTAAAATTAATTTGACTTTGTACGAAACAAGCTGTAAAATATTGGTATACAAATGCTAAGTTTAATAAAAAGGTGGTGAAAAAAATGGGAGATAAGAATCCAAAAAAGGCGCCAAAGAAAAAAGGAGCATCTGAAAAATCTTCAGCACAATCTTCAGTTGCTTCATCTTCAAACTCAGCAAAAAAACCAAAAAAATAAGTACCGAAAATTCCCTCGCATATTAATATCGGGGGAATTTTTAATGTAAGACTTGAAGGTCGAACATATGTATGATAAAATTATGCCTAAGTATATAAAGGCAATTGAAACAGAAAATGTAATACTTGAGTGAATTCGATGATGAACTATAATGTTTTACAATCGCCTAAGGTGTAAGTTTATAATACGGGAGGTATAAGCAGTGGCAGAATCAATCTTACAAGGGTTAAATGAAGAACAGAGTCTTGCAGTTACTAATACAGAAGGATATATTCGTGTAATTGCAGGTGCAGGATCAGGTAAAACAAGAGCTTTAACCCATAGATTTGCTTATTTAGTAAATGAGTTGGGTATTTCCACATCCAATATTTTATGTGTTACATTTACGAATAAAGCTGCAAATGAAATGAAAAAAAGAATCCGTAATATGATAGGCGATAACGACACTGGATACATTTGTACTTTTCATGGATTTTGTGTACAAGTTCTGAAAGAGGATATTCACGTATTAAATTATCCTAAAAATTTTATTATTATTGATACGGAAGATGTGAATTCCATACTGCATGGAATTTTTGAAGACATGGGTCTGAATTCAAAAGACTATACTTTTACTACCTTAACGAATATGATTACGGAGAGAAAAAGTAAAGAACCTTATTTGAATGATATTTTGAGTACAAACCATGATGAATTAAGACAAAAGTTTTTGTCAGCAAAACGTTTAGACGATGCTATATTCTATCGATATCTTTATGAGCAAAAGAAATGTTTTGCTCTCGATTTTGATGACTTAATCAACTTTGTATTATATATTTTAGAAGAGCAGGAAGAAATTCGAGTGAAATGGCAGAAGAAACTAGAATATATTATGGTAGATGAATTTCAAGATGTCAATGTCAGACAGTATAGACTTGCACAAATTCTTAGTGATTACCATCATAATTTATTTATAGTAGGAGATCCAGATCAAACAATATACTCTTGGCGAGGAGCCAGGGTAGAATATATTCTAAATTTTGATAAGGCATATCCTAGTTCAAAAACCATCATAATGGATAAGAACTATAGATCGACACCTAATATTATAAAGGCATCGAATTCATTAATAGAAAAAAATAAGCAAAGAATTGATAAGAACTTAATTCCAATAAAAAGTCTTGACATTCCAGTTCTTTATAATCATGCAAAAACCACTCTTTTAGAAGCCGAATGGATTACGAAGCAAATAAAAACATTGCAAGAAGCTGGTACAAAATTAAGAAATATTGCCATTCTATATCGCTCACACTTTGTATCAAGGATTTTTGAAGAGATTTTTATAAAAGAAAATATTCCTTATACCATTTATAGTGGGATCGAATTTTACAAACGGAAAGAAATAAAAGATGTATTGTGTTATCTTAGAATGGTAGCATATGGGGATGATATCTCCTTTAATAGAATTATTAATGTACCAAAACGAAACATTGGTGAAAAGAGAATGACATTCCTAAAAGAGTATGCTGAGAATCATACTTGCTCATTATACCAGGCGTTAAGTGAGAATATGGAAGAGAATCTAATTGCTAAAACCCGTGCGAAGGAGTTCATATCATTAGTAGATAAATATAAACCAATTTATGCCGAAATGAAATTATCTGAATTACTGACTGGTGTTTTAAATGATAGTGGATATGAAGCCTTATTAAGAACAAATGGGGAGCAGGAGAGATTAGACAACTTAGCTGAATTGAAACAATCTATATTTGATTATGAATCCAATGCTGGTGAAGAGTGTACATTAGAAGATTATCTAGAAAAGATATCTTTATTTACCAATATTGATCAAAAGGAGAGTAATGATTCCGTTCAAATGATGACCATTCATACTGCAAAAGGTTTAGAGTTTCCTTATGTGTTTGTATGTGGTTTAAATGAAGGAATATTCCCAAGTAAACATATTGACACCATGGATAAGTTAGAAGAAGAAAGAAGACTTGCTTATGTAGCATATACAAGAGCAGAACAAGCTTTATTCTTAAGTGATGCAGAAGGTGTAAATTATGATGGCTCCTTTCGATATCCATCAAGGTTTATCTTTAATATAGAAAAGAATTATTTAACTTATACAGTGGAACTAGAAGATAGACTAACTGGTGATGCTAATTATTATATTGAGCAAAATGAAAGAAAATTAGATGGAAATAATCGGTTGTTTAACGTAAATGATTTCATAAAACATAATGTATTTGGTAATGGTAAAATTCTTGAAATAAATAAAGATACATCCAGTTACCTAATTCAATTTGAAAACATTGAAACTAGCAGAAATATAAGTTTTAAGATTAAGTTAGAGTATTTAGGTGGGTGATTTTATTGTAAGAGTGTGGACTGATTTATTTATTTGTATCGCACCTTAATAAGCTTAATATACAACTTGATGAATAGTAATTTTAGATTGCTTTTGTTACCTTAATCTTAACATTTTATAAAAAGGGGATAGATATGAATTATTTTAAGGAAGAACTTACAGGTTTTGAGTCTTGGGCACATGTATATTGTTCGAGAGAAGCTTTTGGGGATTTAGCAAATTACATTTTTAAGAAAGAAGGACTACTAGTTCAAGAAGGGATTCAAAATTTAACACCGGGTAGTAATGCAGTCTTTAAAGCAGATAATTATGTTATTAAAATATTCGCTCCTATCGAATCTAGTTTTGATACGGAAGCGGATTACCATACAGAGTTAGCAGTTTTATCCTTTGCAAAAGCGAGAGAGATAGCCATTCCTAAGATAATTGCTAGTGGTAGTGTTATTGACAAATATTTGTTCCGATATATTATCATGGAATTTATTGATGGACAGGATGCTTGCGATGTTTTACCAGATTATAATAGGGATCAAAAAAAAGATACTGTAAATCAAATTAAGACCATATTAAAAAATTTGAATCAACCTGTTGATGATTTAATTAAAAAGAAAGATTTCGTTGTAAATACAGTTCGTAATGAACGTTTAAGTGGCTTATCAGAGCCATTTATAGCTGAACTTATTACTCATGCTAGTAATTTGGATTTATCTGAAATGGTTTTAGTGCATGGAGACATAACTGGGGAAAATGCTCGTATTAACTCAGACGGTGAACTAATGTTAATTGACTTTGCAGATTGTATGATTGCACCAAGTTATTACGAATTACCTCCTATTATATTTGAGTTATTTCGATGTGATAGAGAATTTGTCCATGAATTTGTTGGTGATAAAGATAAAGATATCTTTTTAGACGAGTTAATAGATGGTCTTTCAATTCATATGTTTTGTGGAAACATAATAAAAGATTTTTTAAAGAGATCAGAAATATCATGTGATTCAATTACTAGTATACTTGGTTTTAAAGAACTAATTAAGACGAAATTATATTTCTAAAAAAGTGGCATATAACATGAATTCAAAGTTTGATACCAATAAGAATTCATATTATATGCCGTATTTATTTTAAAACATAAATTCTACAGTGACATTTGCTTTAATTTCTTTTTGACCTGGTTCAATTGGTGTAACTACCATTCGTTCTCCAGATGCATACCTATTAGCTAATGGTATTGGTGATGAACTATTCTCTACAATCCGCATAGGTACTGGAAGCATCTCTAAACCTAACAAGGACGATACGGATTTTGCTTTTTCGAAGGCATCTAAAATTGAGAGATTAAGTGCTTGTAGATAAAAGATATCTGTGTCCTCTACTTCAAAGGAAATAAATTCTACAACATTTGCTCCATTCTCAACAGCGGTATCAATAACAAAGCCTACCTGATCCAATTCTTTTAATTTAATTTCTAAGATATTCCTTACAGAATATCCACGATCCACTCTAGCTCCCTCTACATAATCATATAATTTATCGATAGAATATTGAAAGGTTTTTATGTCCGTTATGCCGTACTCTTTTAAGGCTTCTATAATCTTATGTACAGTTTCTGCATTATCATATTGTATTTGTTGTAGATTCTCACCTGTACTTTGTACACCTAAGCGAATAATAGCAGTATCTGGATCTGTATACACTACACCGCTACCAGAGAAAATCATAGTGTTATTGTGAGAAAGATGATTATCAGTATAATATTTCGGCATAAGTATCTCCTAATATATGGTGATACTAATATATTAAAAAAATTTACAAAGAATGCTAAGAAGTTAAATTGTCTGTGGTTTACCATGAAAACTAAGAACACAGATAGAGCAGTATAAACTAAGTAAGAAAGTAAAAGTATAAGGAAATAGTGTAAGGAAATAGTATAAAGAAATAGTATAATACTATAGTTACAATTCGGAAATTGGGTAATATAAATCGCATTCACAGTATTGTTTATTACATCTTGCATAATTTATATATTCAAAGTGAAAATTCTCTTTTAAGTCAAATTGAATGGTAGGCATCCAGATATTAGCTACATAATTCCATATTTCTTGTAGTGTTTTTGAAGATATTTCTTCTGGGCGGTGTGGTCCCATATAAGTAAATACACCATATTTATGTGGTCTGATTTTCTTAACATTCATTTCAGGTGGAACTATGCTATTAATATCAATTTTAATAGAAGGTTGATAGTAAGTATATCCATTAAAATTTTCTGGAACTAAAGTATATCCGATATAAAGGTCTTTTTCCACCGGATTTATCACTTTTGTACGACTGTTGTAGAAGAAATCCACACCAAGTAGGTTTGCTGTTTGATTCTTCATATTATCATCAACGTCAACGATATGTTCCATACCAGCAATTGAAAAAGCTGGTAAAACAGTAACGGATCGAAAAAAGATAAGTCCTTCGCCAGCACAATTCATAAAGTCCGCATTAAATCGGTCTAATATCTTTAACGGAGATGGATTTCTTCTCCATTTTGCCGGAGTGGTATTGTATTCTTCTTTGAAAACTCTATTATAAGTTCTTTCACAACCAAAAGAGTATTTGGAAGAAATAAAGTCTATACTATTACGATCATTTATTAAATCTCTTAAGGAAATCGCAATTCGTCTTCTTCTTACATATTCCATTAAACCAGTATTCGTAGCACCCTTCCAGATTCGAAGTAAATGGAATTTAGATATATTCACGTTCTCAGAAATATTATCTAGATTTAAGGTATCAAGTAGATTTCTCTCAATATAGTCCGTCGTTTCTTTAATAATCTCTAACAAATAATTATCCATAGTTCCCTCTCAAGTATAGCAATTTTTGTCCAGTCATAGAAAAAATGTTATTGTATAATTATACCACTTAAGTGAAACAAGAACAAATGTTTTTATTAAAGATCTTTAAAAAACCATAAAGTTAATTAAATTGATACTTTTCGTTTTACAAGATCTAGTTATTCCAATCTAATTTATATGGAAAGGATATGTTAATATGGCTTTAGATGTGCGAGATGAGATGAAAGAACGATTTATGGCAGCAACCAATAACTTCGTAGATAAGGTAAAAGATGATCCTAATATAATTGCCATTATGATCTGTGGAAGCCTTGCATACGACAAAGTATGGGAAAAAAGTGATGTGGATATGACGGTAATTATAAGAGATCAATCACTAAAAAATGACTCATATTGTGTAATCGAAGATGGTATTTTAATTAACGTTCATTTAGTTACAAGAAGTGAATTTAAAAGAGGGTTTGAAAAGTCCATTGGTGGTTCTTTTCTACAATCTTATTATGCTAAGGGTAAAATGATCTACACATCAGATGATAGTCTCAATGATTATCTAGAAGACATTAGGCATGTCGGTAGAGACGATATGGAATGGGCAGTATTTATCAATGCTTGTGAGCTTGTTCATGCCTGTGATAAATGTTTAAAGTGGTTAACGGTTAAAAATGATCCACTTTATGCTCAATTTTACTTGCTAAAGGCAGTTGATTCCATTGCACGTATTGAAGTTACCTTAAATGGAGACTCCCCAACAAGAGAATGTATCCAGAAAGCCTTTGCAATAAATCCTGATATTATTACACCGTTTTATCAAGATGCCATGTCACATCATTTTAGTAAAGATGAGATTTTGAAAGCACTGGATTTAATTGATGAATACTTAATGAAGAATTTAGACGTAATAAAACAACCAGTACTTGATTTTATGTCAGATCAGGAGATTAAAACTGCAACATTAATTACGAAGAGATTTCATATGGAAGGTCATTTTCTTGTAGGAATCTTTGATTATCTCGCTGAAAAAGGTGTAATAGAAAAAGTTTCACAAACGATACGAATTACACCAAAAAGTAAGATGGCAGTGGAAGAGCTTGGTTATCTTTATATTCCAGACTAAATAATCACTATATAGCAAGTTTGTGTCTGCGCTGCATCCGCAAACTTGTGATTAAAAAGTAGCGCAGAAATGAGGGTAATATGGCAGTTCGTACAAGTATTGAAATATCTGGAGCAAAACAAAATAATCTTAAAGATATCTCAGTTGAGATTCCAAGAGATAAACTCACTGTTATTACAGGGGTTTCTGGTTCTGGTAAATCATCCTTGGCTTTTGATGTTATTTATGGGGAAGGTCAAAGGCGTTTCCTTGATTCTATATCAACATTTGCAAAAAGTAGAATTAGTCAACTAAAGAAAGCAAAAGTAAATTATGTTAGAGGTTTATCACCAGTTATAGCAATTGAACAAAAAAAGGGAAATAATAATCCACGTTCCACCGTTGGAACAGTTACGGACATTAGTGACTATTTAAGGCTGTTATATTCTACAGCAGGAATAGGCAAATGTCCTGAATGTGGTGAACAATTAAAACAATTATCTGCTGCACAAATAGCAGAACACATTTCCACCCTTCCAGAAGGTACTATAGTGGAATTAAGAGCTCCAGTGTATAAAATATATGGAGAAGACTATGATTATACATTTCAGAAAATAAGAGAAAAAGGATATAAGAATCTACTAGTTGATGGGGAACCATTTTCGCTGGCTGAAAAAAGAGATTTAGACGAACGAAAAAATTATGCTATAGAATTAATCATTGAACGGTTTACAATAAAAAATGATATCTATATACAGATTACCAAGTCTATTGAAGCTGCCATGTTAGCGTTAGATGAAGATATCATGATTAAAGTGGAAGTAATTGGAGATGTGAATGAGAACTTTTATAAGAATTTTGGATGTGAGAAGCATCATTTCTTATTATGTGATATGCAACCATTTCATTTTTCATTCAATACCCCAGCAAGTGCTTGCCATACCTGTCTTGGTGTTGGATTATCCTATGTTGTTGAACCACGATTCTTAATTGTTGCACCTGAAAAAAGTATCAATAAGGGAGCACTGAAAAGCATGGTATATAATTCTTCTGGTAAAGACAGTTATAAATCAGTCGTGATGTATAGCCTATCACAAAAATATGATTTTAGCTTAGACACTCCATTCTGTGATTTACCAAAAGATGTTGTGGAAATTATCTTTTATGGAACAAAAGGTGAACCAATTCAGATGTTACAACCACCTTTTTCTACGAAAAAGAATTGGATAACAGGAAGAGAGAGACCATTTTGGGGTTATGTACATGAACTAGAGGGCTGGTACAAGCACTATATTCGAAAAACGTCTACTACAGAGGCCTTTGAACCATCCTTTATTAAAGAATGTATGATAGAAAAAATCTGCCCAGAATGTAATGGTGCCAGACTGAAAAAGCAAAGACTTGATATTACAGTAGGTGGTAAGAACATAGATGAACTTTGCAAGGTGCAATTACCTGAGCTATTAGATTTTCTTGACACATTAACCTTTGAAGTGGATATAAAAGACGTTGCAAATTCGATTATTCGTGAAATTTCAAATCGATTAAAGTTACTAATTGATATTGGTTTACACTATATTAGCTTAAGTCGTAGAAGTGATTCTATCTCTGGTGGCGAGATGCAACGTATTAAAATGTCCACACAGATAAGCAGTGAACTTATGGGAATGCTTTATGTTATGGATGAACCAAGCATAGGTCTTCATCCACGTGATTCTGATAAAGTCATAGAAACTATGAGAAAATTAAGAGACATTGGTAATACAATCATAGTTGTTGAACATGATTTAGATACCATAAAAAGTGCAGACCATATTGTAGAGATTGGACCAGGACCAGGAATTCATGGTGGTAATGTAGTGGCTTCTGGTACGCTAGATGATATCATGAATGAAGATGCATCAATTACTGGAAGGTATTTATCAGGGAAAGCAAAAATCATCGTGCCAAAGCAAAGAAGGTTTTTGGATGATACCTTTATATCAATCCAAGGAGCAAGAGAGAATAACTTAAAGAATGTGGATATTGATATTCCATTAGGTGTATTTGTATGTATTACTGGAGTATCTGGATCTGGTAAGAGTTCTTTGATAAATGAGATTTTATATAAGCAATTAAAGATTGATAAATCAGGTGCTAGAATTGTAGCTGGTGAACATGATTTTCTATTTGGTGCAGATTTGATTAACAATGTTATTAATATCGACCAATCTCCAATCGGAAGAAATAGTAAATCCAATCCAGCAACCTATATTGGAATCTTCGATAAAATACGAGATTTATTTGCAAATCAGCCAGAAGCTATTGCAAGAGGGTATCAGCCAATCGATTTTAGCTTAACCCATGCAAATGGCACAAGATGTGAACATTGTTCAGGAGATGGTATCATTGTTACGAACCTTCAGTTTATGGCTGATATTGAAACCGTTTGTCCTATTTGTAAAGGAATGCGTTTCTCAGAAGAAGGTATTGAAATTAAATATCGAGGTAAAAGTATTGCAGACGTCTTAGAAATGACTGTGGAAGAAGCAGTAGAATTTTTTAAAGATAATAGCTATCTAAAACACAAATTACAGATTATGAATGATCTAGGACTTGGATATATGTGTCTAGGTCAAAGTTCTACCACTCTTTCTGGTGGTGAAGCCCAGAGAGTAAAGTTAGCGTATGAGTTAGCTAAGATTAAAAAGGGTGCGCATAATCTATATATCTTAGATGAACCTACCACTGGCCTACATCTATCTGATATACAAAAATTACTCGATAGTCTAAATAAACTGGTTGATAAAGGACATTCAGTTATCGTAATTGAACATCACCTAGATGTGATTAAATCAGCGGACTATATTATTGATATAGGACCAGAAGGTGGTAGTGAAGGTGGTTATATAGTAGCAGAAGGATCACCAGAACAAATTGCGAAGGTAGATAAATCTCATACGGGAAGATATTTAAAAACAGTACTTCAAGTTTCTTAAGTATTCAATGAATTATTCTATAAACATGTAGAATACTTGAATATAAGTATATGGTATCTATATAAGTTAATTGAAAGAAAATGTAATATGATTATAGGGTGAGTATACAAAAATAGAAATCTACAATTAACCTATACAATATAGATTAACACTACGCCAGCATGAAATTACTCCTACCTTGCTGGCGTTATTTCTGTGTTAAGTTTTATATAGCCATATAACTTTTAAACTGGTTTTATCATAATTATATAAAGCACAATTATAAAAATAATAAAACTTTGAATATGACATATTGTTGTCTGGTTTTATCTGTTATAATAGATATGAATCTTAGTCAATTGCGAAACTAGGTAGTTAATCGAATTTATTATATCATTAATACGAATTTTCTAGCTTCAGTTACCCTAGTGGTCAATTGCGAAACTAGGTAGTTAATCGAATTTATCATATCATTAATACGAATTTTCTAGCTTCAGTTACCCTAGCGGGTAAGATTCAGCTATAAAATTGTATTAAAGAAATGATAAATATTAAAGTCTTTGAGTTCGTAATTGATTACAATAATCTAGTACAAAAGGAGAATGCTTATGGCAGATGCATTAAAAGATATTTATAATATAGACTTTTTAGATAACTTTGCTTCTTTGGTAAAAAAAGCTTATGCTTCATTTGATATAGAAGTATTTAAAGGAAAAATTATGGATGAAACATGGGAAGAGTTACCCCTACGAGCAAGAATGATAAAGATTACCAGAATGTTAGGAGAGCAACTTCCAAGTAAATATGAAGAGGCAATACAAGTGTTGTATCAAATAGATGAATATTGCACAGGTTTTTCATATTTATTTTTTCCTGATTTTGTTGCAGAGTTCGGACAAGCAGAGGAACATTGGGAGATTTCAATGAAAGCACTTGAGCGTTTTACAAGTAGGTCTTCATCTGAATTTGCAATCCGCCCCTTTATATTACGTAATCCAGAACGAGTGATGGAACAGATGTTGCTTTGGAGCAAACATTCAAATGAACATGTTAGAAGATTATCTAGTGAAGGTTGTAGGCCACGCCTTCCATGGGGAGTTTCACTACCAGTATTTAAGAAAGATCCAACTTTAGTTTTACCAATTCTAGAACAATTAAAGGAAGATTCATCACTTTATGTGAGAAAAAGTGTAGCAAATAATTTAAATGATATTGCGAAAGATAATCCCATGGTTGTTATCAACTTAGCTCATAAATGGATTGGTAAAAGTGAGTATACGGACTGGATTTTAAGACAAGGACTAAGAACTTTAATAAGAAGTGGTAATTCGGATGCACTTAAGTTATTTGGATATAAAATCTTAGAGATGGATAATACATTAATAGCAAATGCATCCATTTCAGTAGATCAAGAAGAGATAAAGATTGGAGACAGCTGTCAAATATCATATGAGTTAGATATCTCCCAAGGTGAAAAAACACACCTTAGAATTGAGTATGCTATAGATTTTGTAAAAGCAAGAGATAAAATCTCTAGAAAGTTATTCTTATTATCCGATAAGATGGTACCAGGGGGAACACATCTTACCGGCAAGAAAAACCATAGTTTTGCTGATTTAACCACAAGACGCCATTACAGTGGATTACACCGCATTGTATTATTAGTAAATGGCCAGGAATACGGAGAAGCTTATATTAATTTAGTTGCTATTTAAAAATACGTTATAATCTGTTACATTATCTAAATAAAAAACCATATTTTCAGGGAGTGAATTTATTTCCGAGTATAAAATATCTCTAAAATCTATCTTCATCTTTTCATTCATCTGATTTGTAAAGGTTGGTTTAAGAGCTTGTCCACGGTGTATAAAATCGGATAAATTTTCATGTGTTAGATGAAAGAAAATTTCTTTTATTAGGATAGTACCACCAGATACAAAAAATAATTTCTCTCCAGATTCAGTTGGTATCTTTAATAAAATATCCTTTGAAAGAAGTTTTTGATATCCATCAATACCATATCTAATATAACCTAAACCCTGAATAATATCTCGATACATGGAGGCTGTCTCATAGCGAAATGCTAAGGCAGCTTCTTTCATTCTTTTTTCAAGTTGCTTTATTAAATTAGTGATTTTTGCACTACTACCCAATAATTCTAACAGCATTAATTTGTTCTCTTGAAATACTTGTTGATCCATATAAATTGGCAGTAAATGATATTCACAGTGAAAGGTTCTTTTTGATTTAGATATTGGGTATATATTCTTAAGTAAATCAATAATGGTATTTAAATTATATGAACTACGAAAAGGTCCAAATGTATTTTCTTCTCTGTATTTAACCACGGACAATACATTGTTATGTTTATTGTAGGAATTCTCTACTTTTAGATAACAATATCGTTGATCATTTTTTAATTGTGAATTAAAGACAGGCATATGGAATTTGATTAATTCACATTCTAATAAACGTGCCTCTAAATGAGTATCTGTTACCACATACTCAATATCGTGAATAAAAGAAACTAGTTTTTTTACCTTTTCCCATTTAGGAGATTTGACAAAATAAGATTTCACTCTCTTCTTTAGGCACTTACTTTTACCTATGTAAATTATCGTGCCTTTTGCATCCAACATTTTATAGATTCCGGGCTGTTGTGGGATATTCTTTAGTTTATTAGATAAATCATTTGAGTTTAACAAAAATTTTTCACCTATTTCATACTTTTTTAATAAAACTATATTATAATAAATTTACATCACATTCAATATACATTTTATGGAGTATACCAGATTAATCATGTAAACCATTATTTAAAGTAGAATGTACTAGGTTTGCAGTTAAGTTTAATTTACCATTATAATACTAAATTATTTTTTAATGCGAATACAGCCAGTTGTGTACGGTCTTTTAAATGCAATTTTGCTATAATTTCAGTAATTTTATTTTTTACTGTTCCTTCAGCCATAAAAAGAGTGGTTGCTATTTCTTTATTATCATTTCCAGCAACTATCATGCGTATAATATTTAAGTCTTTTTCGGAAAGAGTAATTTCAATTCCATTAACTGTAATTGTTTTATGAGCATGAACTGCATTATCAGTTAAATTTTTAACAAGCGGAACGGTATTAAATACTTCTTTATGAATAATCCCTAAACCAGCTGCGGTACAACGAATGGACAATGTTAACTCTTCGGTGCCAATATCCTTTAGGATATATCCATCTGCACCATTTTGTATTGCTTCGGCAACACTTAGTTCATCGAAAGTAGCGGTAAGAATCAATACTTTTATTTTGGGATACTTCGCTTTTATTCTTTTGGTAGCATTAATTCCATTACAAACAGGCATCCAAATATCCATCAATATTACATCTGGTATAAAGGTCGTGCAAAAATCATAAGCCTCATTGCCATTTGTAACGCAACCTACTACATGAATATCACTATTTGTCTCAAGTATGTTCTTGAAACTCTCTCTTAGCAATCTTTGATCATCAGCAATTAATACATTTATCATGTGAATCACCCCATTCTGTTAGTAAGTTATAATCTTAATGTATGTTTCCATTTTTTCTTATACATAATACAAGTATGCTTAATTCATTAAATGAACTATTTGGATCGTAATTTTTATATATCAAACTAATTACTTCTGTGCATGTTGCATTTATTTAATGAATGAAATGCTACTTGCATAAATATTTATGACATATGGTACTTAAAGAATACTATAAATTTCATTATAATTCAACACATAACGACAAATTAAAACATTTTCCTTGTGGAAAATTATAGAAGAAGTTAGTTGGGTTATTATTAAATTTAAATTAGAGGAGTAGGTTAAAATTATGAATAACGAAATTAATCAAGTAAATATGCAGAATGAGTGTATAATTAATGAAGAAAGTAGACGTGAATTAATTGATAATTCCCTTAGATTAATGGCAATTGTAAGCCAAAGACTACATGAATCTGTAGAACTTATACACATGAATAAAGATAAATTTCATAATTCAATGATTACTAAGGGTACTTATATGGGAGAGCAAAAGTGTATGGCTTCAAGCGAGTTGGTAAATGATGCTATGGTAACAATAGAAGAAATCGCAAATGCTAGCGAGGGGCTAGAGATTATCTCAGAAGGTCTACAGAATTTGATACGAATGTTTACTAGAACGCAAGGACTGCAAAAATAGGATGTTATAGGAAATTGGCATTATACGAATTATAAATGTTGAATTATATCGTAATTTGGTGTAGAATAAACCTACAAGTATAGTACTAGTAAAGGAGAAATTATGTCAATCGTCAATGGAATATCAAATTTAGATAATACGAACAATATCAATAATGTTAATTCCACAAAGAAAAATGCTACAACCACTGCTGGCTTTTCTTCTTTTCTAGGAGAAACGAAAAGCCTTGATGATATTTTTGATAGAGCTGCTAAAAAATATAATCTACCTGTGAACTTATTAAAAGCAGTTGGAAAAACAGAATCTGATTTTAATGAAAAAGCAGTTTCAAGATGTGGTGCACAAGGAATTATGCAGTTAATGCCTAAAACAGCAGAATACCTAGGGGTTACTGATTCTTTTGATGCGGAGCAAAACATAATGGGTGGAGCAAAATATTTAGCTGAGTTATATGATAAATATGATGGTAATATAAGTTATACATTAGCTGCATATAATGCAGGCCCTAATAATGTGAAAAAATACGGTGGAATACCACCATTTGAAGAAACACAAAACTATGTAAAAAAAGTTACAAATTATATGAAACAAGACATGGAAGCTGGAATAATTACAACTACTGCAAATAAGGGAATAAATTATACGGTACCAGTAAAGGATACACCTGATTATAAAATAATTGATAAAGATGATAAGGAAGCCATGTTAGCAGAATTAAACTCCTTAATCTCTTATGATGATTATCTTATGTTTATCGAAAAATTTATGGAAGATGATAAAGATAATGAGTCAAAAAACGAATCAAATAATTATTTTGCATCAAAAGCAATTAGTTATAATGCACCAGTATTAAACTTATTAAATAACATATAAATCTCTATTTAAATTATAGTATATAACCTAAGACTTCTTATTGAGAATCTTAGGTTTTTTTATATTTATCTATCCGAGATAGTATATCTATGTTATAATTTTGGCTAGTTAATAAAATACTATGAAAAGTAAATAATAACGGAAACGAAACTAACAATGATTATTTTATAATAAAACTGTTAATAAATAGTATTCCTCCTAGATCGATTTAAAAAGGAGCTGATTAATACTAGTAATTTTATTACGGGTTGAAGAGGGAATGAAGATGATAAAATCAATAAAAAACATACAATTATTTGAAACAATAGATGATGTAACTTGTGATACATACTACGGAAATGATCAGGAATGGTTTAAAACAAAATGGCAACGCCTATCTGGTTGTGGGCCTACTGTAGTATCCAATATAACCAGTTATTTGAATCGAAGTGGTATGATAGATGATGGTAGCAACAAGCAACTTATGAAAAGCGATAGTATTAAACATATGGAAGAAGTTTGGAAATATGTAACTCCATCGATTCAAGGCATACCAACTACAACAATGCTTTGTAAAAAAGCAAACAAGTATATCAAAGCAAAAGGTTTAGACTTAAGCCTTGAAGTATTAGACATACCAAAAAGTAAAGATAAACGTCCAGATTTTAACGAGATAGTAAGTTTTATAATAAAATCTCTTGATGATGATATTCCCATTGCATTTTTAAATCTTCATAATGGAGACGAAGAAATGCTGGATGCATGGCACTGGGTAACAATCATAGCACTTGCACAAGTTGATGGGGGAGAAACTACAGTTGATATCTTGGATGAAGGAAAGATAAAAAAGATTGATTTGCTTAAATGGTTTCAAACAACAAATCTTGGCGGAGGTTTTGTCCGTTTTAGAAAGGTATAACTATGGTAATCGGTGTAATAAAAATCAAAATCCATACAAACTGGGTACATTCTTTAAAAGAAAAACGTATGGTGGTGAAAAGCTTATGCGCTAAAGTAAGCAATAAATTTAATGTATCAATTGCTGAAGTAGAAGAGCAAGATATACATCAAGTAACAGTTCTAAGTATCGCAACAGTTACAAGTGATGCTTCTCATGCAGATAGCATAATGGATCAAGTAATTGATTTTATTGATGGTAATACAGAAGGTGAAATTATACAGATTGAGCGAGAGATAAGCTAACAAAATGCGCAATTTATAGTGTTAATAAAATACTTTATATTCGCAAATATCTATATTGTAATAAATCTTATATAAATCGTATAACTTTGAATAGTTTCATCGTATAAGGCAAAAATTATGATAAACATTCATAAGAGGTGCGATGATGAGAGAAAGAAAAGTGAAGCAACCAATTGTTAGTATTACAAAAAGTGAAACGGAGCAACAATCCATTGTGGATTCCTTGAATAATCTACCAGTAAAAGATATCATTCATGAAGGAGATAACGTAGTTATAACCCCGAACTGGGTGAATGCAAAATCTCCATCTACAGCAACGGTTGTTGGACCAGAAACACTTAGAGCATTAATTCAATATGTTAAAAAGTTTAATCCAAAAGAGATTGTTGTTGCAACTGGTTCAGGTGGCGAAGAAACCGAAAGTATTTTTCATAAAGTAGGATACGATAATATTATAAAAGAAGAAGCTGTTACTTTTATTGATTTAAATTATGGTCCATATACCGAAATAGAATTAGAACATGAAATCATACCAAAAACAAAAATAAATAACTTACTAGAGAATCTAGATGTATTGATTAGCTTTACACAATTAAAACAACACGAAGAGGCAACAATCAGTGCTTCCATAAAAAATATAGCATTAGGTTGGCCACCAGCAGAAGTACATGGATTTCCTAAGAAAAGCCTTGGAATACATGATGACTTACATGGATTTATTACAGCCATGGCAAAAGCAATCCCAATTGATATTGCTATTATTAGTGTGGATAAAGCGATGATAGGTACAGGCCCATCCGATGGAAAAGCAGTAGATACTAATGGTCTTATCATAACGTCTACTGACCCAGTAGCAGCTGATGCAATCGGTGCAAGACTTATGGGTTATTTACCACAGGCAGTTCAATATCTATATACATTGTACAAGCAAAATGTTGGAGAAGCAGACCCGAATAAGATGACAATGAAAGGGATCGATTTAGCAGAAGCGGAAAAAATATTCTCGAAAGCCGCATATGGACAAGAAATTGTAATAGATAAAGATAAAATTAAAACAATTCATGCAATGTAAATAAATGATACCGGTGAGAACAAAAAGATAGAGCTTATTATGATTCGACGTATTCAAAATAAAATACGAATCATAGTAAGCTCTATATGTTTACCATTTATTTTCAACTCGTTCGGCAAATCCTAAAAAGTTGTCTAATGTTATGATTTTATTTACATCTAAAAAAATATGTCCTTTAAAATGTCCGAATACCTGATGCTGATTTGTCGATAGGAGATATGCATTTAAGTTAACATTACGGTCTAATATTGGTAAAAATTCTAGTTCTACTCTATTGTCTGATGAAATAATCGTCCATGGTTTTAAGTAATCATAGTTGTTATTTTCATCTTTAGGTATAATGAAAAATACATCTTCTAACTTATAGGCGAGTCCATCATAAAATAACATATTCTCTGTTGCAGCAGTTGTATCACCAAATCCATATCCAAAGTTAAAACCAAACAAATGTCCCTCAATAGTCCCCTGCGCTGCACTCCAGTACCAAGTTGTCTTATAAGGCCAAACTCCACGCCCCCAGTCAAGTATACCAAAGGATGATTCATTTTTAAAATCATATCGAACACCTTTGTATAAAAGCTTTCCACTTGCTCTCATGCCAATGATTTTTTGATTATAATAAAACGCTTTCTTATCTTGTAAAAATGGAGTAGCAATTACCATAGAATCCGTAGATTCGTCACTAAGTGTGATAGAAGTAATTAAATCAAAATCATCTTTATAGTTTTTCCATTTCAAGTTTAATACGCGATTATCACCATCATGTTTTATACTTAATGTCACGAAAGCATCACGATATTTTATATCACCTACTTCTGATGATTCTGGCATATATAACTTACCCTTAGGAAGTAATTTTACTATACTTTGAGTCGTCTGGGTGGCAGCTTTAAAATCAAAGAAAGTTGCACTGATAAGGACAACTGTAGTACTTTGACCTACTGTAATGGCAAACCCAATATCATCATTATAAATTAGATAATAGTCCCATTCTTTTAATCTGAGTTTCCGATATTTCACATCTTTTCTCCTGTATTCTAGTAGTAATGAAGTAGCATACCCCTTTTGTATTAACTCTCCATGTTCATCTAGTAGCCTAGATGGTTTCGTTATTTTATTTTGCATAGGTTATTCCAATCTTTTTGTTTATATCAATAGTTTATTTTAATAAAGTGAATAAGTTTCATACTATTTTAAGAAATAAAAGTAAATGTAATATGAATTGTAAAACATGGGAAATAGTGGTAAGATTTTATTGGTAATATGTTAATATTTAACTATCAATAGTACTGCATGTTATATGAAAGGCATAGGAGTATACCTATTTTAATACGAATGGAGTGAAAATGGTGTTTTGTAAAATTCAAAGTATACAATCTAAAAAAATAACGCGTATTTTACTTTCTGTTGTGATAATGGCATTGTTCATGACGTTGGCATTTACTAACAGGGTATTAGGAGAAGTGCAACAGATTGATGAATTTCAGGAGAAGTTAAATGGCATAACAGAAGAAGAAAAAGTAGTATTAAATGACCTCTTCACTCTAACTCAAGAGATCGAAGAATTAGAAATAGAAGAAGAGATTTTACAAAAAGAAATTGATGTGTTAACTATGAAAAAGGCAAAGCTTGTGAATTCTATAAATGAAGATCAAAAAAAATACGATAGGCAATTATCAATTCTTAAAAAAGTTTTAGTAAGCTATCAAAGAAAAGGTCCAGCGTCTTATATTGATACCTTATTAAGTTCAGGTAATTTAAGGACATTTATTCAGAGTGTACATATCTTACGAGATTTAACTCATAATGTAAATCAATTACTTCGTACATTAGAGGAAGAAAAGGAAAATCTTATAAAAGAAAAAGATAGATTAAAAGAGAACGTTGTCTTACTAGAGCAAAAACAAGACGAATTAAACGTTACCCTAACAAAAAAGATTAATGTGAAAGAAAAGCAGGAAGCTTATTTAGGTTCACTTAAAGAAGAAAAAGAATATTATCAAAATCAATTAAATAATTTAGAACAAATGTGGACGGATTGCAAAGCAATTTTTTCGGATTTAGTAGTAGAATTTAGCCGTATCATTAGTGAAGGTAAATTTACAATAGATGATATAAATCTAACTTTTGAATTCCCTGCAATGAAAGGATCCATAAACGAAGAAACTTTTAATAAAATATTAATGGAAAATTCTAGATTACCCAATATGCAATTTGATTTTAGTAATGATAAAGTTGAGATATTAATACCGGATATGTACATTCGTCTAACAGGAGAATTTATAATTGAAGATCAAAGTATTTTAAAACTCGTTATTAAGGAAGGAACATTCTATGAAATGCCTCTAAATACTGCATCATTGGAAGAGTTATTTGGTGGGCAAACAATCCTTATTGATTTTAAACAGATAACCAAAAATTTAGTACTTATGGATTATAATATAGAGTCTGTAGGGCTAGAAGAAGACCAATTGAAGTTTACGATAATACCACTATTTTGAATTGGAGGTACAGTTATGATTGATGCAAAAGGAGTTACGCTAACATATTCGGACGGTACGGTAGCGTTAAAAGAATTTGATTTATCCATTCAACCTGGTGAGTTAGTATTTGTTACTGGGCCTAGTGGTTCTGGGAAAACGAGTCTATTAAAACTTTTCATGGGGATAGAGCAACCTACTACTGGAAACTTACATGTGCTAGGATATAAAGTATCCGCAGGAAAGATAAGAAAAATCAGGCGAAAAATAGGACCTGTATT
>JARBTX010000162.1 GCA_029239975.1 Anaerocolumna sp.
AGTGGTACCAGGAGCAGTAGGAGCAGTCGGTCTAGAAGGAGTAGCACCAGGAGTCATCGGCATAGTACCAGGAGTGGTAGGCATAGTAGTTCTAGAAGGGGTGGTACCAGGAGCAGTAGGAGCAGTCGGTCTAGTAGGAGTAGCACCAGGAGTCATCGGCATAGTACCAGGAGTGGTCGGCATAGTTGGTCTAGTCGGCATAGCACCAGGAGTGGTCGGCATAGTTGGTCTAGAAGGAGTAGCACCAGGAGTGGTCGGCATGGTTGGCCTAGTAGGAGTAGCGCCAGGAGTGGTCGGCATGGTTGGTCTAGAAGGAGTAGCGCCCGGAGTCATTGGCATAGTTGGTGTTGTAGGTGTCGTGCCATTTGAAGGTAAAGTTATTGGTTGTACAGGACCTATTGTTCTAGGTGGCTGCGTATTTGGTGTAGTGGTTTCTGTAGTATCAGCAGGGATAGGTACCATACCATTTGTTCCCGGTTGCATTCCTGGAGTTGTTTGATGACCACTATTGGATGGCGGTGCAACAGGTGAAATATTTCCGCTTTGAGCAGTAAAAGGGTTTAATAAAGGTTTACGAATATATCCGCTTGTATCGCTAGGTAATACAGCAGAGTAATTAGGTATTCCTGTCTTAGAAGCAGCTTTTATTGTACCTTTATGAAAGTTAAGATTATTCTCATCTGCATTACTAGGATTTGTAAAAGCTGAATAATCAGGGTAGGAATATTTCATTAGATCCTCCTTAGATAATCGTTTACATTTTTATTTATCAATATATGCAATGAAAAGAGAACCGTGCATAAAAGAAATTACTTAAATTATCAAGTTTCGAAAAATAGTAGGAATATTTTAGCTTTTATGTTAAAATACATAATGTTAAGATAAGTAAAAGTGTTAGGAAGGCACGTGAAGTCATGGATCAGAATTTAATGAACATCATTGGTGAGAATCTTAGTGATGATTTTATAGATATGGTAATAAGTCAAGGAACTAAGGGCTTTGAATTAACTAAGGTTAAAGTGAGACAAGTTTTAGTAAAGGGGCAAGTTTATTTTCAAGCTTCAGAAACAAGAGGTAAACAAATCTTTCATAATAACTATACAAAAGAAGAGTTACTTCTTAAAATAGTAGAATGGTTTGATGTATTAAAACAAATGCTTATAAGAACAAAGAATAAACAAATTACAGTATTAATGAGTAAAAAAGGGAAAGCTACCATAAAACAGAAACAAATAGATAATACTGCTTTCATAAATACTTCGCAAAATCTAAGTCATAATAGAGAAAAGTCATATATATTATCTGAAGGTCACAGGGTCCCATTTTTAATTGATCTTGGTGTAATGAATGATGAAGGAAAAATTATTAAAGCAAAGTATGATAAGTTTAAGCAGATTAATCGTTTTCTCGAATTTATAGAAGATATCATCCCAAGTTTGGATAAGACAAGAGAATTAACTGTCATTGATTTTGGATGTGGAAAATCTTATTTAACCTTTGCTATGTATTATTACTTAAAAGAATTAAAAGGATATCAGATTAGAGTAATCGGATTGGATCTTAAAAAAGATGTAATAAAGACATGTAATAACCTAGCCCTTCGTTACGGGTTTGATAAGTTAACATTTAAAGAAGGTGATATAGCATCTTTTGAAGGTGTTGATAAAGTAGACATGGTTGTTACACTTCATGCATGCGATACAGCTACCGATTATGCTTTGTATAAAGCTATCAAATGGGATGCGGATGTTATTTTATCTGTTCCATGTTGCCAACATGAATTAAATAATCAGATGCATTCAGATATATTAAACCCTATTCTCCAATATGGTTTAATAAAAGAACGTTTTGCTGCGCTCTCTACTGACGCATTGCGGGCAGAACTATTAGAAGCAGTTGGATATAAAGCACAAATATTAGAGTTTATTGATATGGAACATACACCAAAGAATATTCTAATCCGTGCTGTAAAAAGAGGACAGAAGAAAGACAGTAGTATTTTAGAATCAAAAGAGCAACCAACTAAGAAACTAGAATCAGTAAAGATGGATTCCATTGAAGAATTAAGAAAGTTCCTAGGGGTAGAACCAATGCTTTATAAGCTATTAGTCAATGATAATAATTTTTATATAGGAAGCTGATATGTCACTATTGTAAGAAAATCAAGTTAACTATCGTGTTTTGCGTTTTAACTCTAAAATCCTAATAATCTATATAAGAGGGAAGTGAACTAATGTTAAAGTTTTTATATAAAATAATAATTTTACTTTGTATTTTTGCTGGTTCATTATATTATTTTGGACGAGATATAAAAGAAGAAGTATTTGATTTTGATAAAACAATAGAAATGAGTGAAACATCTTTTCCTACCATAACACTTCGCGTAGGAGATGATGAAGTAAATTTATTACATGGATATAGCAGTAATATCAATGCTAATTTAATTAGAGAATGTATTACTCCGATTGATAGTGAAAAAAGCTTTCTTGTAGTAATAAATCAACAAAAAAATGATGTGAAGCGATTAATTTATGAATTACGTAACGTTAGTGATAATAAACTTCTTGAAACAGATACCATAAATGCATTGGAAAAAGAAGAAAATAACAAAACAGCCAAAATTAAGTTTAAAACAGACTTAACAGAAGGATTAGAATATACAGTTAAAATAACTTTGGTAACTAGTGAAAGTAGAAAAATGAATTATTACACTAGAGTAAAACCAGTTCAATCGTCTTACTATAAGGAAAAATTAAATTTTGTTATGGATTTTCATAACCAGATTATGAATAAGAACAAAGCTGAGAATATTATAGCTTATCTTGAACCGGATTCAAAAATGGATAACTCATCCTTAGGTTATGTTAATATACACTCAAGTTTTGATTTAATAAGCTGGGGAAACTTAAAGCCACAAGTAGTGGGACAAATTGTTCCAATGATAAAAGAAATTAATACGGATATGTCATCTATTGAGCTTAAATACATGATATCTTCTGAAACGGAATCAGGTATTGAATACTATTATGTAAAAGAGTTTTATAGAGTACGTTATACAACAACAAGAATGTATCTGCTAAATTATGAACGTACCATGGAAGCTGCATTTGATATGAATTTAACTAGTTTAGCAAAAAGTGAATTAAAGTTAGGTATTACCAATCAATCTGATATGGAATTAGTAACAAGTGCAGATGATAATAAAGTTGCTTTTGTTAGACAAAGAGAATTATGGTATTATAACTTAGCGGAAAACACAGCAGTAAAAGTGTTCTCATTTCGTCAGACAAATACAGATTATGTGAGAGATACTTATGGCGAGCATAATGTTCGTATTCTTAATATGGATGATGATGGTAATATTGATTTTATTGTTTATGGTTATATGAACCGTGGTGTTTATGAAGGTAAAGTTGGTATAGCATTATATAAATTTTATAGTGCTGAAAATCGAATTGAAGAAATTGTATATATACCAATGAATGTACCATATCAAATACTAAAAGAAGAGTTAAATGAGTTTAGTTATGTTAACCAATTAGGAATATTTTATTTTACTTTAAATCATACAATTTATTCTTATGATTTTATTACAAAAGGTATTAATGTTATTGCATCCAATGTAGATAGTGATAATTTTGTTGTAAGTAAAGAAAAACATTATATTGCATGGCAAAATAGTAATAATATTAAAGAATCTACTTCTATTATAATGATGGATTTAGAGACTGGCAATAAACAAACCATTGATGCACCAGAAAAAGAAAATATCAATTTATTAGGGAAGATAGATAACAATATTATTTATGGATTTGTTAAACATAAGAATATATCTCTAAAAGAAGATGGAAGTATACTTGTTCCAATGTATAGAATAGAAATAGCTGACTCATCATCAAATATCTTAAAAGAATATAAGAAAAAGAATTATTATATTACTAATGTAACAGTGGATGCTAATGTTATTACAATTGAACGTGTCAAAAAGGAAGAAGAAAATGGTAAGACTTATTTCGTATCAACTGAGCCAGATAATATACTAAATAATGTTATTGATGAAAGAGAAGAAATTGAGATTACAAGTAGAGTTACAGAAAAAACGCTGACAGAATATTATATTTCTTTACCTTCTGGTTTTATTATGGAAACAAAACCTGTTGTTAATGAAACTATCAATACCATAATAACAGAAGATACAACTTTAAGGTTAGATGAAACGGAAAGGTTAAAAGAACAATATACAGTATATGCATTAGGTGACATCTCAGGAATTTTTGATAATGCAGGAGAGGCAATTAGTCTGGCAAATGAATCCATAGGTTCCGTTCTTGATTATAACCAGCTAGTAATATGGGAACGAAGTATACGCAGTACAGCGCTTGAAATTAGTAATATTACACCAATATATGAAACAGGAACCACCGATAGTGTTTCTGCATGTATACAGATGCTGATTAATTATCGAAATGGATTTACTAGTACAACAAACTCTAAAGTAGGTGAAGGTACTGCTTATGAGATGTTAAAGCAGACTTTAGGTGAATCTGTAATAAATCTAACTGGTGCTAACTTAGATTCTGTGCTTTATTATGTAACGAAAAAAAGACCTGTCATAGCAATGAAGGATGACAATGATGCTGTGTTAATAATTGGATATGATGCGTATAATATAACTGTTATCGATCCAGAATTACACAGAACAATGAAGATAGGTCTAAATGATAGTACAAATATGTTTAAAAATGCCGGCAATATCTTTTTTAGTTATTTACCTGGCAACGAATAGAAGGGAGAAAAATATGGATAAACGAATTCAAGTATTAGCTCATAATTTAGTAACTTATTCAATGAATGTACAAAAAGGTGAAAAAGTTTATATACATTATATTGGAGAATCCACAAGAGAATTAGCTAGACAAATTGTAAAAGAAGTATATAAAGTAGGCGGGGTTCCTTTCCCGCATTTTACAGATACAAGATTACAACGAGAAGTTTTATTAAATTGTACCGAAGAACAAATTGCTTTAATGGGGAAAATCGATGCAGCTGAAATGGCTGAGATGGACTGTTATGTTGGTATTCGTGGTGCTGAAAATGTTACAGAATTATCTGATGTTCCAGCAGAAAAAATGGGACTTTATGAAACATATTATACTACACCAGTTCATCACGATATACGTGTAGCTAAAACGAAATGGGTTGTTTTACGTTATCCAAATAACGCTATGGCGCAGTTGGCAAATACCAGTTTAGAACATTTTGAAGATTTTTACTTTAATGTATGTAATTTGGATTATGGTAAAATGAATGACGCAATGAAAAACTTAGTTGATTATATGGAACGAACAGATAAAGTTAGAATTGTAGGCCAAGGAACAGATTTAACATTCTCAATAAAAGGAATACCTGCCATTCCATGTGCAGGTGAATGCAATATCCCAGATGGAGAAGTATATACAGCACCTGTGAAAAATTCCGTTAATGGGACACTTTGCTATAATACACCTGCAGTATTCCAAGGATTTACTTATGAGAATATTAAACTAACGTTTAAAGACGGTAAAATTATCGAAGCTACAGCAAATGATACAGAAAGAATTAATAAAGTATTTGATACCGATGAAGGTTCAAGATATATTGGAGAATTTGCCATTGGCGTAAATCCTTATATCTTAAAGCCTATGAAAGATACTTTATTTGATGAAAAGATAATGGGTTCATTCCATTTTACTCCAGGAAACTGCTATGAGATAGCACCAAATGGTAATAAATCAGCAGTTCATTGGGATTTAGTATGTATACAAACACCAGAGTATGGTGGGGGAGAGATTTACTTTGACGATACTCTGATTCGTAAAGATGGATATTTTGTAGTTCCTGAGCTTGATTGTTTAAATCCAGAAAACTTAAAATAGTTTATGATATA
>JARBTX010000071.1 GCA_029239975.1 Anaerocolumna sp.
TAGCGAAGACGTATACTATCAATTGCTTTATCTAACTTAGCAAGCTTCTCATAGGATTGAACTGCGTCAAAAAGATTAATCTGCCGAATACCTATGTCTTCCGTTATCTTACTTGTGTGTATTCCAAGGTGCCTAATCGGCATACCATCCCATAAGCGATCAAATAGTTGGCACGCAGCACGATATATCTCATTGGTTATATTCGTCGGTGTAAATAATGTCATCTGATGGGAAGCATGACGAAATTCAAAGTCAACAATGTGGATTGCAACTACGGTAGCTAGCGCAGAATCTTTTCTAAGTCTAGTACTTACTGTTTCTGCTAGCGCAAGTAATACCATCTTAGCAGTAAATTCATTGTCTACGTCAAATGCTATGGTCGTTGAATTGCCATACCCCTTATTCTTAGGTCTTTCATCTGTTACAAAGGAAGAATCGATTCCGTTGGCAAAATCATGAATTAACTCTCCATAACTTTTAAAATGAGACCGAAGTATAGCTACATCTGTAGCTGCTAATTCACCAATGGTATGAATTCCCAAGTTATGAAGCTTCTTTGTAGTCGCCCTTCCTACAAAAAATAATTCAGAAACTGGTAATCTATGCATCTTCGTCTTTATCTCATCTGGATATAACGTGTGTACCATATTTGGTTTTTTTAAATCCGATGCCATCTTGGCTAATAGTTTATTCGTTGATATGCCAACGTTAACCGTAAAACCCAATTCATTGTATATTCTATCCTTTATCTCATGTGCAACTGTAACTGGTGATTCATATAAAAACTCTGTTCCAGTCATATCACAATAAGCTTCATCAACACTATACTGTTCTACACAAGGTGAATACTCATTTAAAATTGCCATAAATGCCTTAGAACAATTATCGTATAGATCGTATTGTGGCGGAACCAATACTAACTCTGGACATTTTTTTAGTGCATCACCTATAGTTTCCCCAGTTTGAATATTGTATTTCTTCGCTGGTGAAGATTTGGTAAGAATAATTCCATGTCTTTTTTTTACATCTCCACCTACTGCTGATGGAATTTCTCTTAAGTCTAATCTCTCTCCAAGAATTTTCAATCGGTACACTGCTTCCCAACTTAAAAAAGCAGAATTAACATCAATGTGAAATATAATATTTTCTGTACCCATACATACGTTCTCCTTTATAATTCATTATATCAGAACATATGTTCCTTTTCAACTGAAATATTTTGCTATTGTTCTCGGTGATAAATGAAAAACTAAATGCAGTTTTAGTATATGTAAAAACTGCATTTAGTCTTGCAATATTAGTCTATCTTCACCTGTTAAATATTGGTAGATATTATTTTATATTTGTTATATAATGAGAAATATTATTCGTTATTAGTTTAAAAAGCGAACTATAAATTTGAATTTACCAGACAATTTTGCTGTGCGGATTATTTTATTATATTCAGGAGGAGAGATACATGTATATTGAAAAAAACGAATTTAATATCATAACTATTGAGAAGGGAATTAAAGTTTTTGGTGCAAAAGGCGGATACGAATTATTTGGCAAAATTGATGATATGAAAAACATTGCTAAAGGTAAAAAGGAACATTGTTCACATTATGGGCTTTGGATTGGAATTCATCCTAACGAGTATTATTTTATAGGTATTGAAGTAATGGATGATGAACAAAGCCATGAATATACAACATTTACTGTCCCAGAAGGTAAATATATACAAAATTATTTTAATGCTGAAAACATTGATGAATTGCTAAGTGAGAAATGTGGCAAGAAATATGTAGAGGGTGAAAATTGGGCGAAACAGAATAATATTGAAATAGATACATCTCTCTTTGTAGAAATATATCCCGAGGGAATGTTTGATATGGAATTCCCAGAAATGTATTATTTATGCAAAGTCAAAGAATAAGTAATCCTTTGTATCTAATAAGTATAACATTATTATTGGGGATTGTGGTGCTGTCTTGATTATTTTATTCCAGAAATCGTTCCCAATAATAAAATTGAACAATATGAAGTAAAGCATAATGATATACTAGTTTTATGCTGTGATGGTTTGAGTGATTGGGTATCGGAAGACAGTATATTCAAAACTTTGGTTGAATACGGCTTAGAAGATGGAGTTAATTGTCTTATTATAGAAGCTAAGGAAAAATCCCTTAACAAACAGAACTTTTTTGATGATATAACTGCAATTGCGATTAAGTGGTTTTATTAATTTATATAGGCATAATTCACTTTAGTTAGTAACTGCGAACAGAATATTATTTATATAATGTACAAGAAGGGAAATGTATGAACTTATCAAAATCAGTTGATTTTTTATTAGAAAATGCCTCATCTGTAATTCAATATCGACTCCGAAAAGAGATATTAAACAATCTATCTTCGAATGAGGAAGATAATTTATTGGATCAAATCTATGAAACACCTCACTTCAAACTTATGCGAAGCTATGTTAAGCCGAACGGATATATAGGTAGTGGCATGCATAGTTGGAGTAACTGGCGTGGGAAGACCTTACATAACACACCTCTCGAAGATGGCGAAGCGGTTGCACGTCTGCTCTCATATTATGGGATTCCCAAAACAAATACCTTTATAGTAGGATTTATAAACGCTATGCGTAATGAGGAGATTCTCCGCCACGAATTTTCATATATTCCGCCAGAGATTCCACGCTTTGAAAACCGTTTTGTAGGAATAAATAGTGGTAATTGCTTAATGGCATTAATTTACACTATGCAATCGATGCTAGGCTACGGTGATGATAAGGAAGTTAGACAATTTCAAGATATTTGTTTGAAAGGGTTTCAGCGCGTTTTGGAAATCAATTCACAAGACGAAATCACTAAGCAAAGGACGTCAAAGACAAAATATAACTACCCATATATCGAGTCAGATGAGTACTTTCCTTGTTCTTATACACTATCAGAATTAGCCTACACAAATGCGTGGAGAACTCCTGAAAATATCCAAATGATTGCAAATTCGCTTAATCATATTAACAAAATTATGAAACCTGAAAACAATATGCATGTAAAGATTGATAACAAATATTACGCACCTGGTTTTGCTCTTAACCGACCACTACGTTCTTTCAAAACAGATGTAGTTGACTCCATTCTTTATCGTCGTCCAATTACTGAAATCGCCATGCTCGGCGTCGGGAGGCGCGTGGATATAATCAGAGAAACTGCAGAAAATCTTGAGGAGGCCTTAAAACATGACGGTATACTTAAGCAGAATTACAATTTACAACGTAATAAACGGTATTCACCATTAAACATCGAATATCCATCAGCTTATACTGATGTTCGTCTCGAGCCTGATTATAAAGTTAACAAAAATGCAATCTGGTGTGACCTGACTTTTTGGGCAGTACAGTTTTTACATTTATGTGATAATACCGATATCACTTATTAATTAATATCCATAGCTGATGAGTTCGTAAAATCAGCAAAATATTTCTCGATCCTTGAACCAACAACTACATTAGATTTAATTAAACGTGACTTTCTAGCATTCATTGAAAAAGTAAATGAATGCTGTTTTAGTATATATAAAACTCATTTATTCTTGAAATATTAGTCAAATTATACTTGTTAAATATTGGTAGGACTTATTTAATATTTGTTATATAATGAGAAATATTATTCGTTATTGAGTTTTATATGCGAATTAAAAAGATTTTACGATAAAACTGTGAAAATCAGAAATTGTCGCGGAGCATCAACGAGAAAAAGTTGGAGAATATTTCGAGTCTATGCTTGTAAGAATCTAGTTGATTAAATTATGGCTATATTGTGAAGTGCAAGACAAATTGAATATATAGAGGTGAATAGTGAATATTAAAAAAGTTACGGGTGCAAAAAAAGAGTATATTGATTTACTGTTGTTGGCTGATGAACAAGAAAACATGATAGACAAATATCTTGAAAATGGTGAAATGTTTGTATTGGATGATAACGGCATAAAAGCTGAGTGCGTAGTAACCAAAGAAGCCGATGGCATTTATGAGCTTAAAAACATTGCTGTTATGCCTGAGTGTCAACGAAAAGGCTATGGGAAAAGCCTGATAGAGTTTCTGTTTGGCAATTATTCCGACTGCAATGTTCTATTTGTCGGAACTGGCGACTGTCCTTCGATTCTTTCTTTTTATAGTATCTGCGGTTTTACAGAGTCACACAGAATAAAGAACTTCTTTATTGAAAACTACGACCATCCAATGTTTGAAGATGGAAATCAACTGATTGATATGGTTTATCTGAAAAAAGAACGCTAAATTCCATTTATTGAAGTAATTTACTTCGAATAGTTATCATATGTGTCATAGCTTTACTAAAGTAAAGAGAAATTTCATAATGGCTAAAGCAAAGGGGGATTTATTTGAATAAGTTAAAAAAGACCTTATTATGTTTATTAATTATTTTTTGTCCAGTTGCAATAATTGGTATATGGTTTCTTGTCCATTCATTAAGAACATCAGAAACATACACAATTACGCCTGAAAAATCACAAATAGAAAATGCCATACTTGAGAGAATTAACAGACCTACGATAGAAACAAAAAGTATTGATATAATACAAGAATTAAATCTCGATAACAAGAAATATGTCATTATTGCATTTGATAAGAATGAAGGCTATGCGGAATTTACGAAAGGACGTAACAATAAATACAAAATTGGTGAAGTAAGATATGGCGATTCCGTGTTTAGCTCGGAAATAAAAGAAACCAATAAAGGCAAATACATTTTTATCATTTGTAAAAACCAGAATCACCAAGCTTTATTTGCCAAAGTGCAACTAGATAATAAGGAATATGAAATTGATATTTCCCAAGAGAAATATGGTATAGCATACTGTAAAGTTCCGAATAGTACCAATGTTCGTTTTATTAACATCGAAAATATAAAATTTTATGATAATAATAATATCGATATTACAGCGGATGTATTACTTAATGAATAGTCGAAACTATATCTATGTATTTCACAATCACGAATAAAGCACTAAAATTAAGGAGATAAAGTATTATGAAAAAAATTAAGTATTCATTTATTATGATTAGTTTATTATTAATTTTAGCATCTTGCCAAAGTAAGAGAACACAAGAGCCAGCTATTAATATTTCGTATAATTCTAAAGAATTAAAGCCAATTTATTTTGGAGATAGAAATAATAAAGAGAAAGAGAATATAGAAGAAACGATAAAAAATATTATGGTTGGGAAAAGATTTATTGATTTGCCAACCATTGATTTTGGAGAAAAAATTGAAATGGAAGCATTAAATTTTGATACAAATGAATTTGAAATCTATGACTATATAGTTGATGAAAATGGTAATATTGTCTCTGAATATAATGTAGTACCATTTACAATAACTTCAGTAGATGACGGAAAAGCAGAATTCATAATAGAGGATAGTGAAGATTTAGATAGTTATCGTGATTATCGGGTAGAAGGTAAATCCATACATTGCTTATTATTTAGAAGTAAGATAAATAATTCTTCTTTCGCATTTGCAACACTTGTATTAAGTAATAATAAGTAATTACTTTTTGTTAATATATGCTTTGCATATAGTATCAGTATATATACAATCAACCATCAAAGGCAAGACAACATAAATGTATACTATTTTGAACTAATTAGTATTTATATCATTGGTGGCAGGACACTTTGAAACATATTGGAACTCAGACCCTAGAGACTGACAGACTTTTGCTAAGAAAATATGAAATAACAGATGTTTTCGATATGTATCGTAATTGGGTAGCTGACCCAGAAGTCAGTAGATTTTGGGGTTGGAAACCACATAAAAATATCGAAGAAACGAAATTATTGCTTCAAGGATGGATTAACGATTATACCAAAACAGATAAATATCATTGGGTGATAGCCATTAAGGAGCTATCGGAAGCAATAGGTTACATTTACTTAAATGATTTAAACATTGAAGAAAAGAGTGCATCCATACAAACCTTGTTAGCAGAAAGTTCTGGAATCAAGGCATATTAACGGAAGCATGCAGAGCTGTTCTGGCATTTTCCTTTAATAAAATAGGTATTACTAGAATTCATACGCACCACCATATAGATAATCCTGCGAGCGGTAAAGTAATGCAAAAATCTGGTATGCATTATCTTGAGACGAAATACAAGGAAATTCCTGAATGCACACAGATTAGCGGTGATTATTGTTTTTATGAAATAACATTGGAGAATTGGATACATTCTGAATAAGCATGATATGAAGTTAGGTTAGCTCACAATTTTTCTCAACATCGAACTATGATTCGTCAGTAATTATGGTCGAAACCCATTTGTGCCAAACTATTATATGAGGTGATAAAACATGGATAAAGAATTACAAAATTTACTTCCCGCAGAAAAATTTGAAATTTGGACGCAGTTATGCGATTTAGTGGAGAGTTTATACGAGATGGAACGAAAATTGGATACGACTAAATGGAACAATTGGAGATACGTATGTAAATACCGTAGAGGTGGCAAAACACTTTGTACTCTATACGCAAATGATGTAAGTTTGTGCATACAAATTGTTTTTGGGAAAAACGAGAGAGAAAAATTTGAACTTGAACAAGATCAATATACCCATAAAATACAAACAATTTATAACGAAGCTAATACTTTTCATGATGGTAAATGGATGGATATTTATTTAGAAGATTTAACTCTTTTTGATGATTTAAAGAAAATGTTATTTATTAAACGTAAACCAAATAAAAAATAAGAAGTACATACAGGAGAAGGTGTTAAATAATGGTAGAAATTGTTTTATATATGTAATATAATGAGAAATATTATTCGCTAATGTGTATAACAATAAATTTATATTTCCCTACAGTTATATCGCCTATGCGTTATGATAAATTTAGTAAGAAAGGATGATGTGGAATGTTTAAATCATTTATTGCAACTATTGTTTGGAGGGAAATCAAAGGATAACCCTCTCTAATCTAAAGGAGGATTATTTGATAGATAATACATTAAACGAAGATTTGAAATTAGAAATTCTAAAAGAAGACAATTGGTTAGATGTTTGTAATTTGTCAGTAAGTGCAGAACAAAAGGATTTTTTTCCGATTCCGAATTTATATTGGATTGGTATTAGTAGATATGAAGAACACACTGAACTTTTTGCTATTAAATACCAAGATGAATATGTTGGTCTAATTGGTGGTGGATTTGATGAAGATGGGAAAACAGGTTTTATTAATCCATTAATGATTGATGAGAAATATCAGAAAAAAGGTTATGCTACCCTAGCTACCAAGTTAATGATTCAGTATCTGGTAGATAACTTGCATGTAACCAAGATTAACATTAGTCACGGAAAGGTAAATGTAATGGCAGGTCAGATATATGAAAATATAGGCTTTCGAATTTATGGAGAAGATGACGTAGACTATTTTAGATGTTTAGAAATATAAAGACCGGAATTAGTATTCAGTAATATTATTTACTATCGTTTTAGAGTGTGAATAAAATTTATTTAAATTAGCTGGTGGAGAATAAATATGATACTCAATATTTCAAAAAATAACTCTCATGTAATTGAACGCGGGGTTTACTATTTCGGTTTATCTGATTATCCGCATATCTCAATATCAGAATTGAAAAATATAATTGCTTTTATTGAGTACGAAAAATTGCATGGTAGGCAAACAGAACTGGTATGCCAAGACGAAACTATCTTTCAAGTTGTTTATGATACCATCACCAATCCAGATACCATTGGGAGTATCTTGACTCCTGTGGAAAACTCATTTATTTATCACGCAACGGATCTGAGAGCTACAAAGAAAATTTTATCTAGTGGTAAACTGCTATCTGCTGAAAAAGTCTATGGTAAAACTGGAGAACAGCTTTCTTTTGAAAAGCGTGACAGCCTTTGGAATGATCCAGCGGATTTTTTTGAATACATTATGTTTTGCTGGGGTGATAACATGACTGGTGATTACGTTGTCTTGTCTGGCAATTTTCCAAATGAAGATGATTTGTTAAAGGGTAATTTCAATCCAGGCGTGCGTTTTTATTTAAGATATGAAGATATTATACGACACCCAGGACATACTTTTGATGGTTATCATCCCTTAAAAGTAAAAGACGAAATCTTACTTTCTGATTATCTTTATGCCTGTATTGTGCCTGAGCAATATAAAAGTGAATTGGAAAGTATAGTCTCACCGGAGCTCGTATCAAAAGTGCATTTTTTATCTCAAAAGGGTATCGGACTTACTGATTGGAATGAAAAAGTGTATGATTTTATCTGTAAGCTATAATGTACATCAAATAAGTACTAAATGAAGAAGCTCATATTATGCAACTATTACTTTCATAAATTAAGATATACAGTATTCTTTCATTATTTTATTAAGAACAGCTCGGTACATGGGCTGTTCTTTTTAATATGTGTAGATATATGTTTTACTTTTCTCCATGTCTTTATATTGTTTCTTAAATAAAAAAGTAAATGTAGTTTTATCCATACGATTGCTTTTTTATTACATTCATTTTTAGTAAAAACTGGTAGTATTTATATTTGCTTTGCTTTATAATTATGTTAATAACACAAATATTTACACATGCCGTATATATTGGTTAATAATTTTGGGGAATGACTTAAAAAGATTATTTATAGTTTTTAGGATTTTTTGCTTTTTACTTATCTTCTCTTCTTGCGAAGACACTGGTAAAAAATAGATTCAAATTGAAGAATAATAAAATGATGAAATACGTACTTATAAAATTATGAAAGGAAAGGTATATGAAAAAGGTAAGAATTATTTCTTTAATTGCTTTAGCTATAGGAATTATTATTACAACCGATTTAGGCTTAAATTACTTCAATAGTACATTTATTGAACAACATGATGGCATCGTATGCAGTGGATTGTTTGCTCGTTTGTATTTTGGCGATAACAATTGGACTATATTTGGTTTTTATCAAGCTTTTTCATACTCAGTTATTGTGACAACATTGATACTCTTTGAAAATATTGTTTTAAGTATAATAGCTATTGCAACGAAACAAAACCTATAATACAGTAGTACTTTTGATTAGAAATTTCTCATTACGAAACAGATGAATAAATATTTCACTATTTTATAAACTTAAGAACCGTTAAAAGGAACAACTCAAATAATCAATAAATATAATATGGAGGTTAATTATGTTAATATGTCCAAAATGTAAAAGTGAATACCAAGAAGGTTATAAAAGTTGTAATGATTGTAAATGTAATTTAATCGAGATTCCTGAAGCAATACCTGAAAAAACAGCTCGTAATAAACACTTAAGATTAATGATTCCATTTATAATCGGAATAATATTAATACTATGCTCTCCTTTTCTTTCATATAAACTTACTACGCAGTATTTTATTCCAGGGGGTACCGGCATCTATAATAATGACCATTTCATTTGGATGTTACATGCATACCAATATTCCTTTTTATTAGTTGGCGGTTTATTGTGTTTCATTACTATTTTACAACATAAAAAAGAGAACTAGTAATAAAAATTATAAAATACTGGAGGATTATCATGAAAATTAACTCACAAGTTTATGTAACAGGAAGTATTGAGGCAGCACAATTATATTGCAAGGCATTTGGTGCTGAGATTAGTTTTCAAATTAAAACAGAAGAAAATACGTATGCACATTGTGAGTTGTCGGTAAATGGTCAATTATTCCTTGCTGTAAGTGAAGCTCCCTTTGACTGTGACCATAATAAAGAACATGTATGGCAAACTATGGCATTTAATGTACATGAAATGGGGACAAAAGAAGCTGTTTTAAATGCGTATGATGTTCTACGTGACGGCGGAACCGTTATTGATGCATTAGGTCCATGTGATTGGAATCCCTATTGTGCCAATGTAATTGATAAATTTGGTGTATTTTGGTGGATCGCTATATAATGTAGCTGGTGATGAATATGAAGATATAGCAAAATTTTTGATAACTCCGAAACCTGATTCCATCTTAAGAGTAATGATGGTATTTAAACCTTTAAATATATAAGAAATAGAACCACAGGAATTAAAACCATATACTAGAGAAGGCTTTACGGTTGTTGAATGGGGTGGAACTGAAGTTGGATAAGTACGAAAGGATAAACCTTATGGAAAATAAAACGATTCAACAAATCAATCGAACATACTGGAATAAAAATGCTGACCAATGGTTTGGTACCACTGCTCTACCCGAATATGGTGTACAATTTGTTACAGAAAATGAATTGCATTTATTTGGTGATGTGTCAAACAAGGTAATGCTTGAAATTGGCTGTGGCAGTGGTCATTCACTAAAATACCATGCTGATAGAAATGCGAAAGAACTCTGGGGGCTAGATGCTTCACAAAAGCAACTAGATAATGCTTCAAAATATCTCACAGATAACAATTATACTCCAAAGCTAATATGTGCTGCTATGGAAGATGAATGTAATATACCAACGAATTACTTTGATATAGTTTATTCCATTTACGCAATAGGCTGGACCACTGACCTAGATAAAGTATTTAAACGTATTGCTTCTTATCTAAAGAAAGATGGTATATTCATATTCAGTTGGAAACATCCTATTCATGGTTGCGTGGTAGTTGAAGATGGAAAAATTATTGTTCAGAAAAGTTATTTTGATGAAGAATGGTATACTCAAGTAGTTCATGATACAGAACTTATGTTATCAAACAGAAAAATCTCCACCTACATTAATGCGTTGGCAAGCGCTGGATTTATAATTGAACATATGACGGAACAAACCGATGAGCCTACTTTGAAAATGCGTGGAATCATTGATGATAAATCAAGAAAAGCACAACAAATCCCATTATCTTTCGTTTTTAAAGTTAGAAAAGTTTAGACTTAAAAGTATAATACTTTCACATTAAATAATAAGTTATTTGCAAGGATACTAATAACAACATTTTAAAATCAATTTAGAAACATCAAGATGTGTAGCTGAATCTTGGCGTTATGCAAACAAGAAATTAGTGTGCAACTGTTATGAAGTCGTTGGTACTTAGACCCTGTAGTTTAGGGTCTTACGTACCATTACGAACTTCATTGGGCGAAAGCGTGTTGCAAACTTACTTCTTGTTTGCATTACGCATCGATAAGCTAGCATTGTGCAAATTCACGTATAATAATTTCAAAATGGGCTTTTGACACCCGAATCCTATTAACATATTAAAAAGGAGAAGTATGAAAAAAGTAATCTTTGTGATAGTGTTTTTTATTCTTATATTATCCATTGGATATAACATTAAAGTAATTCGAGAAAAAAATAACGAAAAAGAATTATTCATTACAAACTTATGCAGTTCAATATTAAATGTCACTATTTATCTTGACTCACTTGAAGCAGCTATCAATAGCAACGATTTAAATCAAATTAAAAACCATTTAGAAAATGTTTCAAATGGACTAATAGAAGCTGACAACCAATTAGTAATCGGACAACAATACATTGATAATCAATTATATCGACCAGGTATACTGTCTCTAAGCTTTATTGGTAATGGATTGCTTCATGAAACAGATGTTAATAATAAGAGAATGAAACGTATTCTTGATGATGATGTTATATCAACTAATGAAAAGGAATATATAACAAGGTTAAATACTGATTTAAAAAATATTTTAAAAGAAATCACACTAAAAGACCCTTATGCACCTAATACAAAAATTACAATGAAAGAACTTAATAATATATTTGCACCATTTTATAAAACATGGAGTTCTGTTGACAGTGAAGTTTATCAGTTAATTTTACAATAAATATCTGGTGCAAATAGAATGATTGTTGATTGGTTTTTTTATTTTGATATTCAATTCTCTAATACCACATAGGAAGGACTACATAATAATGTTAAAAAAATACATTCCCAAGTTAATTGTAGTCATATTGATACTTATTAGTTTCATTATTTTACAACAAGCCTTTCTTGAAAAAGATTATAAAGCCATTATAAAGTTCTTAACAGTACCACTGAGTATGTGCATAGGTTTAGTCATAGATAAGAAACTAATTATACCCTTGCGTATTAAATCAAAACATCTTGATAGGTTCAATACAGTTGTGCTAGTTATTTATGCTCTTTTTATTATCATTGTTTTTTTAGGGTATGTTGTAATTAGAAATACATATATTTCGAGTATCTATAATGGACTTATTTTTACAAGTATTTATTTTTGCAAAAAATACTGGGATGAATTAATGAAAGAGGACGATGACTATATAGATTAGCATTATGTTTTGAAATTTTTTTTGATATTTTGTATTCCTTAATAAATAGTACGACATACAGATGTCGTACTTAATATGCTATCCTTCTTTCATAAGGAGGATGAAAAGATATGAATTTTTATGAAAACAAAGACTTAGCTAAGTGTGGATTAGCCTGTGTTTTATGTAGTAATGAAGAATGCCCAGGCTGTAAAATGAAAAGTTGTAATGAAGGATGTGACTGTACTGTCTATCAATGTGTTACCCAAAAAGGACTAGATGGATGTTACCAATGCGAAGAATTTCCATGCGACAAGGATATGCTTCAAGGAATAAGAATCAAAGCGTTCAATCAATATGCGCGTCACTTTGGTAAACAAGCCTTACTTGATCGTCTTCGTGATAATTTTGAACATGGTATTATTTATCATAACCCTAGCGGTGCAAAAGGTGATTATGATATACTATCCACTGAAGATGAAATTATGCAATTGATTCAATATGGTAGAATGGCTCAAGAACAAAAATAGTTCTATTATTAGTAATGACTTAACCATACATATTATTATAAAAAAAGTCGGGAAGCGTTACAATAGATTTGTTATCCTTTAATCAGAAAGGAGATGGAGTATGGATTTAATATCACAACTTAATAATGCAATAAATTATATCGAAGAAAACATATGCGATGATATTGCATTATCAGATATTTCAAAGGTAACAGAATATTCGGAATACCATTTTGGCAGATTATTTTATTATATAGTAGGAATGCCATTATCTGAATATGTTCGTAAACGCAAATTAACTTTGGCTGCAATCGAATTACAAGGATCCAACATAAAAGTAATTGACCTTGCTATGAAATATGGTTACGAAAGTACTGATAGCTTTTCCAGAGCTTTTGCAAAACAACATAGTGTCACGCCAACATTAGCGCGCCAGATGGGTGCCATATTAAAACTTTTTCCTCCTCTTACCTTTCAAATCAAAATTAAAGGAGTACAGGAAATGAATTGTAGAATTGAGCAAAAAGAAGCATTTGAAGTTTATGGAGTTGAGAAAATATTCCATAGTGAAGATCTAGGAAAGGTATCTGAATTTTGGGAAGAATGTAAAGCAGATGGAAGCATTGAAAACTTACCTGAAACACATGGGATTGTTGGTTATAACCAAAATGAAAATAAGGTATCTTATATGATTTGTGCTTTTAAAAAAGAAGCTAGCAACACTGACGGTTATAAAGTAATTCAAGTACCTGAATTTACATGGGCTATATTCCATTATGATGGTCTGAAAGATCACCACGATGACCAATGCCAAATACCACATCTTTTTAATCAAGCATACAGTGAATGGTTACCATCATCCGGATACAAAAAAGCAGATGGCCCTGATATCGAAATTTATGGTGACCACTTTGAAGAAGTGTGGATACCAATAGTAAAAAATAATTAATACTATCTATTATACGATTACTATTATATTCCTTAGTAACGTATCGAAATAATTTAAGTTTTTTAATGAGTAGTAAATGTATTGACCCTGTAAGTTAGATTACTAACCGACGATTGGGGTTCATTACATATACTACTCTTTTTATGCCATTACTTGCTAACACTTCACTTCGTTAATTAATTAAATATAGTCTCATAATGAATAGAAATAAACTTTAGATTTTAGGTTGAAGTTTAACACGAAAAAGTTAAAATATGGTAGATAATTTTATATGTATGTTCTATAATCTAATTATTATTCAAATATGTAATTAAAAAATAAGTTATTCAACGAGAGGAGTTTCTTATGAATTCATTTTTATCATTATTTGCTTTTTTGATACCATTTTTCCAAACTATCCTTCTATTTCTTGCTATTTATGCTTTAATTGTTTTTATTAAGGCATTACAATTATATATAAGAAATAACAGTTAATATTGTACAAAACCTATAAGCAACCAAATATGGAAAGTAATTGCTACTATTTTACCGTAAATATAGAGCAAAAGTAAATTAATACTTATAACAGGAGAATACTTATGTTAGAGATATTGAGCATTATCGGAGTTATTGGTTTTTATACCATATGGATTACTCCGTTAACTTTAGTAACTGGTTTAATAAACGCAAATATTAAAACCTATTCTCATTACTTTAATGAACCAACGAGAATAGGTTTCTATGTAATCTTCTATATCTACTCCTTAACCCCACCAATGGTAAGTCCCGTAACAAAATAACGTTGTAAAAATGGATACAAGGCTACAATTGGCAAACAAGTTAACACCGTAGCTGCGGAGCGTACCGATGTAGTTGTAACCAGTGCCGTTGAAAATTGTGCTGTATTGGCATTACCGCTTAATTTACTTACAGATGATAATAATTTCATTAATTCATACTGTAAGGTTGTAAGATTCTCTGCCATTCTATTATATAGCATAGTATCAAACCAAGAATTCCACTGACCAACTGCAATAAACAATGCTACGGTTGCAAATACCGGTTTACATAGTGGTACAATAATTTTTAAAAATATAGTTAAATACCCCGCACCGTCCATCATAGCGGATTCTTCTAAACTATCAGACAAACCATTCATATAGGTTCGTATTACGAGCATATTAAAAGCACTCACCATACCTGGTAGTACATAAACCCAGAAACTATTTGTTAGGTTTAATGTTTTAAATAGTAAGAATGTTGGAATCAAACCACCGTTTACATACATTGTCATTACATATAAAAAAGATAATTGCTTTCTAAAAACAAAATTCTTTCGGCTTAAAACAAATGCCAATAAAGCAGTGGTTGAAAGCTGTAAAACAACCGCAACTACTGTTCTTAAAACAGATATGTATAACCCTGTTGTAATACTATCTTTTTTAAGTACGGTACTGTAATTGTCCAGACTAAATTTTCGTGGCCATAAATATACACCACCACGTAATGCATCAATGGCATCATTAAAAGATATGGCAACCGTATTCAATATAGGATATATTGTTATAATTACAAATATTATAAGTATGAATCCTATTACCAATGAATAAATTCTGTCACTAATTTTTATATGCCTTTTTAACTTAAACTTATTTATATTTTTCATTATCTTTCCTCCTATCTTTAGAAAAGTCTCTCTTCTCCTGCTGCTTTTGCAGCGGAATTAGCAAGGAAAATCAAGATAATGCTTACCAGACTCTTGAAAATACCAGCTGCTGTACCAAGTGAATAATCACTTTGACTAATACCATATTTTAGTACATAAATATCAATCGTCTGCGACACGCTTTGTACCAAACCATTTGTTAATAAATATTGTATTTCAAAACCAGCGTTCAAAACATTACCAACATTAATTAGTAATAATATAAAAATAGTTGGTTTGATTGCTGGTAACGTTATATTCCACATTTTACGTAATCTTCCTGCGCCATCAATGGATGCTGCTTCGTACAAATCAGGATTTATTGATGTAATGGCTGCAAGATAGATAATACTATTCCATCCTGTTTCCTTCCACACATTAGCAAATCCAACAATCCACCAGAAAAGCTTAGGATAAGTAAACCAGTTTATTGGTTCCTTCAAAATATGTAAGTTAACTAGAACTTCGTTGACAATTCCATGATCTATGGATAAAGCATCTTGAATGATACCACAAACAATAATCCAAGATAAGAAATGTGGTAGATAAGATATTGTTTGTACGAATTTCTTAGGACCTTTACGTATTACTTCATTTAATATAAGTGCAAATGCTATGGCAAATATAAAACTTAAAACCAGATTGATAACACCCATAGCAAGTGTATTCCGGATTACCTTCATAAAATCGGCATTGTCTACAAAGAGAAATTTAAATTTCTCCAAACCGATAAATTTCGAACCTAATATACCATCCTTCGGTTTATATTTTTGAAATGCCATAATCCATCCAGCTAATGGTGCATAGCAAAATACAAGAGCATATATTACAAATGGTATGGATAAAAGAATTAACTCTCTTTGTTTCATAATTTCTTTTAAGGTTATTTTTACCTTAACTTCTTTTACCCGTTCTACTTTAATACGTTTTACTCTAGCCATTCTTGTTCCCATACTTTCTTTTATAGTAAAACAGGTGGCTTGCTAATATGTAATAAGCCACCTGCTTGTGTTAAACTTATCAATCTTTCAATTATTTTGCAGGTTTTACATCTTTTCCAGTTACAAGTTTTACTCGTCTGTATAACTCATCCTGCATTTCAGCTAAGAAGTTTTCTGGTTTGCATGCTTTATATGCTTCCATATATTCACTCCATGCAGTATCAAAATCTTCTGCTATTACTACTTGTGGAAGGTATTGGTGTTTTGTTTCACCCATCTTGGTCCATGCAAGTCCACCCGGTGTATCTGTTGTTAATGTATTGGAGAAGGACCACATTGGATACCAAGGTTCTACCATCGGATCAATTACATTGTTATCTAACATTTCTACATAAGTTTTTGCACCATATGCACTTAAGCATTCTTGAACTTCAGTTGTTAAACCTTCATAAAACTCAGATGGTTGTGTATCTGGTGTAGCTGCATTCTTTCCATCTAAGTTCATACCTACATAGTTTGGAAAATAGCTATAAGTACAAAGATGAGAAGCTTTATAATCAGAATTTACCGCATTATCTCTCATCTCTTGGGTACGTGAATATAATCCATCATCACCAACATTATAATCCACACCTTCAACGCCCCAGCTTCTTAGCGTAGTAATTTCTGGTGATAATAAATCATTTACGAATTGGAAAGCACCTTCGATATCTTTACAACTTGTTGTAATTCCTAAGCCACCGGATAATGCTGCTGACTCATTTGCTGTAAAATACTGTTCTGGCATTCCTTCATCAATGGTAATTCCAAGTGGAATATAAGTACAATCATTTAACCCCTGTGATTTAATGGAGTCTTCTGCTGTTCTAAAATCCCAATACTGTTCTACCATACAAAGTACACGTCCAGATGATACTTTCTCCATAAATTGATCGTGATTCATTGTCATAAACTCAGGATCAATAATTCCTTTTTTGTATTCTTCATTTAATTTTTTAAAATATCTAACTGCTGTATCTGTAGTATTATAATCCATAACTTCGTATGTATCTTCATTCACTAAGACAGATCCATTATTTGGATATCCATCTAAAAATTGTGGTGGATTTTCAAGACAGAAATAATACCAGTCATATGTTAAAATTTCAAATGGTATAACAGAAGCTCCATCTGCCATAGTTGGATTCGCAGCATAATAATCTCCTAAAAGTTTAAATAATTGATCTAGGGATTCAATCTTTGGATAATTAGCCCACTTTAGTACTCTACTTTGAATCCAGAAAGCTTCACCATTTTGTTGGGTATCCATTAATTTAACGTTGATATTATTAAATTGTGGAATGGTATAGATATGTCCATCTGGTTGTCTTAAGGACTCCCACTGTGTATCTGACCAGAAATTCTTAATATTAGGATACTTGTCAAAGTATTCATCTACAGGAACTAAGGCACCTGCATCGATTAATTGTGAAACACTATCTCCACCATCAATAAAATCAGGATATTCACCACTGGCAATTAACATACCAATTGCTTCTTCTTGTGTTTGTCCAGTTAACCAAGTTTCCTTACATTTTGCTCCTATCTTGTCGGCGATGATTTGTTTAATTTCATTATCATCATTAACTTCTGCACCTTCTACACCAAAAAATGCTGTAAACTCTTTAATTTCTTTTGGTGATGTGCTACTATCCGGCTCACTTGTAGTAGTTTCGTTCTTTGTTGATTCACTTGATGTAGATGCTGTCTCTTTGTCATCTTTGGAATCATTTTTTCCGCAGGCAGAAAGTAAGGACAACATCATTACAACACATAAAAGCATTGCAAATACTCGTTTTTTCATTCATAAACCCTCCCGAATTTTTTTCACTTCTTAAGTGATAAGCCATTTTAGCATATATGCACAATAAAAAAATCATACAGATTATATGAAATACTACTACAAAGTATATATGTATATTTTGTTTCTATTTTATATAAATCTTTTGTGCATTATTATATACTCATTCGGTTTTGCATGTTTCTCTTTCGAAATCTTGTTGGTGTCATACCATAAATTTCTTCAAATTTATTGATAAAATATTCCTGATTTTTATACCCTGAATCACAGGCAATTTCACAAATCTTTTTATCAGTACGCATCAAAATTTCTGCTGCTTTACGTATTCTTACTTTATTTAGATAGTCTTTAAATGCACAACCATAATGTTTTTTAAACACTTGGCCTAAATAAACATTATTAATATGATACTTTTCTCCAAGATATTTTAAACTAATATTCTCGGCATAGTTTTCTTCGATTTCAACTTCAATTTGACTCATAATTCCTTTTGCCGTATTTTGCCGTAGTTGAGTTAGATAATCGGAATACTCTAAAACAAACTGTTTAAATTTTAATTCATTTCCTTGATTGGATTTTGACGTGAAAATTCCTTCGCGTATGTATTGCATTATTTCTTCCTGATTAATATCAGCATCTTGATTGTATGCTAGTCCAAGCAGTCGATATAGCATAAATTCAATGTTACGACTAACTATTTGTGGATCAATCTGTTTATTCATCATATTTCGAAAAAGGATAATTGCATTATCTTTTATCTTTTGCTTGTCATTTATCTCAATAACATGTACTAATTCATCAAGCTGTTTTTTAAAATAATCATCTTTTTGGTGATTTGCTTCTTGTTCTGATTTACATGGTAATGTATTTTTACAATACTGCTTTCTGGAAAACCTAAAACTTCGAATCATAACAGCCTCACGATAAGAATCTGCAAGATTATTTAATTTATAAACCTTACTTCCCATACAAGCCACTACCAAGAAACCTACACGTTCAGATAATTCCTTCGTTAACCAATTAAGCCATTCATCCTTCGTTAATCCTTTTTCTTTTGCCATATAAGAACAATATATAAATCCAATATCATAACACTGACTAATCTTTGTAATATCATATATGACATGATTTGCATAATTTTTTAATAGTAGAGTTGCATAATTATATAGTCGTCTTTTTTGACCTATTCTGTCTGTTTCAGATAACGCAAGAAAACTAGTATCATTTAATGATATTTCACAATGGAGAAATGAAATTTCATCCGAAAGTCTTAGCTTTTCCTGTACATATTTTAAGTCCAAAGCATCGTACTTATCAAAAATTATGGATAAAAGATGACGATCCAAATATGCTTTTTCATAATCTTTCTTTTTCTTTTCACTTCCAGCTTCTTTTTGATATTCATCCATTATCTTTCGAAGAGTTACTAGGAGTTCTTCTTTTTGAATTGGTTTTAGAATATAATCACAACAACCATATTTAATTGCAGTTTTAGCGTATTGAAAATCATAATAACCACTTAAAAATACAAATCTAGCGTTACTAATTTTATGATCCCTTACATAAGTAATAAATTCTATACCGTCCATTTCTGGCATTTTAATATCCGATATTACTAAATCAAAATCAGTTTGTTTTAATAATTGTATAGCACTCTTACCATTGGTAGCTTCTCCAGCGATCAGGTACCCTTCCGTCTCCCAGTCGATTAAAGCTGCAAGACCCTTTAGGATAAATGGTTCATCGTCAACTAATAAAACTTTTAATAGTGGAACATCAATTTGCATTTTTAAATGCTCTCCTCTCTTATCACATTCGCAATTGCCTGAACATTCTTAATAGGTATTTTAATGATAATACAAGTCCCAATTTGCTTTTCACTCTCAATGATTATTTGTGTTTGTTCCCCAAGATATTTTTTTAAACGGATGCTAGCATTTAACATTCCAAGTGACGAAGCTTTTTGAAGCTCTCCAATATCCGCTTCATTTAATAATTTTTCTAATTGTTGTACTTGTTCTAATTCCATACCAATACCAGTATCTTCTATCTCAATATAAAGAAACGTGTTTTCTTCATAAATGGAGATAAAAATAGATCCAGCATGCCCAATTCTATTTAATCCATGAACACATGAGTTCTCAGCAAAAGACACTAATACCAAACTTGGTATCAGGTAGGAATTACAATCTTTGCTTACTCTAATTTTATAATGAAAATCATCACCAAAACGGTATTTTTGCAAATTTAAATAGTCACTTGTAAATTCTATTTCCTGCTCAATTGTAATTAAGTCTTCTCCCCATTCAGCACTTTTTCTCATTAATCTAGCAAGACTCTCGATTAACTTAGATGTTTCATTCTCCCCCTTGATTACACTACGCATACGTATACTTTCAAGTACATTAAATAAAAAGTGTGGATTTATCTGACTATGTAACGCTAATAATTCAGCTTGTTGTCTCGCTAAATGAAGTTCTTGTTGCTTTAGTTTACTTTTATATTCGTATTCGATTAAGTTTTTCATTCTGGCTGCCATAAGATTATAATTATATAGTAATTCTCCAATTTCATCTTTACCTTCAATTTCAGGAATCAGCTCAAATTCTTCGCGTTTCACCTTCTTTAATAAACTTCCTAAAAGTAAAATTCTTTTTGTAATAGAATTACTAAACAAAGTAAGCATAACTGCAGGTATTAACGCATCCGCTAAAAAAAGAATTCCGATTAACCATAACTTATCTTTTAACATAGCTGCATAACTTGATTTATAACCTATTAGGTAAATATCAAAATCAAATCCGAAAGCCGTCATGGATTTTTTAATCTGCACTTCATTCATAGGTATACTAGATGCATCTTTAAACTCTTTTTTTAAATTCTTATCACTTTCATCATTACTGAATATGATTTTATCTCCATGACATATGTAAACTTTTGTATTAAATGCAGAACTTATAACATTTTCATTTATCTTATTAAAATTTAAATCCAACTTAACAAATTTCTCAACATTATTTAGACCAATAAAGTTTAGTTTTCTTATCACCGATACCATACGTTTTTTATAACTTATATATTTTGAGTTATTATAATATGGATAGATAAGTAAATCATTATTCGCTTTCAAAAACTCCTGATACCAGATTTCATTTTGAATGGAATCAATACGATAATATCTACCACCATTAATCATAGACCCATTATCCGAATAAAACGTGATACTACTAACTAAATGTTTTGAACTAGCATAAAATACATAGTTTTCAAAAACTCTATTATACATTTTAAAATATTCGGCTTGGTTATCGTACCAAGTATCTAAAAAATTATTAATGGAATTACTTGCATATAAATCTACGGTTACATATACCGCGCTTTCTAATGTTGTGGAAATGTCATGACCAACTGATTCTGCTATATTATTAAAATTCTCTTTTTCTTCATCTAAAGAAGCTTTTAAAGTACTTCCAATAATAACCACATTTGTAACCAAAACGGGAAAAAGTACACAGATAACATATACAAAGATTGTCTTAGTTTTAATGTTACGATTGTTAATGTTAAGTTGCATTTTTTTAAATTGTAAACTTATATAATTAGTTATTTTATTAATCATCTTAAATATTTTCATTTTTATCGTATTTAAAATACTCAAAATCTACAAAACCACCAGTTTCCATAGTTGCATAATAAAATAACCCTATCCGATAACCCATAAAATGATCCAGTAAATATTTCATTTGGATGTCGCATCCAATTTTATTCCATGCTACACCATCCAAAGAATAATAGCAGGCCGCTAAATCTATATTATTTTCAAATTGAAATGTGATTTTAAAGTAGATATCATCATTATCATATACAATTGATTCTACTTCTTCCTCCTGATAATCACCTCTATTTACGCACATTACTACTCTTTTTGTGCCATCTTTACCTTTACGAACACCAATCATGCCAAAGGTGCTTTGTAATGCTAAGAGACCTGCACAATCTCCATTCTTCATTTGGCTTAATTCTATATGGGTAATTCCAGTGCAAGTAGGTCCTTCCGTTCGTTGCGTTAAGGTATTTCTGGCATACAAAACTCCTTTATCAGTTATGTAACCCGTAGTTAATCTTAAGTATCCAGGCCTTTCAGTGAACGACCATAATGTTTTATCTGGATTATGATTCCACTGCCACTGTAGAGCTAGTCTATTTTCTGCATAATGAAATTCATCACTAATAACCAATGGTTTTGTTAAAACTTCTTCCATTGGTACCCTAAATTCTACAGGTGCTTTCCCATTCTCACCTATCATTGGCCAGTCATCTTCCCAATGAACTGGGAGTATATAAGGTATTCTTCCAACTGCACCATGATCTTGAAACAATAAAGCATACCAAGTACCATCTTCTGAGTCAAAGATACCACCTTGTGCTATTCCATTATTAAAATATCCCATATCGTCGTCAAAAATAATCTTTCTTTCATACGGACCTAATAAATCTTTTGATCGATAACAAACTTGTCTTCTTCTTTTGTTACCAGTGGTTGGCCATTCGATATATATTATATAATACATTCCATGAATCTTATAAGCGTGCCCGCCTTCACATCGAAGTCCAATTCCTTCTATTGGAGTATGTATAATTTCTTGATTGATTCCTAAGTTTTTGATTCCAGACAAATCTTTCTCAAGCTCTATAATTTTAACATCTCCGTTACCACATATTACATAAGGTGTATCACCGTCAAACAATAAAGCTGGGTCGTATAAAAGTGGTTCAATAACTGTAACCTTCTTCCAAGGTCCATGTTCTATATCATCTGTCTTAAACAGGTAGAAACGATTCATATCATTACTCGAAAATCCTACATAAAATATTCCATCATGATGTTTTAAAGTAGCGGCCCAACTACCTTTTCCATAAATCCCTTGATTGTCTAAAAGATTATGACCGTCGTTGTCTTCTAACGTATCAAAGACATAGTTTACAATTTCCCAATGAGCTAAATCCTTTGATCTCATAATTGGACAACCTGGCATGGTATGCATGCTTGTACTCACCATATAATAGCAGTCTTTCACTCGAATAACATCCACATCTGGTACGTCCGCCCATATAATAGGGTTGTGAATCATAGTATGTTTCATTTCCTTCTCTCCTCCATAACTATCTCAATCTTATACGATAATTTTTAACATCTTGTACATACAAGTTTAATAAAAATAATTTTACATAACTTGAACTTAACATAGCTATATTATAAGTATAACATATTAACCGTTTACATCTATTTGCAACTTGCTAAAAACTGCCCAAATATTGCTATGTTTTGTTTTGAATGTAAAGAACTTTTCATTTTAAGATAAGCTTTATTAATATTATATATACTTTTATTATGATACTTTTTTATTATGTAGCTTTTTTATTATATATACTTTCTATTATGATACTTTTTTATTATGTAGCTTTTTTTATTATATATGCTTTTTTATTATGTATATAATGTACCCATAACCGTGGACACTTTATTTAGTGAAGACCTGTCTTTCAGACATCCTTACTAAATATATCCTTAATTATGGACACTGTGCATTT
>JARBTX010000163.1 GCA_029239975.1 Anaerocolumna sp.
TGTGTAGATGTACTCTGCCATTTTAGGGTTCCATCTTCTTGTTTGGTGTCCAAAATGTACACCTGCTTCAAGTAATTGCTTCATTGATATAACGCTCATAATTTTCCTCCATTTGGTTGATTTCTTCCGCATATATCTATTCTTCGACAGACCCATTGGGCACCTTGCCGAAAATCAACATGCGTGCAATTTAGCATGAGTATTATAGCATGCTAACTATATTTTGGCAAGTCCTTTTTCTAATTTTATTTTATAAATATCAAATAAAATACAATTCTTTACTAAATAACCTTATATTATACTTAATATAGCATACTAAACACTCATTTTAGTTTTATAAAAATCTTTAAAAATATTTCTGGTATATATCAATCCTTTTTGAAATTTGATTTTTTCATTATTAATTAATTTATATCATTATAAAATTTTTTCAAAACAAATCGCTTCTGAGTTATTTTGATACTTTCCGTAATTATCTATTACTGAATAACCTTGTTTTTTATAAAATGATACTGCCTTTTGATTAATCAAACGAGTCTCAAGGATAAGTTTTAAATAACCCATGCTTTTTGCTTTTTTCTCAAGATAGTTTATTACTTCTGAGCCTATACCTAAACCTTTTTGTTTTGCATACATACGTTTCACTTCCGCGACATTATCTTCTATCTTACGAATAGAGCCACAGCCAATTGGTTCATTATTATCATCAAACGCTACAACAAATATCCCACCAGGATAGAATTCATTCGTGTCGAATGAGTTTTTGCCACTACTACCAGTAATGTCTTGTAAAACATTAGATAACTCATCCATTAATTTTAATGCATCAAAACTGTCTGGTAAACATTCAACTATTTTCATGTGTTTTCTCCCCCTATAAATTAATAAAAAAGACAAGCTCTTTGCTTGTCTTTCAATCCGAAATTATATAAACATATTTTTATCAAGTTAATCCTTGATACAAAAAATTAAATAGTTAGAAGTATTTTTTATTCCCCCATAAATTACTCTTTTTTAAATCAACATATTCATTATATGCTCTTTCTAAAATCTGTTTTTCATTTGAAAATTTTAACATATGATATGCTTCATGAAATTTGTAATATCCGGAATCCATAAAATATTCTTCTCTTTGTGGTTTGCTGTAATAGCTATCAGACATCATTAAGTACCAATGAACATCCTTTATTACTGTATTCTGTGGTGTACTAAAAGTATATTGACTTTTTCCAATATATTTGATGATGGAAGCGTCCGTTCCTGTTTCTTCCTTCACTTCACGTATTGCCGTCTCTTTATATTCTTCTCCTTCCTCCACAGTCCCTTTTGGTAGAACCCATCCTTCATATTTGTTTTTATAGTTCTTATACAGTAGTAAAATCTTCCCTCTGAATATAACTACACCGCCACAGCTCGTTGCCTCAATCATCGCAATTCCTCCTGTATTTTGGTGTGTTGATTTTTCCTACCAATAGTATACATCATTTTTCATAATTGTTCAACTAATATTTATGCAAAATTAACAAATAAAGGGATAAGCCCTAGTGCTTTCCTATGAAAATACTGGTAAACAACTTCTTTTATGCTTTGAATATGAGCTATTTTTTTATTATTATATCCAAGATTAATATAAATTAATAATTAATTAAAAGTAAATTATTAGCATTATATATAAGAAAATAGTTATTTATTTTTAAAGTACGCATCAAAAATTTTAGAAGCAACTGGTACTGCGTATTCACTACCAGTTCCCACACTCTCTACGATTATACTAACTGCTATTTCTGGTTTTTCTGCAGGTGCAAATCCAACAAACCATGCATGAGCTGGCTTATTTGCTTCGTATTCAGCAGATCCTGTTTTACCTGCAACTGTATATTTTTTACCTTTAAGTGCCGTTGCTGTACCATTTTCAACCACTTCTGTCATAAATGAAGTTAAAATCTGAGATTGGTCCGGTGTAATCAAGGAGTTATAGATTTCTGGCATATATTTTTTAACTATAATACCGTTATAATTCTCTATATGATCCACTAAATAGGGTTTCATCATAACGCCACCATTCGCTATGGTAGATACAATTAACGCATTATGAAGGGGTGTTATTTGAGTTTTTCCTTGACCAATTACAGTTTGTGGTATCTCACTTTTATCCGTATCTCCGGTTAATACAAAACTACTTCTATTATAAATCATACTTGTAGGTATAGGAGCGTTGAATAAAAACGTGTTACATAACTTTCGAAAGGATCGAATATTTAATGTTGTACCTATCTCTGCAAAAGATGAATTACATGATTTTGCAAAGGATTCTTTTAAATCTTCTTGTCCGTGCTTTTTATTATTGTAACAATTAATTATTACACTATTAAATAACCCTTTGCCTTCACAATTATATCCATAAGATTCATAATCTGGATTTTCTAAAATGTATTCAAGCGAAGTCAAAATTTTAAAGGTTGAACCTGGGGGATACAAACCTTGTGTGGCACGATTCAAAAGAGCTGAATTTTTTTCGTCATCTTCTAGTAAGCCTTCCCAAAGGGTATCAATTTTATTAGGATCATAATCCGGTTTTGATACCATTGCAAGGATCTTGCCAGATGAAGGTTCCATAACCACCACCGCACCTTTGTGATTTCCCAGAGCATCATAAGCAACTTTTTGAAGATTCGAATTTAGGGTTGTTACAACATTATCACCTTTATTTTTATCGCCTGATAATTCCCTGAAAATCTTTGATATCGGATTATCATTTGATGTTAAAAGCCTGAAATTTTCAGAAGCTTCAAGACCCGTTCTACCTTTAGAAAATCTTCCAACCACGTGTGCAAACATACTGTCATAAGGATAAACACGTGTTTCTTTACCGTTACTATCAACATTTGTATGCGCAAGTATTTTACCATCGGATGAAATGATATCACCACGTACAATATGTTCTGCTAATAAATCTTGACGTTGATTATAAGCATTATTTATCACTTCAGAACTATCTGCAAAAATAAACTTAATAAAATAGCCAAGAGTTAAAATAAGTAGACCAATAAAAATGTAAGTTACTAGCATAATCTCACGATTGGTATGCTCTTTTTTAATCTCTTCCTTTGATTCATCCTGTGAAAACTCGTGATTATTGCCGTTCATACTTTGTACATTCACTTGTTTATTTATGGTTTGGTGATTTTCATCACTTTCCGCATTATAAGAATCTATATTCTTTTTTGCTGATGGTTTACCAAGTGATGTACCAGATGATTTCACTGTATTATCATTACGTTTTTTCTTATTCACTTTGTTCTTCTGTTCTAGCTTTTCTTCTTTTCTTTTTCTCACTCACATCATTCCTATCTTGTTCTTTTACATATAGTCCTTGAATTACACTAAATAAAATAATACTACTTAATATTGAACTACCACCGGAACTAATCAATGGAAGTGTTACACCTGTTGATGGGATAAATTTTATAACACCACCAATGGATAAAAATACTTGAAAAATATACATAATACTTAAGCCCAATGCTACTAGTTTATAGAATTTATCTTTTAACTTCATAGCAATATTTATAAACATAATAAAGCAACTAAGGCATATTAACACGAGACACAATGCAAAAATACCACCAAGTTCTTCCGATATAGCTGAAAAGATAAAATCACTCTCTACTACAGGAATGCTTGTAGGTAATCCCTTAGACAATCCCATTCCAAACCACCCACCAGTACCAATTGCAAATAAAGATTGTGATACTTGATATCCTTCTTTATCAATTAGTGCCCATGGATTTCTCCAGGCCGCTACTCTGACTCTTACATGATTAAAGGTGTGATATGCAAGATAGGACGCGCCACAACCTGCAATTAATCCTGAAAAGAAATAAAGTGGTTGTGATGTAGCCACAAATAGCATAACTAAATAGGTGATAAAGAATATTAAAGCTCCGCCTAAATCTTTTTCTAAAACTAGTATCAGTACATGCATGGCTGCTAATACGGTAACAACAACAATATACCTAAAATCTTTTCTCTTTGCTAATAAAGACGCCATACAAAAAACAAATACAATCTTAACAAATTCTGATGGTTGAAAGGTTATACCACCAATGATTATCCAGTTCGTTGCACCATAATTCTCTACTCCAAAGAATAAAACTGATAATAGTAAAAATACACCGATGATACCATAAACCCATCCAAACTTAACTAAATACCACATTTTATCAATAAGAATTGGTATGATTAAACATAAAACCAAAGCACCAACGACGATATAAAATTGTCTTAAGGAATCATCATAGGATAGTCTTGTTAACATTACAAAGCCTATTGTTATCATAAAAAGCATATTATGCAAAATTAACTTAGATAGATTCACATAAACCCACTGATATAAAATTAACGCAAAAATCAAGACAGCTAATTGCATGGAATATAGAATTAATACCTTTAAATTATGAGTATTTAGAAATAAAATTAAATAGCATATAAAATGAAACATAAATATAATCTGACTCATTTTACGGTAAGTGCGATTTATTTTTACTTTATCTTTAAATCCAAAAACACGGAAAGCATAATAGGTATATACTGCCATCAAAATGATTATGATATATTTTGAAATTTCAACGATTAAATTTACCAATTGTGCTCAACCCCTTCTTACTTAATTTATTATAAGGTAATTGCATGTCAACGCAGATAAATATATTAATCATACAATTAACTTTTATTATTCAATTCCCCGTTTAAAGTGACCACGTGTAAAATCCTTGATTTCATCAACTTTTTGTTTATAAATATAAGCTTGCACAAAGGAATGTATAACATCCTTTGTTTCCTGTTCTGTTTCAAATGTAAAGTTTAAACGAATCGCATTTGTATTTAAACTATTTATCTCAAAAGAATTTTGGAGTAGAGATAAACATTGGCTATTATAAATTGTGTTATAACATTCCCTGCAATGTCGTGTAATTTGGAATCCTTTTTGAAAACGGTCCTTTAACTCGATTTCCTTTACATCCGCTTTACAGCAAGGATTATTCGTTGATTTTGAATAATTCGTATTGACTTCACCACTCATTGTTTTACTAAAACACTGTGCCGTTACCATCAAAGGTATTTTACCATAAACTATAATATCACTGTATAGCCCTGACAAATCCTTTAACTCAGAATAATTAAGTTCAATTGGTGCAGTATGCTTATTCACTCCAAGTTCATGCCAAAAGTAAGAAGCATGGCGATTCATTACATATAAATTATAATCCGTAATAAGTTCTTTCTTTGGTATAATTTGATCTAATTCATTTGTAACGAAGTAATATTCTTCTAAGTTACGTAGTATAAAACCATTAATAGTATTATCTTCCAACACTTTTTTATTCCGAGCAAATAATTCATAAGTTGCTTTACGAAAAATATGCGGTAAAATAATATAACATTTTTTTCCGTGGTTTGTAACATAACTAGTTAATTCATTTAGCTGATTTAATGGAACTATATCACTATCTATATAAATGCTGTTAACTTCATTTATGTTACACGCAGCAAATAACTGATCTTTTGAATTCACTGAAACTGTTATATTAGGAGTAGTAGATCCCGAGTTTTTACTATTTAGTTTAATTTCTGTGCTAATCTCATGAGTAAGAGTATCCTTAAGCAAACTAAAATTATTTAAGCATTCTTCTTGATTTGCTTTAAAATTGGATTCTTTATTATATTCTTTGTTAAGCTCATTTTTTGAAGTAACTTCTCTTTTATATTGTTTTGTAATTGCATCTGTTAAAGCATCAAGTCCTTGCCTTCTGATTTCATTGAGCTTTTGAACTGGAATGAATACATTA
>JARBTX010000072.1 GCA_029239975.1 Anaerocolumna sp.
GTGCTATAATATCTCTAATTTCAACTCCATCACAATTATCAAATTTTAATGGAATATAAGCTGTTTTTCCCATCCATCCAGCAAAACTAGATCCATCTATGATACCTCTACCACACACTTTCACGTTCTTAGCATAACTTGCATTAATAATGCCATGAACAACTGCTCCACCTTCTAAATAAAGAATCTGATTATCAGAAAGTATAATAGATTCAATATTCCATTCACCTGGTCCGATATAAACCACATTTTCATCATCTTTAGATGGTTTATTGGTTTCTATTGGATTTGCAAAGATATGTACAGCACGTTGCGGTGAATCATTAAACGTTACTGTATAGGTATCTGGTTTTGTAATAGTAAAGGATACTGAATGATTTATAGTATCAATTACTGGTTTAATATTGGCGCTAACTGGACTTATTGTTACTGTTTCTAAGTCAATACCAGGAACTGTAACTTTAATATTAGCAACTCCTTCAAAATCAAAATATGTAATAGGTGTTCTAGATTGTGGTGGCATGTAGTCAGATACCCATTGTCTAGTATGATTTACATTTGTATCATAAACATAACAGTCATATCCATTCACTGAAACTTTTGTATCAATACAATGTTTTAATGTAAAATCCCTTAAACTCTCACCTGTTGTTTTAAGATCCGCTTCTGTGGCATCTTTTAAAGATTTAGGTCCTTCGTATAGTACTAACTTTGAATCTTTCATATTTACCATCTCTTTTACTTCATCTGTTCTTGTAATAATGTATCTTAGAACAACTACACTACTTATTACTAAAGCTAACACTACTAGCCATTCAATAATTCCTAATACTTGTTTTTTTCCTTTCATCTTAATTACCCCCAATTTGATTTTATGAATTAGACAATTGCGAAACTCGTTATTTCATTTTAATATACTCTTTTGACAACCGAATCAAATTTTAGTTCTGTAATATAAAGTTCCAATCAATATCACTTTCTAGATCTGCAAATGAATAATCTGCTCGAAGAAGCTTGTATTCTGGTCCAACCCCAAGTGACTTCATATTCGCTGCTTTTGCTGCTACAATACCGGCTGCTGAATCTTCTACTACCAAACAATTTTCATTTTTAAGATTTAATTTATTCGCTGCTACTAAAAATACTTCTGGGTCTGGTTTTGATTTTGTAATATCAAGGCCACAACTTATTTGATCTATGTATCCTGTTAATTCCGTTTTTTCTAAAATAAGTGGTGTATTCTTACTAACTGAACCGATTCCAATTAAAATTCCTAATTTTTTAAGTTTGATAAGTGTCTCAATAACTCCTGGTAGAACAGCTTGATTATTTAGTTCTTTTAACATTTCCACGTAATAATTATTTTTTCTTTCTGCTAATTCTTCTTTTTCAACTGTTGTGTACTCTTTGTTTCCTTTACTTAATACAACTTCAAGTGACTCCATTCGACTAACACCTTTTTGTTTTTTATTATCCTCCTTTGTAAATGATAAGATACCTAATTCATCCGCTAACTTCTTCCATGCTTTAAAATGTAACTCATCTGTGGAAACTAATACTCCATCTAAGTCAAAAATGATTCCTTTTATCATCTTTTCATCTCCTCGTTAATTATGTTAGATATAATCAAATTGATAAACAATATAGGTTTATTAATTTGATTAAGCAATATGCCATTACCTATATTTTTGATATTTTAATAGTATTCGAGAGTTATAACTCTATTGTTTTTATGTGCTATGTTAGTTTGATTAAACATGTAATTTCTAACAGAGTATTAGCTTTTTTTTCAATAATCAGCTTGATGATATAACACAGATTACAGTGTTACATAAGCTCAGTAATCTGATAGAAAAACTAAATTATTTTATTTTTCTGTACAATTTTTATGTTTTATGCTAGACTATGATAAATTAAAGTTTAACATTAAACCTATGAAGAAAGGATTTAAGCTTATGACAACGATTAAAGATATTGCACAAGCTGTCGGTGTAAGCTGTACTACTGTATCAAATGTGATACACGGTAGAGCAGGACGTGTATCGGCGGAAACAATTGCTCTTATAAATGAAACAATAGATAAATTAGGATATGTCCCAAATATGTCTGCACGTTCCTTAGTATCCAGTTCTTCTAAAGTAATTGGAATGATTAGCCACCTTGCATCCAATAAAAAAGAAAGTTTTGTAGAAGACCCATTTCATTCAGCTTTTATTGGTTCTCTAGAAAGAACTTTACGTGAAAATGGGTATTATTTAATGGTTCGAACAGTAGAAACTACTTCCGATTTACTTGCCTTTCTTCGCAACTGGAATGTTGACGGTCTTTTTTGTACTGGTGTCTTTCAAGATGAATTCTTCGATGCATTGTCTGGACTAAATATACCAATCGTTCTAATCGATAGTTACGTAACCCATCCAAATATGTGTAATGTTGGTTTGGAGGATTATAAGGGTGGATATACAGCAACGAAATACTTAATTGAAAAAGGTCATAAGAATATTGCTTTTGCATCTCCTAGCATTAGAGAACGTGGCGTAGTTTATGAACGTTTTTTAGGTTTTAAAGATGCTCTTGCTGAGGCGAATGTTCCATTTCACCCTGAATTTGTGTTTGAACAAGAATTAGATGTAGAAACCACAATATCATTAGGAAAAAATTTAGCGAATCGAACTGATATTTCAGCTGTTTTTGCTACAGCCGATATACTAGCAGCTGGAATAATTTCTGGTTTACAACAATCAGGAAAAAAAGTACCTGATGATATTTCAGTAATTGGTTTCGATGATATTAACCTTTGTCAATTAACTTTTCCACAGCTAACAACAATTCATCAGGACGCTCCATTAAAAGGTAAATTGGCGGTAAATTTTTTAATTGATCAGTTAGAAAATACACCAATTAAAGAACGTGAAATTATTCTTCCAATTCATTTAGTTGAACGTAATAGTGTTAAGTCTATTACATAAAATTTATTAAAAGGGCTAGTGCAAATTATGTTCAGTCTTAAACTAAATTTTGCACTAACCCCTTTCATGAAAAACCGTATTAAATCTGTCCTAAATTATTTATCTCTGTATTCTCATGTGTAACTTTTATCTCATACAAATCACCATGATAAATTACATTACATTTCATTGACTTCCAATTAGATGGAAGTTTTGCATCTGCCTTTATCTCTCCATCTTCAATATGTACACCTGCAAATCCTTCCACAGCTGTCATATATGCACCACCCGAAGCGGCTGGATGAGTACCACCGATATAAATCAATCCAGCCCATTGTTTTCCGCCACCACTTAAATCTGCCATAGCAGACTTTAAAAATAATGGATAAGCAATATCAGGCATATTACATTTACATGCAAGCATAGCATACATACATGCACTAAGAGATGATCCATGTTCTGTCCTTGGTTCATAATACTTCCAATTAGTAAGTAATACGTTTGGTTCATACTCCTGTGAAAATAGATTTAACATAGTGACCACGTCTGCTTGTTTGATAATCTTTGTATGTGTTGCTATTCCATAAGCTCCACCCCAATATTCTTTTTCATGGAGCAAACGTGTCTTTAACTCTTCTAAACTCACTTCTTCTAATTGTTCATATCCATCAAACTGTTCGATAACACCTGTTTGGCGATTTGGTTCAGGTATATAAATTTTATTAGCAGCATCCTGATACTTCGTTAGTAAATTATTCAGATCATATTTGTCACTTAAAGATTCATAAATATCTTTTAAATTTTCTTTTATTGTGCCATTGTTCTCTTTTAAATTACTCACATCATCAGAATCAAGAAGTAACTTTAATACACCTATTGCACTCTCAAAGGTATATTTGGCCATTCGATTGGTATAAGCATTATTATTTACTCTCTCGTGATATTCATCTGGCCCAATTACGTCTAATAATTCATATTGGTCTAAGTGAACCTTTTTTACTAATAAATCATAGTAAAAGGCTGCACATTCTAAAATTACTTCTGCACCACCATTTAATATTAATTCATAATTACCTGTAAAATTTACGTAACGCATGATTCCATACACGACTGCTGCTGATATATGAATCTGTTTATCTTTAAAATAGGTACGCATCTTTCTACCAGTGAAAACATCGGTTACATTATAATCAGAGCATGCATCAAATCCACCTTCTTGACTTTCCCAAGCATAAAATGCACCTTGATAACCATAATCAGCTGCCTTTTTAATAGCTCCCGGCAAAGTATCAATTCGATATTTTAATAGAGTTTTTGCTACATTTGGTTCTGTAAATAAAAAGAAATCAAGCATAAACATTTCAGTATCCCAGAACACTGCACCTTTATAGGTTTGGCCAGATAATCCCCTTGCAGCAATTGATAAACTGTCCGTGTGTCTTGGTGCAATAGAATGTAAGTGATATGTCGAATAGTTTAGGGCTTCCATAGCTTCTTCATCACCTTCTATTACTACTTCCGAGATTTTCCATTTCTTTTCCCATTCATTTACATGATCTCTTTTGCAATGTTCAAACCCAAATATTTTTGCTTTTGTAATCAATTCATAAGTTAAATTGCCATAATCCCCGTCATCTTTACTTGTATAAACACTTACCCATTTATAAAAGGTGTATTCGTGTTCTGGTAAAACATCTAACGTAAATTCTCGTAAAATTTTTCGTCCTGTTTTAATCACTTTTTCTGCCGTATGAAAGTTTTTCTCTATTGTCTCTTTTACACATACTAAGTCCTTATTTTCATGTGTAATACCAATTGCACTTAAGTAATCTGAGTCATCTTGTAGTAATACATCATCGTAATGTGGTCCGTTGATATCCCACACATCACCATCAATACCAGTCACGATTTTTAATACACCTTTGTTATCAACACGTATGGAATATTTCATGACGATAAGATGTTTATCCGCCATACTGGCAAATCGCTCTGATGTTACCTTAAGTAATCCAGTTGGAGTACTCCAGGTTGTAGCGCGTGATAAGATACCATGTCTGTAATTGAGTGATAAATTGTGGCTAGCAGGTTCTACTTCAGGTAATCCATATTTCATCCCATTAAACTCTATATGAGTATATAATCCATTCGGAGCATTTAATGGTTCACGCCAAGCATCACCTACTTGATCATAAATACCAGCAAGATTTACTGCCACAAATTCATTTTTCTTAAATTCATCTAAGGTTCCACGAATACCCAAATAACCATTTCCAATTAAAAACTTATTACCATTGTTTGTAATCAGGTCTGGAACAAACACTTCGTCTTTTATTTCCCAGTTCAACCTTATCCCCTCCACTCTGTCGGGATCTTTATTATGGTTTTATTTTTATTCAAGGCAATTTGATTATCATAAATCATTACATCTAACGTTGCTCCATTGATAGTACAAAAGCTAACATTATCCTTATCAACTTCTACATGAATTACATCATCTTTATAGTGAATACGGAAAGAATAACCATCCCATTCTTTTGGTATGGATGGAGAGAATTTTAATATCTCTTGATCGGATCGCATACCACCAAAGCCATATACAATATTCATCCATGCAGCTGCAATAGAAGTTGTATGTAAACCTTCTGATGTATTACGATTGTAGTTATCTAAATCCATTCTCGTTGCAAATCCAAAGAATTTGTATGCTTCATCATGCTTTTGTAATTGAACTGCTAATATGGAATGCACGGATGGAGAAAGTGAACTTTCATGAATACAACGTGGTTCATAGAATTCATAATTACTCTTAATTTGCTCTAAGGTAAAATTACCGTTATACATAAGCATCATCATCAGGACATCTGGTTGTTTAATCATATCGTTTCGATAAATTCTGTCATACGTCCAATGATGATACAATGGAAAATCTGCTACTGGTATCTTATCCACATCAATATGTGGCAAGTTAAAATAACCTTCATGTTGTTCAAATATTTTGGTAGTATCATCATAAGGAATGTACATGTGTTTTGCTATGGTTTCTAGATTTTTGATTTCATCCTGACTTAAACCATGTTCACGAATAAAGCTTTCATATGTATTGCTATCTTTATCCTTTAATCGATTTAAAACATTAAGTGTATAAATTAATGTGACCTTACCTAAATAATTAGTATAACAATTGTTATTCACCATCATCTGAAATTCATCCGGTCCCATTACACCGTAAAAACCATAACTTGTATGATCTGCATTCCAATCTCCTCTGGTAGCAAGCATTCTACTAACTTCAACTAAAATTGGTAACCCAGTTTTAAATACAAATTCTTCATCTTTTGTAATGGTCTCGTAATGCCATATACCATATGCAACAGCGGTAGATGCCTGTAACTGTAAACTAGCATGTTGCCACAAACTACAACATTCGCGACCACTTATGGTCGCAATTGGATAAAATGCACCATTACAATCTAGTGCTTTCGCGCGCTCTTTGGCTTCAGGTAAAGTGATTAATCTATATTCTAATAATTGTTTTGCTGCTTCCACATTATTAAAAATATAGAATGGAAGGCAATAAGTTTCCGTATCCCAGAAGGTATTACCACTATAAGCTTCTCCAGTTAATCCCTTTGCACCTATAATACTTCCCTTTTCTGCTCCATGAAATGTTTGATGCATTTGGAAGATACAGAAACGAATTCCTTGCTGATTTAGTTCGTCACCCTTAATTTCAATATCAGAATCATTCCAAACATGATCCCACCAAGCAGCGCTTTCTGCTTTGATTGTTTCATAATTTAATTCTTTTATTTTATTTGGTGCATCCATGCATTTAACGTTAAACTTATCATAGGATTCCATAGAATTATCTTTGCAAGTAAAATTCATGACTATTCTAGTAAATACTGTTTTTACGCCTTCCTGTACCTCAAGTGAAAATTTCTTTGTAATTTCTTTATCTTTTCGTTCCTCTTTCACTTCTTTTGCATTACATTCATACTTATTTATTGAATACAAAGATAACTCGGTGTTAACTGTATTCGCTAATATGCTGCACCAGTTTTCTCCACTGTTTTGCTCTTTACAATCCCAAAGATTCTTACCAGCCATATGGTGAATCTGAGAAAAATCAAGCCCAGCTTTTATCACTACTTCACCTGAAAAATTAAGTGGTGTTAAGGTGATTCTCTGTCCTGCCATATGAGCGTCATTCATAGATAAAAATCGTTCAAATTCTAGCTTTAACTCTCTGCCATCTGTTAAAATCCAGATATAAGACCTAGTTAAAACTCCAGTACGTAAACTTAAACTTCGCTTAAAATCCTTGAATTTAGATGTATTTAAATCTACTACTTCGCCATCGATTTCTATTTTTAAGCTTAGCCAATCAACTGCATTCACTATAAACTCAGTCTTATCAATCATTCCTTTATAAGCAGAATGACCAACTTCTTGTGATTCATATATACCATTAAAATAATTACCAATCAGACTTTCACCTGAATATCCTTCATCAAAATACCCCCTTACGCCCATGAATTCATTGCCCAAAGAGAATATGGACTCTGAAACCATGGAGTAATTTGGATCAAAATCATTTTCGATAATGAACCAAGGATCGGTATCATAATATTTATCTGCAATTTTTGCCATACTTTTACCCCTTTAATGCGCCGGTTGCAGCACCTTCTGTAATCTGTTTTTGAAATATCGTAAATAATATAATTGGTGGAATTAATGAAAATGCTACCGCTCGTAACACTTCAACATTGGTTGCATTTGATGTTCGAAACATAAATAACCTTATCATAACAGTTTCTTTACCAGAACCATTTAAAACCAAATACGGTAACAAGAAGTCTGACCAAGATGCATTAATGGCAAAAATCACTACAACCATAACAATTGATTTTGATAATGGAAGAATAATTCTAGCAAAAGTCTGTAAAAGTCCACAACCATCTAACTTTGCAGCTTCAATTAATTCTTTTGGAAGACCTTCAAAAAACTGTTTGAATAATATAACATAGAAAGCATTTGCACCTAAAGCCAACCATAATGGAATAAAGGATTGGTTTAGGCCAATCTTATTAATATTCACAAATAATGCAACAATACTAGTTGTTGCAGGAATTAATAAACTCCACATTACTAAACCATATACGATTTTATAACCCTTTGGCTTAATAATTGCTAATCCATAAGCTAATAAACCATTAAAAACAACTGCACTAATAACACTTCCTACAACTACAATAAATGAATTTATATAAAATTTAAAAAACTTCAAATCATTCCAAGTTTTTATGTATACTTGTAAGTCAAAACTTTTTGGTAAAATAGTTGCACTTTTTCGAAATTCTTTTATATCTTTAAAGCTAGCTAAAAATACCCATATAGGTGGAAATAATGATACTATCATTATTCCAAAACAAATCACTAAAATAAAAATGCATAATATCTTGGTACGTTTGGAATGGAGATCGTAATAACGAATGGTTCCATCTTCTTTTTTTCTATACTTATCAAAAAACATACAATCTCCTCCTTAATCTTCTTTTTTACTGGTTAATTTGAAATACAAACCACTTAAAATTACTAATATAATACATATTAAAACAGACAAAGCTGCTGCCATAGGATAATTGAAATCACGGAACGCATAATTATATACCAATTGCATAATTGATATACTCGCATTGTTAGGTCCACCATTGGTCATAACAAGTGGTTCATATAAAATTTGGAATACTGCGATAATCTGTAATATTAAAAGTGTTTTCCCTAATGAAAAAATACTAGGTATTGTTATGTTTCTCATTCGTTGTAAAATACCAGCACCATCAATAGTAGCTGCTTCATATAATTCAGGATTAATATTACTTATACCTGCCATATAAATAAATGCTGTAGAACCTGCACCTTTCCATGTCATTGCAAGAACAATTAATGGAACGGTTAATTTGGGATTTGTTAACCAATCAAGTGGAGCGATTCCAATCTTAGCTAATAAGATGTTAAGAACACCTGTGTTACCAGGACGAAAGAAAAATCCCCACATTAATACCGTAGCTAGGCCCGGCATGATATTAGGAAAATAAACTCCGATTCTAAAAAAGCTCTTAAAATGTACCGTCTCCGTTAGTATAATAGCTATGAAAATTGGTACAACAAAACCAATTAATAAGGACCATAATATGTATTTAAATGTATTTAAAAATGCTGCTGTAAAATCGGGATGATTAAATACTTTAACATAATTTCGTAGACCAACAAATTCTTCTAATCGGATTCCCTTTGCTGTATATAGGGAGAGTCGAATGCTTTCCAATAATGGCTCCCATACAAAAAATGCAAATAATATGATTGTCGGCAACATTATTAGCCATCCTGCCAAGTCTTTGCTTTTAAATCGCTGTTTTTTTACTTCAAGTTGGATATTCTCATTTTTTGCTTTAACCACCGTATCCACCCTCCTTTATTTTTATTGATTTTCAAAGTTAGGCAATTGCGAAATGCCAAAGATGTCCTTATTGCTTATACAATAAATACAATTTTATAGCTGAATCTTGCCCATTACGGCAACTGAAGCTAGAAAATTCGTATATATTGTATAAGCAATTCAATAAACTATATAGTTTCGCAATTGCCTAATTGATTTTCAAAGTTGATGGGGCTATCTTGTTTAAGAAAACCCCATCAATGGTTTTATATAATTTTACTATTTATTTACTGTTTCATCAAGTAACTTTTGGTAGTTTTCATCAGCTGTTTTCATAAGTGCAGCTACATCTGCATTCTTATCGGTTACAACTGCTTGAAGTACTTTTGTTAATTCTGCATATAAATCTTGTGCTGAACCTTTTTCTTCTAAACGAAGGTTACCTTCTTTTTTAATAATGTCAAAATAGGATTTATAAAGGTTAGTATCAACATTACCAAATTCTTCAGCTACAGCTGCTTCTGCTGCTAATACATCTTCTGCAATCCAACATGGGAAACGTGGGATAACAGGAACGTTATTATTTACTCTATTTTGAGCATCTGCTCTCATACCTGCGATTGCATCATCTGTTGCAAGTGGTGCTTTACCCATGATTTCAAGATAATCTAGGGCTGCATTGATTTGCTCTGGAGTAGCATCTTTTGAGAACATATATGGTGTACCACCAGATAAAGAGTATTGTTCTCCATTAGGACCTGCTGGTAATGCTACTAGAGCTAATTTTTCAGCTGGAAGACCATTTACTTGTGTAGGTTGGTTAACTGCATCATTTGCACCAATATACATAGCAGCTGCACCAGTTCCTAATTCTACAAACCCAGTTCCCCAATCTTCATTTGTTGGGTCTGGAGTAAGTACATCATAATCCCATTTTAAAGATTTAATATATTCCATTGCAGCGATAGCTTCTGGAGTATCAACATTAGATACGAATTTACCATTCTCTTCTAACGTTAAAGTTGCACCAAATGCCCAAGCAATATTACTAAAATGCCAACCACCTGCATTATCTTTTGCTAATAAACAGAATCCTGCTTGACCAGTAGCATCTTTAATCTTTTTAGCAGTTTCAGCAAGTTCTGTCCAAGTCTTTGGATAAATTGGATATCCGTTCGCATCTACTAAACCTGCTTCTTCGAATAATTCAATATTAATCATTAAACCTAATGCATAACCATCTCTTGGAATACCATAGATTCTTCCATCTTTTGATAATAATTCACGAATAGATGGATTGATTTTATCTAACCAACCACGTTCTTGTAAAATATCAGTGATATCTGCAACAAATCCGCCATTGATTAATTTTTGTGGTTCTGTATACCATGTTTCAAATATAGTAGGTAAGTTGCCTGACTCAGCTAAAGAAACAAATGTATCTGTAGCATACTTATAATAAGCAGGAACGACTTCAACATTTGGATGTGTTTCGTTAAAAGTCTTAACATATCCATTATGTAATTCAATATCTGCTGTAAGTGTATCTTCTGGCCATATACCAAGTTTTAATTGAATATTTTCTGCTGTTGCATCAGTGGAAGCACCTGTAGCTTCTTCCGTAGGAGCAGCATTCTCCTCCGTAGTTCCTTGTGTGTCATTTTCAGTTGTCTGTGAATCAGTTGGAGTGTCATTTTTCTTTGAACACCCTGCTAACATACTGAAAGAAAGTACAAGACACAATAAAATACTAACTAATTTTTTCATAAATTTCCCCTTCCTTTATATAGAATCATTTAGGTAGATTTAACGTTAAACTAACTATAAATAAAAGTTTGTTTATACGTTTAACGTTAAACTTATTATAGCAGTTGTATAATATGATGTCAATACTTTTATTTTATTTTTTTTCATTGTATGAATTGAACAAAGAATGATGATAGTTTAAAGAGTTGAACGCATAAAAAAGGAGTTGTTTCAAAACAGCTACTGAAATCTGACGAAAGGATTCGATATATTATAATCCTTTCAAAATAGTAAACAGGCTATTTTGTAACAACCCCTTTGGGTTAGATATTAAATTTTTGAATTATAGTTTGTAAATCTTGAGCTAAACTAGATAAACTCTCACTAGAATATGCTATCTGTTCAATTGAAGCAGTCTGTTCTTCTATTGAAGATGATACTTGTTGTGTTGCAGCAGAATTTTCCTCTGCAATAGCAGAAAGGTTATCCAATATATGTAATATTTCTTCTTTCATCTTTGCCTTTTTATCACTGGATTTATTAAGCAATTCCAGTGCTTGATTTGTTTCAAACATCGCTTTATTTATTGATTGATATTTTTCTTTATTTTCTGAAACACTAGACGTCTGTTCCTTTGCAATCGATAATACTCGTTCCATGGTAGATACCGCTGTCTGCGAATTTTGCTGTAATTCGCTCACTATTTCACCGATAGACATTGTTGAAGCCGATGATTGTTCCGCTAATTTACGAATCTCCTCTGCTACAACTGCAAATCCTTTACCAGCATCGCCTGCTCTCGCAGCTTCAATAGCTGCGTTTAAAGCTAAAAGATTCGTTTGATCTGCAATGGAAGCTATAATACTACTTGCTTCACCGATTTTGTTAGAGCTAACGTTAGTACTTTTTATTACTTCATAGATTTCATTGGAAGCTAAATTACTTTCTACTGTAATTGATGCCAATTTTTCGATTTCATTTAAGCCTTCACCAACTACGGAGTTAACATTATTAGCAACTTGGTTTAAATTATCCATATATGTTAAATCATCTTCTATAATATCACCTAATCGATTCGCTTTTATCGATCCTTCTAACGTATGAGCTGCTTGTTTGGTAGCTCCTTTTGCTATTTCATCCGCAGTTTTTGCTATCTCTTCAGAAGCGGATGCAGATTGTTGGCTAGTCGCTGTAAGCTCTTCCGATGAAGCAGCAACCTGTTCTGCGGAACTAAGTACATTAGTGGCTATTAAACGTAGATTATCGATAATACTTTGCATTGATTTAGCTAAACTACCTGTTTCATCTTTTCTATTTAAAAGTTTTGCAGGTAGGTCTTCTGTTAGGTCATAGTTTGCAACTTTTTCAGCATGTTTTTTCACTCTAGTAATAGGCTTTGTAATAGAATGACCAATAAGGAATATTATAGGAACACTAATTATGAATAGTATAATAGTAGTAATGATTAAATTCCTTTGAAGTGGAGGTACTGAGTCTAGTACTTCAGAAGCGTCTGCGGTAATAACTAAACTCCAATCACTTCCTTCAATTTTTGCGAAACCGGCATACAGGTTCTTTCCATTAAAACTATATGTATCAAACCCATATTTTTTCTCAATTACATTTGATATCATTCTTGCAACCGACTTTTGATTTGTATCATTTTCCGCTTCATTTATTGGATTATACTGGTTCTTTACCTTGTCTTGATCTAGATGAGCTACAACAGTACCTATTTGGTTAATCATATATGCATATCCAGTAGATCCATATCCAATATCACTAATGATATCCGATAGCACTATTCCATCTCTTCGACCAACAATAACACCTACCACTTGTCCATCGCGTTCTATAGGAGCTGTATACAATAAACTTAATTCTCCATCATTTACAATAAGATCCGATGCACTACATTGGCCATTCAATGCAGAGTTTACATAATTTGCACCTCTTAAGTCCATTGTTAATCCACTAATAAAATTAGCATTACCATCAGTAGTTACTATCCCTAAATCTGTAAACTCTGTTTTTTCTAAGTACTCTTCTAGAGTTTCCTTTTGTTCTTCCCAATTCATACTTTGTATTTCATCATCAACAGTTACCATTTTTAGCGATTGCTCTTGTATATCCAATCTGCTGGTAATTACTTTAGCAGATTCTTTTGATAGTGATACTAATGCTTGCTCTGCATCATTTGTTAAAGAGTTAACAGATTGCAAGATGGAAAGAAGTCCCATAGTAGCTGATATCATCAGTATTAAGATAGAAAAAGCCCGTAATAATTTAGTTTTAATACTTTTCATAATTGTTCTCCCTTAGTAAATATGATTGTATTTTGCCAAAAGTTACTAAATATTCCATCTTTCGACATAGACTAAATTATAACGACCAATATATTTAAAGTCAATTAAATAATGTTTAACTTTTTCTATAAAATCATTAAATAGATTAAAAATTCATTAAATTTTTCTATATTTTTCCTACAATTTACTGTAATTTGGATTAAGCTCCGACCGTTAAAAAATATACTATTACAATAAAGCCTAAAATAATTCGATATACACCAAATGCTTTAAAATCATTTTTCTTAATATATCCAACTAAGAACTTAATTGCTATTATGGATACTACAAAGGCAGAAAGCATACCAAGGATTAATGTTAATAGTTCTGTACTCGTAAAGTCGAATCCAAACTTAAGTACTTTTAATAAACTTGCACCAGCCATAATTGGAATAGCTAAGAAAAATGTAAATTCGGTTGCCACAAATCTTGAAGTTCCTATTAAAATAGCTCCTAGAATGGTGGTTCCGGATCTTGATGTTCCTGGAATTAAAGATAATAACTGAAAAATACCAATTAAAAATGCAGTGCTTATCGGAAGTGTCGCTAAATCACTTATTTTTGGTACTCTTGTTTTATTACGGTTTTCAATTACAATAAATAATATACCATAAAGAATTAAAGTTATCGCAACTGTTGTTGGATTATAGAATAATTCATCTATCTTATCGTCAAATAGTATACCAATCACACCTGCTGGTGCGCATGCTATCACAATTTTAATCCATAAATTAATACTTCCTGGTTTAATAAAATTTTTCTCTTTTAATGTAAATGGAAATATTTTATTCCAATACAACACAATAACTGCTAAAATTGCACCTAATTGTATCACTACACGAAACATCTCCATAAATTCAGGGCTGACTTTTAATGGCAATAATTCATCCACTAATATCATATGTCCTGTACTACTGATTGGAAGCCATTCTGTGATACCCTCCACCAGTCCTAAAAAGAGAACTTTTAAAATTTCAATAAAATCCATTCTTTTTTACCACACCTTTCTAATTATCTTAATTGTTACCAACTCTTGTATTATACCATTAAAACATATTATTCGGTATTTAAAATTTCTTAATTTTATTTTAAATAATGAATTGCACAAAGCAGGTAATCTTATGCTTTCATTACTTCGCATAAGAAGCCCTGTTTTGTGCAATCATTCAAATTTCTTTAATAATAAAAATGTCCATTCTCAAATACAAACTGACAAAATGCCATTCCCATAGCAAAAAAGGTTAATACTATCATTAAAAAGATGGAACCTTTATCATAGATCAGTGTTTTATCTTTATCATGAAAATGATACCATAGGATTTCACACCCTAATATTATTAATAAAATTGGCCATAGATTAAAAATAAATTGGTATGTTACCATATTGTTAAAAATCCGTATCATAAACAATAGACCAAATACAATTAATCCACTTCCAAATGTCAACGTACCTATTCTATGAGTTCTCATTGGAATCCTGCTCCTTTATTATTAATTCATTAAGTGAAAAATTTGGTTTCACTTCTGTTGTATGGATTATTGTATCATCATACTCATATAATTCCTTTTTCTTACCAAGTATCATTTTAACTCCAATGTAGATTATGATACCTGAAAAAATTAATCTCGGTAAATCCCATCTCAAAGAATTCACAAAAGAATAAAACCGTTGCCCAAAACTTGTATCAACTATATTTAATATATACGTTAAAAAATTTTGTCCTAAGATAGATATACCTACTATGATTAAAAGGGCTGCAATAGAATTTGTATGTTTGCTTGCAAGTTTGCTTATTTGTTTACCATCATAATTTTCAATAAATAAGTAATGGTCTTCTAAAGCATGAAATGCTTCATCTGGCATCGACCTTTTGTTCATAGCATCAAAAAATCCATAACACCATAAAACAGGTAATATAAACAATACAGGACCAATATTAAGCCATGTACCAGTGAATATAACAATGGCTGCCGCAGTCATAATGGATATACCTTCTTTCATAAATCCCATATACATTTGTCCTGCTCCAAACATCATAGAAAATATAAAGGTAAAAAACTTACTTTTCTTTTTGATCATCATCTATTTCCTCCAAATTTTTATTATTCGTTACTAAAGTTCCCGCATATTCAGCCACATCATTAGAAAAATCTCTTAAGCTATTATTCATCTTATATATAAAAGATGTGTTTTTCGAATTCTTATCTTTTATATCTTTATTTGTTTTAACATCATTTGTCCAGGAAGAATGAAATGGGTTCATACTATTCTTCGTATCTTGAGTACCATTAGAGAGAAATAATATAGCCAAACACCCACACATTGCTAACCCAACTTTTAAACTATAAGTAATTAGTTGTACTTGCTTTGAATAATGTGTCTTTTGATTTAATTTCTTCCTATCATTAAATTGGATAACCTTGGTCTGTTCTAGAATATTGGCTTTGATATAATGTGGCGCTTTCATCTTAATATCCTTTGAAACTGCATCAGCAAATTCATTTGCACAGTGGTCACAGGATGCTAAATGTTCCATCGCTTCGATATAACTAATAGTATTGTTGTTGCCAATATGACTTGTAACAATTTGAATCATTCGTTCATTCTCAGTAGCCATATGATCACTCCTTTCTCCATAGTTTTCTTAGCATAAGTTTAGCTCTATATACTTGTGTCTGTAGTGTCTTTATATTTTTTCCACTCTCTTTCACTAGCTCTGAAATATCTTTTTCGTAGTAAAAGTAATCAAGAGCAATCTCTTGGTATGGTGGTTTTAATTGATGACAAAGTCTGAATAGATACTGTTTCACATCAGATTCTATCATGCTCTCAAGTGGCGTTGGTGTATCGCATGTTACTTCTGAAAGATATGTATCTTCAGTTGGAATAACATTTCTTCGTGCACTTTTTAAATAATCCAGACATTTGTTTGTAGCTATTCTGCATATCCAAGCCTTCTCATTATTTCCATCAAAACTTGAAAGGTTTTTATAAGCAGATAGAAAGGTTTCCTGAGTAAGATCCTCTGCATCAAAATAACTTTTTACAAATTTGATGCATATGGAAAAAACCAAATCACCATATGTATCAATCAGTTTTTCTAAATATTTATCATGATTGATTTTTTCCACCTCCCAGTTTTTATGTTTGTATATGATAACGTTATAATATGATATTATAAATCCTTTCTATAGATAAAACGAGCTTGAATGAATAATTACTTCAAGTTTTTTAAAAAATTTTTATTTTTTCTATTTGTTCATTGTTTATTTAGAAATCCATAAATACAAATTTCAAACTTACTAATATTTATTCCTTATCTTTATACGGTTCAATAACCATATCATCACCATTTGTCCTAATGGTAATTGCTCCAGAATCTTTCGTTATAAGAATATTACTACCAACGGTTTCTAACCGATTAATTAATTCTTCATGGGGATGTCCATAACTATTGTCTTTACTGCATGATATTATAGCGTATTCTGGTTTGATTACATTAAGAAATTCTATTTGAGTAGAATATTTAGACCCATGATGCGCGACTTTTAAAACATCATAATCAGTTTCTATATTATCTTTAAATAACTGCAATACTTTATCTTCTCCATTGGCTTCTAAATCACCGGTTAATAGCATGTCAAACTGTTTGTAACGAACAGATAATACAGTAGATGTATCATTTTTAGAATCACTTATATAATTACTATCAGGATGTAAACAAGTTAACATTACTCCACCCGACTTTATTACATCTCCTTTTTCTATGTATAATACCTTTACTCCATTGGAACTTGCTATATTAACAAGATCTTTGTATGAATCATCTTTTGTTTTTATGTTCGGTAGAACAAGATATTCAATTCTTAAATTATTATCTTTAGCATTAATAATTAATTCTTTTACTCCTGATATATGATCATTATCCGTATGTGTAATAATTGCATAATCCAACCTATCTACACCATTGTATTTTAAAAAAGGTAGAATTCGGTATTGACCAATTGATTTTATATCAGAGCTTCCACCATCAATAAAAAAACTGGTTTTATTAGGAGCCATCATAAAAATTCCATCGCCCTGCCCAACATCTAGAAAAGTCACTCTAAAATCAACTTTTGCTGGCTTAATAAAGATAACAAGTAGTAATAATGTACAAAATAAGTTTCTCTTCTTTTTGACCTTGTGGTTTAAGGCTATTAATAAACATATGACACTATAATAAGTAATGATTACTAATATACTTGGTCTTCCTAATACTATGTTATTATTTGGCAACGACATTCCAATCCTACACACTAATTCATAGCAAATCAGAATATAATGTACTGAGCCGATTAAGAAAAAACTGATAGGAAGTATAAAGCAGCCTATTACCCCTGCAATAATAGATACTAATACAATAATGGATGACAGTGGTAATATAATCATATTAATAAGAATGGAATAAGTAGATAGTTCATAAAAGAAATAAAGTAAGATAGGAATAGTCATAACTTGTATACTAATACTGATTAGAAGACCGTCTAATAGAAAATTCTTTTTTGTTATAAAAGAAGTTAAAATCGGGTTAATCAAACCAATACCTAAAATAGCACCAAAGGATAATAAGAAACCTGCATTAACGATTTCAAGTGGTGATATTATACAAATAATAAAAGCACTTAACGCTGCAGCTGACAAAATATCGTAAGTTCTTCCTATTAGATCTGCTGCCATAAATATAATGATCATAACTACAGCGCGATTTGTAGAAACGCTAAAATTAGTTAGTATTCCGTAAGAAAATATAATAAATATAGAAACTAAGGTGGATGGTAAGATGGGAATTCTTATTTTTCGAAGTAATTTAAAAAGAGAAATTCCAAGCAACGAAACATGAAGACCTGAGATAGAAAGAATGTGAGAAATACCATTTTGCTGATACAATCGTTTCACAAAAGGATCTAATAATGACTTTTCACCTAATATCATTGCAGATAAAACACCTGCATTTTTTGTCGGCAGTATTTTATAATATATATCTACAAACTCTCCTTTTATTTTATATAAATACTGTTTGAATCTTGAGTAACTACTATTTATTATTTCAATGTTATCTGCGAAAACCTTATAATCTATATTGTTCGTTTTATAATAGAGATATTCATTAAATTGTCCTGGATTGGATGCTTTTTGAAATTTAACAATTTGACCTGAGATGGATAGTTTATTACCTATTTTATAATTCATTTTTCTTGAATCATAGACTATAATTTTATTGATATGATATGTATTAGGATTATTACTATAATGTGTAGAAACTATAATTTCTTTTAAGGTTAATAAATTATACTCATTTTTTTCTTCTATCATGGTTAATTGACCAGTGATTTCACAATCCAATTTCGAATCAAATATTGAATCCATACTTGCAGGTGATAACTGTTTACTTAATAGTGTATATCCTAGCGTCAATAATATAGGGATGCTTAGCAGAAAATAATAATTACGAATCTTATATTTGATTAAATGAAATGGATAAACAAGATAAAGAATGATAGAAATGAATAAAAAGACAGAAATTATAACAACTCCGTTTATTGGAACGTCAAAGGAATATAATCCGAATCCTAGAAAATACGAAACTAACAGCCACACCAGTGGCCTTTTAAAATTCATATAAACTCCTTTCTGTATAGAAGAAGACAAATAGTCACTTGCAAAATAACATCGTATGTAAATTTACATACAATGTTATTTTACCTACAATGTTATTTTACATAAAATTTATTTTGCAATATTCAACTTTTGTCTTCTATACTTCTATTATTTACTTCCTTCAACTAACTCAAGATTTCTTTCAAATTGGCTATCGAAAGGAATCTTATCCCTGAAATTCTTCTTAGGAGAACCATTAATCGTAAATTGTACCTTATTAATCGTAGATAATTCATCTAATGAATTGACTACGGAATATAACACAACTTCATCTTTTATACCTGAAACCTTTTCTAAGAATTTTTCATTAAAATCAACATAACAGATACCATCTTTGGTGCTAACTTTAATTAATTCTGTTCCTTCAGGTAACGTTTTTATCATATTCTCTTCGATTGGTCCATGAACTAGTTGTTCGATTATTAATTTTTCAATGGATGCATTACCGTCATAGGTAATTTTTAGATTTGAAGGAACTAATGCAGTACCAGTTTCATTGGAAAAATAAACAGTAACAAATACATCTTCGTTACCCGTAATAAATTCATCCGAATCCATAAATCCAATTGGCTTATCATTCGCTCCTTTAAGCGGCTGTCCATCTACATAGAATTCAACCGAATCAACACCTTCAATTTGAGTCAGTGTTTTTACTATACTTGCACGACATAACACTTCTGATATTCCAGTAAGCGTACTATATCCAGAATCAAAATAGATGCTTAATAAACGGTCATCTTTATTAAATTTATATTCATCTATAAGTACACTATCTGGTATTGTTTTCTTATATGCGTAATCTTTTGGTTCCTCCGTTAACAAGTTCAAATATTCCTCTACTAACTCACTCTTAGTAGTCCCTTTAGGGTTATAAATTTCATCCACTAATTTTGTTTCAGATTTATTAATATAATAAATATAGGTTGCATCTTTATTTGTATTATTTTTATCTTTATCTGAATCGTTTTGATTACAAGCTCCTAGTAGGATCATCATGAAAAGTAATAGAGTTAATATGATTCCTTTAAACCCTTTCATTCGAATCTCCTTTCTCATTTATGCAATGTAGTTTATAGGTACTCTAACAGTAAATGTTGTTCCTTCATTTTCTTTACTGTAGACCTTGATGGCTCCTTTATGCATGTGTATAGCATTTTTCGTAATAGACAAACCTAAACCAGTACCACCAGTACCCCTAGAACGAGCTTTGTCAACACGATAGAATCGGTCAAAGATAAAATCTTGCGCATCTTCTGGTATACCAATTCCTGAATCCGCTACTTTAACATAAAAATACTTATGGTCAGCATTTAAGGATACTCGTACCCATCCATCTTCCACATTATATTTAATTGCATTTTCAATTAGATTCGATAATGCTAAGGTTAATTTTACTTCATCAACTTCTGCAATTACAGGTCTAAAACTTTCAAAAATCAATTCAATGTTATTTTTCTTTGCAATTGGTCTTAATCGTTTTAATACAAGTTCAAGAAGTTCATTAATGCTAATCGAAGTTATATTCATTTCGCTTGCTGTTTTATCAAGTTTAACTAAGGATAGCAAATCATTTATTATTTTATTCTCTCGTTCAATTTCTTCTGCAATATCTACTAAAAATTCTCGGTACAATTCAGAAGGTACATTCTCTTGCATTAATAACGAATCTGCTAATACTTTAACTGATGTAAGAGGTGTTTTTAATTCATGAGACACGTTGGATACAAATTCTTGCCTTGATTTCTCAAGATTTTTCATACGTAAAAGCATTTGATTTAATGAGTTTGATATCTGATCGATTTCATGAAAACCATTCACTTTTACTTCATCATCCATATAACCTTCCGTTAAATGACCAATTGCCTTTTTTAAATTTATAAAAGGTTTTGTAAATACACCTGAGTAGAAAAAAGCAAATACTAAGATTAAAATAGCGGTGGTTATAAATAATATAGTAGCTTTTTGATACAACATTGTTGAGATAAGATGTATATTTTTATTAGAAAAGCTCATAAGAATAACACCTATAATCTCTTTTGTATTATTATGTGTGATGGGAATAGTAAGTTCTACATAATTATCCTGTTTGCTTTCACTTATATTCGTTGTACCGCTAAGACACTTAATTACATTTTCAGATATTAAGATATTACCATCTTCAATTCCAAACGTATCTTTTAATATATTTAACTTACTGTCTACTACAATAATTCTACCATCATAAATTCCAGCCATACGATTTAATTCCGTATTTATTTCTGATATGGTTGGATCAGTTAGGTAACCTTGAGAGACTAACAAATTAGATAGTGAAGAGCATTGATTTAGTATTTCATTCTTTCTTTGATCCGTTGCTTTCCTATCATAGGTATTTATCATTTCCCATCCAAAAAAAAGAATTGGAACGATACCAATTAAGAAGAGTGCAATAAGAACATGCACTCTCATACTTTTTAAAAACCATAATCTTAATTTAATTTTGGAAAAAATAGCCAACACCCCATTTTGTATGTATATATTTCGGCTCACTTGGATTATCTTCAATCTTTTCACGTAATCTACGAATGTGTACATCCACTGTTCTTACGTCACCAGGATAATCATATCCCCATACAATATTGAGCAAGTTCTCACGGCTATATACTTTATTTGGATTGAATATTAATAATTCCAGTAAATCAAACTCTTTTGCAGTTAAATTCACTTCTTTATTACCAACATAAACTCTTCTGCTCTCACAGTCAATTTTTAAATCTTCAAATTTGATAACTTTTGCTTGAGTTTCTGCTGCTTTTTTAGTGCTACGTCTCATGATTGCTTTAATACGAGCTTTCACTTCCAATATATTAAATGGTTTTGTAATATAATCATCTGCACCATATTCTAAACCAAGAATTTTATCCATGTCATCACCTTTTGCAGTAAGCATTATAATAGGCATGTTTGAAAATTCACGAATCTGTTGACAAACTTCAAATCCAGTAATCTTAGGTAACATAACATCCAATAAAACAACATCATATTCCTTCTTCTTAGCAGCTTCTAATGCTTCTTCACCATCGTAGGCACAATCAACTTCCATACCATCTTGTTCTAGACTAAATCGTATACCTTTTACGATTAACTTTTCATCATCAACAACAAGTACTTTCTTACCCACTTTCTTCACCTCATCCTATTCATTCTTTTGTTGGTTTCTAAACTCTATATTATTCGAAACCCTAGTTTACTGTTATCTTGTCACATATTTTATTATAAACAGAATCCTTTATTCCATTGATATTCTTAACCTCATCAATAGACTTAAAACCACTATGTTCCTGTCTATATGTAATAATACTATCTGCTTTTGATTCACCGATTCCAGTTAAAGTCATCAATTCATCTCTTGTAGCTGTATTTAAATTAATTTTACTAACATTTAAATCAGTAGAATCATTATTATTGGAAATATTATTATTGTTATTAGCTATGGTGAAAGGAATCGTACCATCTACTTCATCCTTAGATGGAATATAGATTTGTTCTCCATCACTAACTCTAGCAGCTTGATTTACATAATCTCCTGCGGCATCATCTGTTAATCCACCGGCAAGTTTAATGATATCAATCAATCTAGTATCGGCATCAACTTGATATACATCGGGATATTTCACAGCGCCACAAAGATGTACATATATTTCTTCCGTTTTCTCTTCATTAGTTTCTTGATTTATTAGAGCCCCATTCTCATTAGAAACACCAATTTGATCAGCCTTATTATCATCTTGTACTTCATTCCAAGAGTCCAATTCTTCGTTATTACTCTGATTGTTTATGCTTGATATTGGTGTATTTGAATCTTGATTTTGTAAAGAAAGAACTGCTTTTTGATTGTCTTTTTCTCTACAACTGTAGAATATACCAGCTGCTAGAACAATTACTATTGTAAGAGTAATTTTTATCCAACTTTTTTGCTTCATAATTTTATCCTTTTCTATAAACTTATTTTTATAAAAAAGGCTATATCAAACTCGTATCCTCAATACATTATTTGATAATATTATTCTACATAATTAATGTAACGATTACAATAGTTTTTCGAAAGAATTTTAATTGTAAGGAAAACTTAAATAATTAATCCCATTTAAAGGTAATTATTCCTCCAATAATTAAAACTAAACCAATTAGTTTTCTCCACTCTAACCTAACGCGCTCGATTCCAAAAATCCCGAAAATCTCTATTGCATAAGCCATAATTAGCTGGGAAGTAACAATTAACATAATAGCTCTTGCAGGTCCTAATGTATCAACACTCTTTACTACTGTGTAGGTTATAAAAGCTCCTATTACACCACCAAGTAACATATATTTATTATCTATTTTAAAAAGGGCACCAAAACTACTCTCCCTCCCAGTTAT
>JARBTX010000073.1 GCA_029239975.1 Anaerocolumna sp.
TTCACCCCCGAAAGGGATCCAAGGATGTGCTTCGTTCGACTTGCATGTGTTAAGCACGCCGCCAGCGTTCATCCTGAGCCAGGATCAAACTCTCAAATTAAAGTTTAATCGTTCAGAATTAACATTGGCTGTTTTTAATCTAAGATTAAAACAATCGTTAATTTCCGTTGAAACTTTCGTTTCATTTTTACTGTTTTTAGGTTGTATCTAATGTTTGATCATTAAATACGGTTCGTATAAATACATCTTTCGATGTTATCTATATTGAAAATTTTAAAGAATTTTCAAGGTTGTTTTACTGTTCAGTTATCAATGTTCATTTTTCGTATCTATATTTCAAGAGATACTTGTCTGTTTTTCTGACTCGTTGTTTCCGCGTCAGCAAAAACTATTCTAACACATAACTTTTATCTTGTCAACACTTTTTTATTATTTATTTTTAAGTGTTTATCAATTTATGAAAGTAACAATTTAAAATATGACGGAGAAAGAGGGATTTGAACCCTCGCGCCGCGCAAACGACCTACACCCTTAGCAGGGGCGCCTCTTCAGCCTCTTGAGTATTTCTCCATAGTCTGAACTACATGACATATTTTTTTGTTTCTGACTTTCTCGTCAGGTGCATGGATTAGTATATCAAACACATTAAGGTTTGTCAACACATTTTTTAATATTTCTTTTACTTTTTTATAACATCATATTATACAAAGAAATCTACATCAAACAACGTTAAATTACTTCATATATTATCTCAATGCATTAGTTTGTATTTATAACTTAAAATTATTCACTAAAATATAAATATGGTAAAATGACATAATATAGATAGTAAAATACTTATATATAATTTATAAATAAAGTATTAATATTCAATATCTTATTTACAATTTACTGTGATTTATTAATATAAATTAAATGTCAACTTTCAATGTACAAAAATTTGATGATGCAGTTTCATATAGATTATTACCCTCACAATCTATAACTACAATGACAGGGAATTTATCTACAACAAGTTCTCTAATAGCTTCAGTTCCTAAATCATCATAAGCTATTATTTTTGAAGACACTATTCTCTTAGATAATAATGCTCCAGCTCCACCTACTGCTGCGAAATAAACTGCTTTATTATTTATAATTGAATCTATAACAGTTTGGCTTCTCTTACCTTTTCCGATCATACCTTTTAAACCATTCTCAAGTAACAAAGGAGTATATTTATCCATTCTACTACTTGTAGTTGGTCCAGCTGAACCTATTACCTGTCCCTCCCTTTCTGGTGTCGGTCCTAAATAATAGATAATTGAATTATTCAAATCCATAGGTATTATTTCCTTCTCTAACATACTTTCATACATTCTTTTATGTGCTGCATCACGAGCAGTATATATTTTGCCAGTAATGTATACGTAATCACCAGCCTTTAAATCTAATATAATCTCATTGTTAATTGGTGTATTAATGTATTTTTCCACAATCGACCTCCATACTTAATTCTTAATCCACTGAAATTGAAAATTTAATAACAACCTGTTGATAATCTATTAATTATATAATTCGTGTTACATGTCTATTTACATGACAACAAATATTAATGGCAACTGGTAATCCTGCAATATGAGTAGGAAATGATTCTATATTTACACCTAAAGCAGTTATTGTCCCTCCTAATCCACCTGGACCAATACCCGTTCTATTAATTAAGTTTAATAACTCTATTTCTAGTTGTTTTAAGTGTTCAATCTGAGAGTGTTTATTTAATTCTCTTGTTAATGCTTTTTTTGCTAATATTGCGCATTTTTCAAAACTCCCTCCAATTCCAACTCCAACCACAATGGGAGGGCAAGCATTTGGACCTGCTAACATTACAGTTTCTAAAACTGCTTTTTTTACACCTTCAACTCCATCTGAGGGTTTAAGCATATATACCTTACTCATATTTTCACTACCAAAACCTTTTGGAGCTAAAGTGATTTCTAAATTTGTTCCAGGTACTATTTCATAATGAATTATACCTGGTGTATTATCATTTGTATTAATACGAATTAGCGGATCGCTTACAACTGATTTACGCAAGTATCCTTCTTGATACCCCTCTCTAATTCCTTGATTGATTACATCTTCTAAATTATCTCCTTCAATATGCACATCTTGTCCTATTTTAACAAAAACAATTGCCATACCTGTGTCTTGACATATTGGTATATCATCATTTTTTGCAATATCTATATTCTCTTGTAATTGATTTAATATTTGTATTCCTAACTGAGATTTTTCATAATTTACAGAATTTTTTATTGCTTCTTCCATATCACCTGAAAGTTGGTAATTTGCTTCTATACAAAGTTCTTTTATGCAATTCTTAATAATATCTGTATGGACAGTTCTCACTTTTACCCCTCCCTATTTTAAAAAATAAGCCTTAATCAAAAACAATCATTACTATTGTTTTTGATTGAAAGGCTTATTTATTATTTTAATTAGAATTATTCATTTGTATCTTGTTCATTTATTTCATCAGCGTCTAAAATATCATCATTCAACTCATCTTCGTTTAATTCTTCATCACTAAACTCATCATCGAATACTAAATCAGCTGGTTCACTTGATTCTTCTTCTAACTCTTGTTCAAGTTGTTTAATAATATCATCTTCTGATGCTTTGTCTTGATTATCTCTAACTTTCGCAATACTTGCTACTGTAATATCGTTATCAGTATCCATATTTATTAGTTTAACACCTGATGTGATTCTACCTAATTTTGAAATACCATTCACTATTAGACGAATAATAATACCCTCTGTAGTAATTATCATAATTTCATTTTCTTCACTAACAGCTTTTACACCAACAACGTAACCTGTTTTTTCAGTTATTTTATAACATTTAACACCTTTTCCACCTCTACGTTGTACAGTAAATTCATCGATATCGGTACGTTTACCCACACCTTTTTCAGATACAATTAGTAAAGAATCACCTTGCGTATTTAATTGCATTCCAATAATTTCGTCATTATGGTCTAAATTCATACCAATAACACCCATAGATGTACGTCCTGTAGCCCTTACATCTCGTTCATTAAATCGAATACATTGACCATTTTTAGTCACTAATATAATATCTTTACTATTATTTGTAGCTTTTACTTCAATTAACTCATCATCTTCTCTTAAGTTAATTGCTTGTAACCCAGATTTTCTGATATTCTCATATTCTCTGATTGGAGTTTTCTTCACAATACCTTTTTTTGTAGCCATAAATAAATATTTATGATTTTGGTATTCTTTTAATGGTATGATAGCCGTTATTCTTTCCTCTGGTAACAATTGAAGTAAATTAACAATAGCTGTTCCTCTTGCTGTTCTTCCGGATTCAGGAATTTCATATGCTTTTAATCTATATGCACGTCCTTTATTTGTAAAGAACATAATATAGTGATGAGTAGTAGTCATTAACAGATCTTCAATAAAATCCTCATCAATGGTTTGCATACCTTTAATACCTTTTCCGCCTCTGTGTTGACTCTTAAAGTTATCAATTGTCATTCTCTTTATGTAACCTAAACGAGTCATTGCAAGAACAGTATTTTCATTTGGTATTAGGTCTTCTGTAGATAGATCATATTCATCAAAACCAATTGAAGTTTTTCTATCATCACCAAATTTATCACGAATTACAATAATTTCTTCTTTGATTACTGTTAATAATTTTTTCTTATCTGCTAAAATTGCCTGATATTCAGCTATTTTTTCCATTAATTCTGCATATTCATTTTCAAGTCTTTCTCTTTCTAAACCTGTTAATGCACGCAATCTCATATCAATAATTGCTTGAGCTTGTATATCAGTTAAATTGAATTTTTCTATTAATCGTTCTTTTGCTTGATTACCATTTTTAGAACTACGTATTATACTTATAACTTCATCTATGTTATCTAAAGCAATTAATAATCCTTTTAAGATATGAGCTCTTTCTTCTGCTTTATTTAAATCATATTGTGTTCTTCTTGTTACTACTTCTTCTTGATGTTTTAAGTAATACGTTAGCATATCATGAAGATTTAAGACTCTTGGTTCGTTATTAACTAATGCTAACATAATAACACCAAAAGTATCTTGCATTTGGGTATGTTTATATAATTGATTTAAAAGAACATTCGCATTTACATCTCTTCTAAGTTCAATGCAAATTCTCATACCAGTACGATCTGATTCATCTCTTAACTCAGTTATTCCATCAATTTTCTTTTCTTTTACTAATTCTGCTATCTTTTCAATTAATCTAGCCTTGTTAACCATGTAAGGAAGTTCTGTAACAACAATACGATTTTTTCCATTTGACATAGTTTCAATATCAGATATTGCACGTACTCTTATTTTTCCACGACCAGTTCTATAAGCCTCTTCAATTCCCCTTGTTCCAAGTATAGTTGCACCAGTAGGAAAGTCAGGTCCTTTTACGATTTCTAATAATTCTTCCATGGAAGTATCTCTATCTTCCAAAATAATATTATCGATTAATTTTAAAACAGCATTAATAACCTCGCGTAAATTATGAGGAGGTATATTAGTTGCCATACCAACTGCAATACCGGAAGTACCGTTAACTAATAGATTTGGATATCTAGAAGGAAGAACCGTTGGTTCTTTTTCTGTTTCATCGAAGTTTGGTACGAAATCAACCGTGTCTTTATTGATGTCAGATAGCATCTCCATGGATATCTTACTTAAACGTGCCTCAGTATAACGCATTGCGGCTGCTCCATCACCATCAATAGAGCCAAAATTTCCGTGCCCATCTATCAAAGGATATCTGGTTGAAAAATCTTGTGCTAATTTTACCAATGCTTCGTAAATAGAGCTATCACCATGAGGGTGGTATTTACCCATTGTATCACCGACAATACGCGCACATTTACGGTGTGGTTTGTCAGGACCATTATTCAATTCTATCATTGCATATAATATTCTTCTCTGTACCGGTTTCAGACCATCTCTTACATCCGGAAGTGCACGAGCTGCTATTACAGACATGGCATAATCAATGTATGATGTTTCCATTGTCTTTCTTAGATCAACCTCATGAACCTTATCAAAGATATTCTCGTCCATTTATTTTCCTCCACTGTGTATGATAACACTTATATATCTAAATTTCTTACGTATTTTGCATTGGCTTCAATAAATTCTCTTCTTGGTTCCACTTTATCACCCATTAAGGTTGTAAATGTTAAATCTATTTCTGAGGATTCTTCTTCATCTATTGTAACTTTAAGAAGAATTCTTCTTTCAGGATCCATAGTTGTTTCCCAAAGTTGTTCTGCATCCATCTCACCAAGACCTTTGTAACGTTGAATTTTGTTATTACCATCACGTCCGATTTCAGTTAGTATTTGATTCAATTCTTCATCACTATAAGCGTATTTTATAATCTTACCTTTTTCAACTTTGTATAATGGTGGTTGTGCCAAATATACATAACCTTGCTTGATTAATTCTGGCATAAATCGGTAGAAGAAAGTGAGCAATAAAGTACTTATATGAGCACCATCAACATCGGCATCTGTCATAATAATAATTTTGTGATAACGTAATCTTGATATATCAAAGTCATCTGATATTCCTGTACCAAAAGCAGTTATCATGGCTTTTATTTCGTTATTTACTAGAATTTTATCAAGTCTCGATTTTTCTACATTTAGAATTTTTCCTCTTAGTGGGAGGATTGCTTGAGTTGCTCTTGAACGCGCAGTTTTTGCAGATCCACCCGCAGAATCACCCTCTACGATATAAATCTCACAATTTTTTGGATCTTTATCAGAACAATCTGCCAACTTACCTGGGAGGCTCATACCTTCTAAGGCAGTTTTTCTTCTTGTTAAGTCTCTAGCCTTTCTTGCGGCATCTCTTGCTCTTTGAGCTAATACTGCTTTTTCTAATATCATCTTAGCAACTTGAGGGTTCTGTTCTAAAAAGTAAGTTAATTGTTCACTTACAATACTATCAACAGCTCCTCTGGCTTCACTATTTCCTAATTTTTGTTTTGTTTGTCCTTCGAACTGAGGTTCCGGTATTTTTATACTAATAATAGCTGTTAAGCCTTCTCTAATATCTTCACCGGATAAATTTCCTTCATTATCCTTTAAAAACTTTAGATTTCTTGCAAAATCATTAAAAGTTTTCGTAATAGCATTTTTAAAACCAGCTAAATGTGTTCCACCCTCAGGTGTAGTTATATTGTTTACAAAACTATAACAACCCTCAGTATATGAACTATTATGTTGCATAGCTACTTCAACATAAACTTGATCCTTATTGCCCTCACAATAAATTATTTCTGGGTATAATGGATCTTTATGTCTATTTAAATACTCTACATACTCTTTAATACCACCAGCATAATGAAATTCTCTTACTACTTGTGGTTCCACACGATCATCTTTTAAAATAATTTTTAAATTTTTAGTTAAGAAAGCCATTTCTCTTAATCTTTGTTTTAATACTTCATAATCAAAAATAGTTTCCTCAAATATTTCTTTGTCAGGTAAAAACGTTACTGTTGTTCCTGTGCGATCCGTTTCTCCTATTACTTCCAGAGGGTGCATTACTTTTCCTCGTTCATATCTTTGTTTATAAATTTTACCATCCAAATGTATATATACTTCCAGCCATTCAGATAAAGCATTCACTACAGATGCACCAACACCGTGTAATCCACCAGATACTTTGTACCCGCCACCACCAAATTTTCCTCCGGCATGTAATATTGTAAATACAACTTCAACTGCTGGAATTCCTTTTTTATGGTTTATGCCTACTGGTATACCACGACCATTATCTATAACAGTAACAGAATTATCTGGATTAATAATTACTTCAATTGTATCACAAACTCCTGCTAAGGCTTCATCAACTGCATTATCAACTATTTCATAAACCAAATGATGTAATCCTTTTGATGATGTACTACCAATATACATACCTGGTCTTTTTCTTACAGCTTCTAAACCTTCTAATATTTGGATTTGATCTGCACCGTATTCTGCACTCATAAATTGCCTCCTGTTTTTCTATGGATGAAATCCAATGTAAAAGTATTATCATTTGTTACAGTTCCCTCTACTACATGATAAATTGTATCACAATTCATCCTATTTGTGATAAATTCTTCCAATCCGGTACATGTAATAATAGTTTGAATATCATTTATATTATTTAATAAATAATTTTGTCGCTTTCGATCTAACTCGGATAATACATCATCTAGCAATAAGATTGGCTTATCTTTCGTAATTCTTTTTACTAATTCAATTTCTGCAAGTTTTAAAGATAATGCCGAAGTTCTTTGCTGTCCTTGAGATCCATATTTTCTAATGTCTATGGTACCATTCAAAAAACTCATATCATCTCGATGTGGTCCTACATTAGTCATTTTCAATGTAATATCTCTATCAATTGAACTTGTTAGCTTTTCTTTAAAATCTGTTACACTGACATTTGGTTCATATTGCAGTATCAATTCTTCTTTTTCACCGGATAATCTTTTATGTATCTCATATACAATTTCATTTAACTGCTGTATAAATAAGTCTCTTCGTTCTATAACCTTAGTTCCATACTCAATTAATTGCATATCCCATATATTAAGTGTATCCAATAATTTCCTGTTAAAACTGATTTGCTTTAATAAATTATTTCTTTGATTTATAATTTTGTTATAATTGGTTAAATTATACAAATAAACTTTATCTAATTGACATAATTCTAAATCAATAAATCTTCGACGTTCGGATGGACCATTTTTAATAATACTTAAATCCTCTGGAGAAAAAAACACAATATTAATAATACCAAATAATTCACTTGACTTTTTTATTGGTATTCCGTCAATTGCTACTCCTTTTGGTTTATTTTTTTTCAAGTGCATATCAATTTTATGAGTCACATTATCTCTTTCAACAAACAGTCTGATATGTGACTCATCTTTATTCATCTTAATTATTTCTTTGTCCTTACTTCCCTTATGGGATTTAGTAGTGCCACAAATATATATTGATTCTAAAATATTCGTTTTACCTTGTGCATTATCTCCATACAAAATATTTACACCATTATGAAATTCCATAAAAAGATGATCATAATTTCTATAATCTTTTAGTTCAAGGGTTTTTATATACATGTAAACACCACTATTCTAATTATTTTTCTATTTTGATAGTTTCTTTGTCAAATGTAACAATATCACCATCGTATAATTTTTTCCCTCTCTGAGTTTCAATGTTTCCATTCACTTTTACTAGACCATCTAGTATTACACTTTTAGCATCTACTCCTGATTCTACTAAACCTGCAGCTTTTAATGCCTGTCCTAATTTAATAAAATCTTCTCTTAATTTAATAACTTCCATATTGGTCCGTACCTTTTCTGTAATAATATTTTATATATTAGTTTGTGTCTAAGATTAATTGATTTAGTAAAGTCATTTCGTTCTATACGTATTGTTTATAATATTTTATTGCACTGCAGCATTAAAATTAACTGGTAGAATTAAATATATATATGATTCTTCTTTATCCCTAATAAAACATGGTGCTTTAGGATTAATTAAATAAATATCAATATCTTCATCATCAATAACTCTTAATGCTTCAATTAAAAATTTAGGGTTAAATCCAATTAATATGTCTTTACCCTCTTTTGTAATGTCAATTTCGTCATCCATGGAACCTATAGTTGAATTCATTTTTAGTTCCATTTTCTTTTCTTCAATTTTTACAATGATTGGTTTCTTTTCCGTCTCTTTGATTAAAAGTGTAGCTCTATCAATTGAATTTAAAAGTTCTTTTTTATTAATTGTTATTTTTGTCTCATAATCACTGGATAACATTTGATTTATTTTATAATATTCACCCTCAATTAAACGAGATAAAACAATTGTATTGTTAAATTCAAAAAGTATATGCTTGTCTGTAAAGAACATACTAACTTCATCTGAGAATTCACCTGATAATATTTTACTTACCTCAATTAAAGTTTTACCAGGTACAATAACTTTAATATCGTTATAACTATCTTTTAAATTTATTTTTCTAATAGAAATTCTATGTCCATCAAGTGAAACAACTTTTAATTCATTTCCTTTGATTTCAAACAATTCGCCTGTCATTATTTTATTACTTTCATTATCAGAGATTGAAAAAACAGTTTGTCTAATCACTTCTTTTAAAGTAAATTGTGAAAGCACAACTGCATCTTTTTTCTCTATCTTTGGTAAATAAGGGAATTCCTCACCACTTCTACCAGATATAGCAAACTTAGACTTTCCACTTATAATTGTAGCAAGGTAATTACTATCTGTTTCAATTGTTACATCACTATCTGGTAATTTACGAACAATCTCAGAAAAAACCTTAGCATTAATTGCTATGGTACCAGTCTCTAATATATCACCTTTTACTAAAGTTTCAATACCTAATTCCATATCATTGGCGATTAATTTAATATGTTCATCTTTTACTTCAATAATAACGCATTCAAGTATTGGCATTGTAGATTTTGTTGGAACAGCTTTTAAAACTATATTAACACTATTCATTAATTCGGTTTTGGAACAAATGATCTTCATAATTGTGTATAACTCCCTTCACGATTTTTCATGTAAATATATATAATAAAATTTATTAGCAGTAGTAATAGGGGGTGTTAATTTGTGTATAAGTGGCTTTTTGCTTTTAAACAAAGGCTTTCGCAGGAAGGATAACCATGTGAAAGAATTATAAATGTCTTCTTAATAAATTTTTTAGCTTAAAGCCAATTATTAAGTTATCCAAGGGCAACTAACAGCCAAATAACAATTTGTAAACATTAGATTGTGGAAAAAAATAAAAACAATCTTTATGGATTGATTTTTTTCATTAAAACTTCAATTGTATTTTGCATACTCTGATCTTTTTTTATGTTGCTTTCTACCTTATCAATACCATGTAAAATAGTGGTATGATCTCTATTACCCATTAATTTACCGATATCAGCAAGTGAATGATCCGTTAATTTACGGCATAAGTACATAGCTACCTGTCTAGGATAAGCAATATTTCTACTTTTATTAATAGAATAAATATCAGAAGATGTTATATTGAAATGCTCTGCTATTACATCGATAATTAATTCAGGTGTAATCTGCTTTTTGTCGTCTGGTGATATTAAATCTTTCAATGCTTCTTCTGCTAAAGTTACATTAACTTCTTGTTTCTTTAAACGAGATAGAGCAACGATTTTAGTTAGAGCACCTTCTAACTCTCGAATATTGGATTTAACATTAGTTGCAATATACTTCATAACTTCATTATCAATTTGAAGGCCATCTAGCTCTTCTTTCTTCTTTAATATAGCCATTCTTGTTTCATAATCAGGTGGTTGAATATCCACTGTAAGTCCCCATTCGAATCTTGATCGAAGTCTTTCTTCTAATGTAAGTATATCTTTTGGTGGCTTATCACTGGAGATTATAATTTGTTTTTTTGATTCGTGTAAGGTATTAAATGTATGGAAAAATTCCTCCTGAGTACTTTCTTTACCTATAATAAATTGGATATCATCAATTAGCAAAACATCTATATTTCGATACTTTTCTCTAAATTCAGTTGGTGTAGTATTCACATTACGGATAGATTCAATTAACTCATTCGTAAACTTCTCACTAGTTACATACATAACTTTTGCATTTGCATTTTGTTCTAATATATAATGTGCAATAGAATGCATTAAGTGAGTTTTACCAAGACCTACTCCACCATATATAAATAATGGATTATATATTTCTGCAGGGGATTCTGCAACTGCCAAAGAAGCAGCATGAGCTAGATTATTATTGGCACCAACTACAAAGGTATCAAATGTATATCTAGGATTCAAAAAAGACAATCCATTCTTTAAGTTCTTCTTATTATTAGTCGAAGTAGTTTCATTTTTAACTTCGGCAGGTACTATCTGACTTTCTAATACAAATTCTATATCATAATTTTCATTCATGATTTCAGTAATAGCAACCTTTAATGGAATACCATATTTTCTACTTATGAAATTTTTACTGTCAGGGCCGATCATTTTATCATCTATAGATATAGTAATTAAATTATCCCTTACTGAATATACTTTTAAAGGAAGTAACCAAGTTTTAAAAGAAACATCGGTTACACAATGTTCAATTTTCAGGTATTCCAGTATTTCGTCCCATTTATCTTGAATATCATTCATTACATTAATCTCCCTAATATAAAATTTCGTACATACCTAACTTATATGATATAACAAAATTGTGGATAATTCAATGAAAAAATATAAATTAATACGTTTTGGGATAAGCTATCCCCATGCCAAAAATGCTTAATAACAATTGTGTGAATAAATTATACAAACTATAAACATAAAAAAACTTCAGTGTTATTGGGGATATTTTTAACAATTGTGCGAAATATTCACACCAATTCACAAAGTTATCCACAATTTATCAACAATTTGTGGATAACTTTGTGTGAAAAAAATGTTTTTAAATTTTTCAGTGGAAATCTATTGAATATAATATGATTTTTTTAAGTTTTTATAAAAATAGTTTAATCTATTTTCGTTTAAAAAGGTAGTAGATGTATTTAAGTTATACATCTACTACCTTTAGGTTTAGGGATTAATATAGTTTTGTGTATCCAAAACCATTTACGATAGCTTCTATTTTTTGATGTGCTTTGCAAAATGGACAATCATTAATGTTATAATTTTTATATTCAGGTATATCTTTTAATCTAAAAATGGTATGAACGAGTATCCCTTCAAGTTTATCAACAGCACTAAATAATGCATTAATTCGTTGAATCTTACCACCATAGTACTTAATACATTCTAAGCTTTTACTTACTGTATTACCAGTTGTAACACTTGCAACTAACAACAATATGTTTTTTCCACTTATAGCAGACTGATTACTATCTCTAAAAATTATTTGACCAGCTGAATTGTATTCAGGAGATATAACATATATGGTTTTATGTGAGTTCATTGATAATATTCCAGCATTGGATAGTTCCATAGCTAAAAAACCACCTATTACTTCACACCCATCCATACAGACAATAGTATCTACTACAAAATTCATGTCATTTTGGTCCACCATAGACTTAGCAGCTTCTAAAGCCTCATTTTGCCTAGTTTTTATGGATGTCATGTCAATATAAAAGTTAATATGAGAGAAGTTCGTTGCAAAATGTCCAGGAATAATCTTTAGTGATATTTTGTTATTCATCGGTGAAAAAATTTTTATAGCTCTATTTTCCATACCAATTACCTCCTTAAAGGTATATGAGATATATATTATGAGACATATGTTTATTAATTATATTTTGGACAATTGAATATTACTACATACATAAGGTAATATTCTTTAAAATAGTAATATTTATATGTTTAAACAAATTAAGTTTTAATATTATCATGTTAATTTATTAAATTGAGAAATTGATAGAAGGTAATTTTATAAAATTATTATTATTATTTTAGAATTTGACAATATGAGATTATAAAATATTTACTTGACGTACAAGCAGTTAGCGAATATAATAAACATGATATTTTAAATTATATTAAAATAGAACAAATACGCTTACCATATATATTTTGGTATATTTAAAAGGAGGTGCATCTAATGAAAATGACATTCCAACCTAAGAAAAGATCTAGATCAAAGGTTCATGGTTTTAGAGCAAGAATGAGTACTTCAAACGGAAGAAAAGTTTTATCCAGCAGAAGAGCAAAGGGAAGACACAAATTATCAGCATAGGTCGCATTATTGTGGCCTTTTCTTCTCTGATTAAATTCCCTTAATACCGAGAAAGGGCTGTGAGATTTTGAAATCGTCAGAATCAATGAAAAGTAATACCAACTTTAAAAATGTATATCATAATGGAAAGTCCTATGCGAATTCGTATTTAATTATGTATGTATTGAATAATAATATAAATCATAATAGACTCGGTATTTCAGTAAGCAAAAAAGTTGGTAATAGTGTTGTTAGACACAGATTAACTAGATTAATTCGTGAAAGTTACAGATTGAACGAAGATATGTTTAATAGTGGTTTAGACATAGTAGTGATTGCAAGAGTAGGTGCAAAGGGTAAGAATTACAACGAAATAAACAGTGCTTTTTTACATTTAAGTAAAATGCATAAAATATTAAAAGAGATGATTAAGTCGTGATGAAACGAGTTTTAATATTCTTAATAAAAATATATAGAAAATTTATTTCTCCTCTTAAGGTTAGGTCAAGTTGTATTTATTATCCTACCTGCTCTTTGTATGCAATCCAAGCACTGGAAAAATATGGTGCAGTTAAAGGAACTTATTTGGCAATTAGGAGGATTTTACGATGTCATCCTTTTGCAACAGGCGGTTATGATCCGGTTCCATAAAGATTAATTAGAATCATTGATTTCTAATTATGGTGTCCAAGGAGGAAAATGAATTGTTTAATATATTTTTAACGCAAAGCGGTGGGTTATTAGGGCCTATTGCAACATTATTAGGATGGATATTAAATGCTATTTATGAATTCTTAAGTTTGTTTGGAATTGCCAATGTAGGTTTAGTAATTATTTTATTTACATTTATCGCAAGAGGTTTGATGATTCCTCTTACAATAAAACAACAAAAGTTTGCAAAGTTATCATCAAAAATGAATCCGGAAATACAAAAGATTAATGCAAAATATAAAGGTAAAAAAGATGAAGCATCCATGAAAAAGATGCAATTAGAAACGCAGGCAGTTTATCAAAAGTATGGCGCTAGCCCTACAGCAGGATGCTTGCCTCTTTTAATATCTTTACCAATTATGTTTGCGTTATATCGTGTAATATATAATATACCTGCTTATGTAAATGATATTAATGCTATGTATAGTTCTGTTGCAGAGGGTATACGTGGAACCAACGGATATGTTGAGATTATGTCTGAATTTGCAAAAGCAGTTAGTCTTAAAGTGAGTAGTTTTAATGAGGTTGGAACTGATAATATCATATCACTACCACATGTTATAGATATTTTAGCTAAGTTTAATTCAGAACAATGGGGTGAATTAGCAGATAAATTCCCTACATTACAAACTTTAATTGTAGATAAATCTGGTGAAATCATGCATGTTAATAAATTTTTATTTGGTTTAAATATCTTGAATCGTCCAAGACTCGCATTACCTGATATACTTATTCCAATATTAGCTGCAGGTTTACAATTTATTCAAACAAAACAAATGTCAACAAATAATCCTACAGACAAGGATAACCCTATGGCTTCAACTATGGGAACTATGAATACAGTAATGCCTATTATGTCTGGTGTATTCTGTATTATGTTACCAATTGGTGTTGGTCTATATTGGGTTGCAGGTAGTTTATTTGCCATTGCTCAACAATTTTTAATTAATAAGCATATGGAAAAAGTTGACGTAGATGAGTTAATTGAAAAAAATGTAATGAAAGCAAATAAAAGAAAAGCAAAATTAGGTATTGATCCAAATGCAACAATGGAAGAACTAGCAAAAAAACAAACAAGATCAATTGAAACTGTTGAAGAAACAAAAAATACGACTACAACGAATTATGCTAACTCTGTAAAAAAGAATTATGAACCGTCAAATTATAAGAAGAGTGATGTATCTCATAAAGCTGGCAGCATAGCTGCAAATGCTAATCTTCTTAAGAACAGGAATAATGACAAGGGGGATAAGTAGTAATGGATTGGTTAGAAGTTACAGCAAAAACTGTTGATGAAGCTATAACAGAAGCGTTAATTAAATTAAGTACAACCAGTGATCGTATAGAGTATGAAGTAATTGAAAAGGAAAGCAGTGGTTTTTTAGGATTATTTAATAAACCTGCTAAAATCCGTGTTAAAATTAAAAACACAGTAGATAATATTGCGAAGGATTTCTTAGAAAAAATATTCAGAGCAATGAATATTGACGCTAAAGTTGAAGTTATCTATGATGAAGATAATGCATCTGTTGATATTAATGTAATTGGCGATGATATGGGAGTTTTAATTGGAAAAAGAGGTCAAACTTTAGATTCACTTCAGTATCTTGTAAGTCTTGTGCTTAATAAAGGCAGCGAAAATTATCTTAAAGTAAAATTAGATACTGAAAATTATAGACAAAGAAGAAAAGAAACATTAGAAAATCTAGGTAAAAACATTGCTTTTAAAGTAAAAAGAACAAGAAAACCAGTAACTTTAGAGCCAATGAATCCTTACGAAAGAAGAATTATTCATTCAGCACTACAAAATGATAAATTCGTAGAAACACATAGTGAGGGTGAAGAACCATATCGTAGAGTTGTTATAACATTAAAAAAAGGTGTTGCTACGAAGGATTATAAGTATAATAATAAATATTCTCGTAGTAATAACTCAGGTAAATCATATAACAGTAGTTACAATAAGAACAAAGAATATAGTCAAAAGCATAATGACGTAGAATAAGGTTAAGGGTGTACCAAAGGTATTATTTGCTTTGATACACCCTTTTGTGAATTATTAAAATGTCATATTATGGTATAATAAAGTGATAAGAAAACGAAATGTAATCATTCGTAGCAAATTTGTGTCTGCGCTGCAATCTCAAATTTGTTCAGCGAAAAAAGCAGCGTAGAAATGAGGAACAATATGAAATCCGATACAATAGCAGCGATTGCTACTGCGGTGAATAATGCAGGAATAAGTGTTATTCGAATTAGTGGTGAAGAATCATTATCTATTGTAGACAAAATCTATAAATCAAAATCAGGAATAAAAAGATTATCAGATATGCCTAGTCATACCATTCACTATGGGTTTATACAAGATAATGAAATTGTAATTGATGAAGTTATGGTTTTAATTATGCGAGGGCCAAAAAGTTATACAAAAGAAGATATTATTGAAATAGATTGTCATGGTGGAATTGTAGTAACGAAAAAGATATTAGAAACAATTCTAAAAAATGGTGCCCGTATAGCTGAACCTGGTGAGTTTACAAAAAGAGCATTTTTAAATGGAAGAATAGATTTATCACAAGCGGAGGCTGTTAGTGATATCATTAATGCTAAAAATGACTTTGCTTTAAAAAATTCCTTAAACCAATTAAAAGGTAATGTATTAGAAAAAATTAAAATAATAAGAAATAGTATTATACATGATTTAGCATTTATTGAGGCTGCTTTAGATGATCCAGAACATATTAGCTTAGATCATTTTGATCAAGAGTTAATGGACCACATGAATGAAAATATCGCAGAGTTAAGTAAATTACTAAAATCAGCTGACAATGGACGATTAATAAAAGAGGGTATAAAAACAGTTATATTAGGAAAACCCAATGCGGGAAAATCTTCTTTATTAAATGTTTTAGTTGGTACTGAAAGAGCAATTGTAACTGATATTGCTGGTACTACAAGAGATACCTTAGAAGAAACAATACAGTTAGGAAATATCTGTTTAAATATTATTGATACTGCAGGGATTAGAAATACAGAAGATATTGTTGAAAAGATTGGTGTAAATAAAGCTAAAACAATGGCAGAAGATGCTGATCTTATTATTTATGTTATAGATGCAACGACTAAATTAGATGAAAATGACATGGAAATTATAGATTTAATTAAAGATAAAAAAGCTATTATACTATTAAATAAATCAGATTTAGATACAGTGATTGATTCAAAAGAAATTGAGAGTATTACTGGAAAAAGTGTTATTGATATTTCAGCAAAAGAAAATATTGGTATAGATAAATTGGAAGCTTGGATTACTGATATGTTCTTTCAAGGAAAATTATCATTTAATGATGAAATATATATTACTAATATTCGTCAAAAAGAAGCTATATCAGATAGTTTAAGTAGTTTACAAATGGTAATGCGTAGTATAGAAGATGGCATGCCTGAGGATTTTTACTCCATTGACTTAATGCATGCATATGAAACATTAGGAACTATCATTGGTGAAGCTGTAGATGAGGATTTAGTTAATACGATTTTCCGTGAATTTTGTATGGGTAAATAATTAACTAATAGAGTTTAACATTAGAAAAGAGGAGAATAAGATGTCATATACGTATGAAGCATATGATGTTGTCGTTGTAGGGGCAGGACATGCAGGTTGTGAGGCCGCACTTGCTTGTGCAAGGTTATCGTTAAATACATTAGTAGTTACTATTAGTATGGATAGTATAGCCTTAATGCCATGTAATCCAAACATTGGTGGTACATCAAAAGGACATTTGGTAAAAGAAATTGATGCTTTAGGTGGTGAAATGGGAAAAAACATTGATAAGACGTATATTCAGTCTAAAATGTTAAATCTATCAAAAGGTCCTGCTGTTCACTCACTTAGAGCTCAAGCAGATAAACAAGACTATAGCAAGTCTATGAGAAAAATATTAGAGAATACACCTAATCTTACACTAAAGCAAGCTGAGGTCGCTAAAATATTAGCTCAAGATGGTAAAGTTACTGGCGTTGAAACATTTTCAGGTGCAATTTATCCATGTAAAACAGTTATTCTATGTACAGGAACTTATCTTAATGCAAGATGTGTATATGGAGAAGTAAGCAATTATACTGGTCCAAATGGTTTACAATCAGCGAATCATTTAACGGAATCATTAAAATCTATCGGTATTGAAATGTACCGATTTAAGACAGGTACACCTGCAAGAATTGATAAACGATCCATAGATTTTAGTAAAATGGAAGAGCAAAAAGGTGATGAACGAGTCGTACCATTTTCCTTCACAAACCAAGAAGAAGACATTAAAAGAGATCAAGTATCTTGTTGGTTAACTTATACAAATGAAAAAACCCATGATATTATTCGTGCTAATATACATCGTTCTCCATTGTATTCAGGAAATATTAAAGGTACTGGTCCAAGATATTGTCCATCGATTGAAGATAAAGTAGTAAAATTTGCTGATAAAGATAGACATCAAGTATTTATCGAACCTGAGGGTAATTATACAAATGAAATGTATGTTGGTGGTATGTCAAGTTCACTTCCAGAAGATGTACAATATCAAATGTATCGAAGTGTCACAGGTTTGGAAAATGCTAAAATTGTAAGGAATGCGTATGCGATTGAATATGATTGTATTAATCCAATGCAATTAAAATCATCTCTCGAATTTAAAACGGTTGAGGGGTTATTTAGTGGTGGACAATTTAATGGGAGTTCTGGATATGAGGAAGCTGCAGCACAAGGGTTGATGGCTGGTATTAATGCGAGTATGAAACTGCTAGGAAAAGAACCTGTTATATTAGATAGATCACAAGCGTATATAGGTGTTTTAATTGATGACCTTGTAACCAAAGAAACACATGAACCATATCGAATGATGACATCTCGTGCTGAATATCGACTACTACTAAGACAGGATAATGCAGATCTTAGACTAACTAAGATAGGATATGAAGTAGGTCTTATAGATGAAGAAAGATATTATAAATTAAGTGAAAAAGAAAAGTTAATTGAGGAAGAAATGAAACGATTAAATAATACATTAATCGGAGCAAATAGTGAAGTGCAAGCATTACTTGAAAAATATAATAGTAATACATTAAAAACAGGTACTACGTTAGCTGAATTAATAAGACGTCCTGAATTAACCTATGAAATGCTTAAAGAGTTAGATAAAAATAGAAAACCTTTACCAGAGGATGTAATTGAACAAGTTGATATTAATATTAAATATGAGGGTTACATTCAAAGACAATTAAGGCAGGTAGATCAATTTAAAAAGCTAGAAGGAAAGTTAATTCCTGAAGATATTGATTATTCAACCATACCTAGTTTGAGAATAGAAGCGAAACAAAAACTTAATCAGATTAGACCATTGTCTGTAGGACAAGCATCAAGAATATCCGGTGTTTCACCAGCTGATATATCTGTTTTATTGGTATACTTGGAACAATTAAGAAGAAGTATTAAAGAAAATTAATTACTATTACAATACAATATACTAGTTATAAATCATACAATTTATATGTTTTAAGTTACATTTATTTAAGATTAAATATTTATATAATATAAATTGTATGGTTTATAACTGTGTAATTTAGGTAGTTAGTTTTAATAAATCAATGAAAGGTGGAGTTAGTAAGAAATGTATAACACTAATATTTTTACTGACTTGTTGCAGGAGTTTCATATTACTCTATCTGAAAAACAAATAGAACAGTTTATTAAGTATTATGAAATGTTAATTGAAAAAAATAAAGTCATGAATTTAACTGCAATAACAGAGTATGAAGAAGTTATAAGTAAGCATTTTGTTGACAGTCTTTCTTTAATAAAAGTATTTGAGGTAAGGCAAGAAGTAAGTGTTTTAGATATGGGAACAGGAGCTGGATTTCCTGGTATTCCTCTAAAAATTGCTTTTCCAGATTGGGAGATTGTTTTAATCGATTCTTTAAATAAAAGAGTTAATTTTTTAAATGAGGTTATAACAGAGTTAGGTCTCAAGAAAATTAGTGCTTTACATGGAAGAGCTGAAGATTATGGTCATAAGATAGAATTTAGAGAAAGCTTCGACTTATGCGTATCAAGAGCAGTTGCCAAGTTATCGACTCTTTCAGAATATTGTATGCCATATGTTAAAGTGAATGGATTCTTTATTCCATATAAAGCAGGTAATATTGAGGCTGAACTAGATGAAAGTAAAGCAGCAATGCATGTTTTAGGAGGAAAAGTTGAATCTGTAAACAGTTTTAACTTACCAAAGAGTGACATTGAGAGAACACTTCTAAAGATTAAAAAAATTAAAAGTACACCAAAGATGTACCCAAGAACTGCAGGGAAGCCTGCTAAAGAACCAATAAAATAAATATATAATTTTATTTTTATTTGTGGAGGAACAATATGGTACAGGGCAAATACCTATATTACGGGGATGATTTATCAGATTGTATAAAAATAAGGAAGCAAGTATTTGTAATTGAACAAAATATATCAGAAGAAGAAGAGTTTGATGATATTGATAATTATGCCATTCATGGATTAGTATTTGATAATGATAATAAAAAGGCTGTTGCAACTGGGCGTGTATTCCACGATGGCACCAATTATAGGATAGGTCGTGTAGCTGTATTAAAAAGCGAAAGAGGCAAGAGCTATGGAGACTTTGTGGTTAGAATGTTAGCTAACAAAGCTTTTCTTATGGGTGCAAGTGAAATTCATATTGATGCACAAGTAACTGCTGTATCATTTTACGAAAAAATTGGATTTATGTCGTATGGGGAAGAATTTTTAGATGCAGGAATAAAACATATTGGAATGAAGCTTAATGCTGGAAATATATGTAAATTATGCGATAATATTACTAATTAATCAATTAATTAGTAATATTTTAATATTTACTCTTCCAAAATAGTGAATTATGTTATATCATATACTTAAAAACTAGGGAGTTATCTGCTATGATTAATCAAGACGATAATATGGGGTTGAGTGAACAATTAATGGAAGCTCAAAAGTTCTTAAAAGATAATGAAGAAAGGACCCTAAATGAGCTTGATCAAATAAAGGTTACAATCAAGTATTTAGAAGAAGAATTAAAAGATATAAATAGTAATTTATATGTATTATCAAATGATATGTCAAATGATGATTTATTTTCTCCAATGGCTAAAAGTAACAAAGAAGTTAAATATAAATCTTTATTAAATCAAAAAAATAGTTTAGAAAATAAAATAAAAGAATTAGAAATTACTTTTCATAATGCTATTCAAAGAAAGAATAACTTTGAAAATATTAGAAATTGTTTTTATATATTAAAATCAAATAATACGATTGAATCAGAAAACATAATAAAAGAAAGTACAAGCTATAACTTTGAAAGTAGTTCACACAATAAAAATGAAATGGGTTTAAAATTATTAGAAACACAAGAGAATGAGAGAAAACGTATTGCAAGAGATTTACATGATTCAGTTGTTCAAAATATGACAAGCATGATGCATAAAACAGAATTATGTACTAAATTAATTGATGTGGATCCTATTAGAGCAAAACTTGAACTTCAGACTATGATTAGTACAATTAAAACAACCATCAATGACATGAGAAATATTATATATAACCTAAGGCCAATGTCATTAGATGATTTAGGATTAATTGCTACTATAGAAAAATACATTCATGATATAAAAAAGAATTATGAAATAAAAGTTACTCTTAAAGTAAATGGAAAAGAACTTAAAGTTTTACCTGTTATTAATTTAACATTATTCAGAGTTATCCAAGAAGCAACTAATAATGCTATTAAACATGGTAATGCTACAAATATAAATATTGAAGTTTCATATAATGATGAATTAATTGAATTAATAATTCATGACAATGGTGAAGGGTTTAGAGCTGGATTTAATGAAGAAGCATTTAGAAGCTCTATCAATGACAAATTTTCTGGATATGGGTTATCTATGATGAAAGAAAGAGTTTTACTTTTGTCAGGAGATATCAATATAGAATCAAATCAAGTGAGTGGAACAAAAATTTTAGTAAAAGTACCATTAAGAAAGTGCAAGGAGGACATATAATGGACCCGATCAAAATAGTAATAGCGGATGACCACTGTATGGTAAGAGAAGGATTAAAACAATTACTAGAATTAGATGGAGATATCCAAGTTGTAGGAGAAGCAGGTGATGGAGTAAACTGTTTAACTATAATTGAAAAAGTAAACCCTGATGTAGTTTTATTAGATATAAATATGCCAGAAATGAATGGTTTAAAATGTCTAGAAATTATTAAAGAAAAGAAGTACAAGAGTAAAATATTGATTTTAACTATTCATAACGAAATTGAATATTTATGGAAAGCTGTTCAAATCGGAGTTGATGGTTACGTTCTAAAGGATTCTGAATCTGATATACTTAGAAAAGCAATATTCTCAGTTTATAAAGGCGAAAAATTTATTCAAAGTGAATTAGTTCCTTTATTAAAACAAAAAGAAGAAAGTCATGAAAATAATGATGACGATGATAGCTTATTAACCAGAAGAGAAACTGAAGTTTTAAAATTATTAACAGAGGGCTTATTTAATAAAGAAATAGCTTATCAGTTGTCTATAAGCGAAAAAACTGTAAAAAATCATGTATCTAATATATTCAAGAAGATTTGCGTATCAGATCGAACACAAGCAGCTGTGTATGCTATAAAAAACAATATCGTTGAACTTAACTAATAAGTAAAAAATAAATGAAGTCCAAATTTATACAATTTGGATTTTTTTTATTTGTAAAAAATACAATTAAGATTAAATACGAAGTTATAGGTTTGTTAATATTTATGTTATAATAAGTTCGTGAATTTTATTAGTTATCTTAAATTATGTTTCACGTGAAACATTAGTTGATGAGATTTTGAATGGTAAATAATTTTATATTAAGTTTAATTATTTAAATGAAAGTGTTAATTTTAAATGATAAAAAATATACCAGTATGTAATGGGAGTATAAATTAAATATTTATATTTTTCTAATGACAGTTAACGTTTTTTATACATCCGATGTATCACATATTAAATTGAACTAAGTGTGTAGGATATAATTATAACAACATATAAAATAATAAGGAAAATATATTAAGATTACTATCATTCTTATTTTTTTTGATTATAATAATTGATGAAATATTATATATATATATTATTTCTAATTATAAAAGTTAATTTAAATTACGAAGTATAATAATTTTTCTATTTTGGTTAATATGGATTTAATAGTAATTTTTTATACTTTAGTCATCAATAGTTTTAGAAAAATGTTTCACGTGAAACATTTAAAAGTATACTTATTAACTATTAACAGATATAAATTTATGCTTAAGGGAATAATAAAAATTATATTTATCTAATTAAAGCCAATATAATAGTTCAAAACTATTTGATCATTAACTGTTGGACGAAATTGTATTATATACATAAATGCAATAAATAGTGATTTAATAATATACATATACAATATCAATTTATTAACATAATTCACAAATGAATTACTTATATAAAAAAATGAAGCAAGATAAAACTAACCTAACTAATACGAGTTTTAATACTTTTGATATTATATACTAAATAATATATTCATAATATATTCAATGTTAATGTTAATGTTAATTAGTTTTAATGATGTATTGTTAATTTTATAAAGTACATATGATTATATAATTCTAATATAATTTGAATTTTGAATATTTACATATAAAACTTAAATTTTTCCTGATATATAATTTAATTATAGAATGATAGTTTATGTAAAATATTTATGAAGAAAAAGTTCTAAATAGCAGTGTTAACATATAGTATAAACTAATATTAATAACCTATATGTTACATAACTAAGCAGTTATATGAAATTAAGTTATTAACTTTATAAGAATCTGGATTTGTGTCAATAGTGTAGACACAAAAAGTTTAACTCACTAAGCAGCTGCTTCATGAACTGCATTAGGCGTCATATCATTAATTGCACCATGAAT
>JARBTX010000074.1 GCA_029239975.1 Anaerocolumna sp.
AGTAATTTTAAAGAAGTCGTTAATACATGCTTTAATGTCCAGATTGCACCTGCTTTTGTTTTATCAGTCTCACTATAAAGTCTTGGTTTTACCATTTCGATATACCAATCACAGAATTCTTCCCAAACAAAATCATAAATCTTTTGTACTGCAAGACCTAAATCAAAGCTTTCTAAATTCTCAGTAACTTCTTTTACTAATGTGTTTGCCTTGGATAAAATCCATTTATCTGCATCCGTTAAAGTAGAAGGATCCATTTCTTTACTTGTTTCTGCTTTTTCAAGATTCATCATAATAAATCTGGAAGCATTCCATACTTTATTAGCAAAGTTTCTACTTGCTTCTACTCTCTCCCAGTAAAAACGCATATCATTACCTGGTGAGTTACTAGTAATTAACATTAATCTTAATGCATCTGCACCATATTTATCAATGATTTCAAGTGGATCAATACCATTACCTAAGGATTTACTCATTTTTCTTCCTTGGGAATCTCTTACTAATCCATGCATGATTACTTTACTAAATGGTGCTTTACCAGTGTATTCATATCCTGAGAAAACCATACGGATTACCCAGAAGAAGATGATATCATAACCGGTTACTAAAACATTAGTTGGATAAAAATAATCAAAGTCTTCGGTCTGTTCTGGCCAACCAAGTGTGGAGAATGGCCATAGTGCAGAACTAAACCATGTATCAAGTGTATCTTCATCTTGTGTAAAGTGGTCATGACCACATTTAGAGCATGTTGTTGGAGCTTCTTTTGCTACAACTACTTCACCACATTTATCACAATAATAAGCTGGAATTCTATGTCCCCACCATAATTGTCTAGAGATACACCAGTCTCTGATATTATCTGTCCAATTAAAGTAAGTCTTTACAAAACGATCTGGAATAAATTCTACATCTCCATTTTTAACTGCATCAACAGCTGGTTTAATTAACTCATCCATCTTAACGAACCATTGTTGTTTAATTAACGGTTCAACAGTAGTGTTACATCTCTCATGTGTTCCAACATTGTGAACATGTTCTTCTACTTTTACTAAAAGTCCTAATTCATCTAATTCCTTAACCATTAATTTTCTAGCTTCATAACGATCAAGACCTTCATACTTACCACCATATTGGTTAATTGTAGCATCGTCATTCATTACATTTATCTCAGGTAAGTTATGTCTTTTACCAACTTCAAAGTCATTTGGATCATGGGCTGGAGTAATCTTAACTACACCAGTACCAAAATCCTTATCAACATAAGTATCTGCGATAATTGGAATTTCTTTATTTACTAAAGGTAGCATTACCATTTTACCAATGAGATGCTTATATCTTTCATCTTCTGGATGAACTGCTACTGCAGTATCACCAAGCATAGTTTCTGGTCTTGTTGTAGCAACTTCTACAAACTCATCTGTACCTACGATAGGGTACTTAATATGCCAAAAATGTCCGGCTTGTTCTTCATGATCTACTTCAGCATCAGAAATACTGGTCTTACATACTGGACACCAATTTATAATTCTTGTTCCTTTATAAATATATCCTTTTTCATATAAACGAAGGAATACTTCTGTTACTGCCTTAGAACAACCTTCATCCATTGTAAATCTTTCTCTTTCCCAGTCACAAGAAGATCCTAGTTTCTTTAGCTGGCTAATGATTCTACCGCCGTATTCGTCTTTCCATTCCCAAGCTCTCTTTAAGAAACCTTCTCTACCTAAATCTTCTTTATTGATTCCTTCTTTTTTCATTTGTTCAATAATTTTAACTTCAGTAGCAATACTAGCATGGTCTGTACCTGGTTGCCATAATGCATTGAATCCTTGCATTCTTTTAAAACGAATAATAATATCTTGCATTGTATTATCTAACGCATGACCCATGTGTAATTGACCTGTAATGTTTGGAGGTGGAATTACAATGGTAAATGGTTTCTTTTTCTTATCTACTTCAGCGTGAAAATATTTTTTATTCAGCCATTTTTCATACAATCTGCCTTCTATGTCTTTGGGATCATAGGTTTTTGCTAATTCTTTTTGCATAAAATTCTCCTTCTTTCTTGTAGTATCTGTGGTTAAGAACTTATTTAATCAAAAATTAAACTATCGAAACAATAAAAAAGGTCCTCCGCCAAAAAGGACGAAGAACCGTGGTACCACCTTTATTTAGACATAAAAATCATGTCTCTCACTATGGTCTGCTTTAAGCTAAACCATGTAGCCTGTAACGGGACTGCCCGTTATTTCTTACTAGAAAATCTAAGCTTTTATCATTGTAAATAAAATTCACATAATTGTTTGCTTAAATGCTCTGCATTCAGAAATACTGTTCAGGAGCTACCTTCGATAAGCTTTCATTAAGATAACCTCACAGCCTAGGGTCATCCTCTCTGATAAGATTACTTACCTAATCCTCTCCATCATTACATTGTGTATTATTTAATATTATTATGATATGCAATGTATTTAAATATGTCAAGAGAAATTATAAATATATTCCATACTTTTTGATTGCTTCCGTTACTTCTTCTCTCTTATCAGGATTTTTGGATAAGAATTCATTAATCGCTTGTATGCTTTTGTCTTTTAATTTATTATTATAATCGATTCGTTCTCTTAACTTTTGTCTTCTTACATTCAATCGATGACGTACTTCTACCATTTCCTTGTTATCAATAATTGCTACTGCTTGGAATACCCAAATATCTGGATCATCCAGCCCATATCTTCTTAAATTTCTAACAAGTTCCCTATTATATCTTTGTAACTCTTCTGTATTTCTTTTAAATAATTTCTCATCCTCTTTTGCTTTAACATATTGTTCCCACAAAAATAAAAGTTCTGCATAGCTATTAACAGCATATTTCTGATAAGAATAATCTAGGGCATTGGTATTATTAATATATTTTATCTTCACCTTATTTAATAGACCAATTGCTTTATTCAACTTTAGTTCAGCTAATTTCATATCTCTTTTGTTATTTTTTGAGTTTGTAAAAATATATATAGCAGCTATAAAAGCCATAACTACTGTCATTAGAAATGGAATCTGAATGTTAGCTTCATAAAGCCGATTTACAATAACAAATAACACAAACAGTAAACTTACCAATACGCAAGTAGCCGTTGCGATTTTTTTTAAATAATTTTGTTTACTATCTATTTCTTCAATCTGATAATATAAAGATCCTTTTTCACCTTCAAGATGTTGCATATCTGTCTTAATGGTATTATGATATGCTTCATTTTCTCGCATCTTTTTCATTTCAGTTGGTAATATATCTTCATATTTGGCTATATGCTTATACTGTGAATCTGTTATTTTTCTTGTATTGTTTTGATATTTTGCACGTTCTCTCGTTATTGTGATAATCTTTCTTGCTGTGTCATTGATTACTTCTCGTTCTTCTAGATCAATATGATCAATTTTTTGAATATCTGTTAAATATGATGTTACTGCTTGATACTCCACTTTCATCTCATCTAATTGTCTTGAAGTTTCTAATATTTGTTCACATTGATCCGTTAAAAATCTAGCTCTGTCTACAACAGAATCATATTTTATAGTTTTCTCATCTGTTACTTCATATTTGGCACTATTCTCCTTTATATCCTCTGCAATTGTACCTAATCCATTTCCCGTTCCAACTTTACTATATTTTTCTTTTTTCTTTTTTTCTTTCTTCTTTTTTTCTTTTTTTGTAATTTCTAAATTCATGTTACTATCTATAGTTTCATTCTTACCATTAGCTTTCTTTTTACCGGAAAAAAATTTGAAATTGATACCCATTCTATGATTCCTCTCTTAACATTTCGTAGTATCCACCTTAATAGTTTTCCCGACGAAATTCCATTTTCCATCTATTAATTCTTTCATTTGCCAATTGATAGAATTGATTTAATTTACCAGATTGTTTATATTCAAGAAGTTCCTCTATCATTTGATATTCTTCTGAGCTCTCTGCATCAAAATTTATTTGTTGTAATTTTTCATTTATTTCATCTATTATATCTTCATCCACATTAAAATTTTTTGTTTCTTCTAGAAATTTGTCTTCTTTCTTTCCTAATTTTAATGCTAATAAGTACTGTTTTAAGGTTTCTATATTACGATTTCGTTCATATGCTTCCTTAAAACTATTTGCTGCAACTAAGATACCTACTGTATTTAATTGTATTATTGCTAAATTATGAACCAAATTACCATATTCTACACCAGATAACATAACAGCTTCTTTGCTTTCAAGAATTTTCTCGTATTCTATTGATGCTTCTGCAAATTGTCTATATTTTAAATAATTATCCGCTTTCTTTTTCATCTTCTCGATTGGGGATAGTTGTCCTAACTCATCTATACAATGCAGCAAATGTTTAATTTCTGTTTCTGTGTAAAAATCTGCACTACACATAATACATACTACCATATCTTTTAACCCTGCATTATTATCCAATAATTCTTTTAAAATCTCCGCTCTCTTAATTAAATCAAGTTCCTGTGATATCCACTCAGTCAAGGAGTAGTCAAAGAAGTCTTTTTGAATTAGCTCTATGTTATTGTATAAAAAAAAGCATAATTCTTCAATGGAAAATAAATTTGTATTAGTAAGTTTTACATGAAATGGTTTTTTTGCAAGTTTTCCACTGCAAATAATTAATTTTCCCATTGGTTGCTCCTTTCCTTATGCAAGGATTATTTCTTTTTCCCAGATTCGATTTGAGGACGGATAAAATTCACCAAACCCTAGGTCTTTTACCGTAATTATTGCAGTTGATTTGTTGAGAAATTTTAATCTTACTTGAACTCTTGTCATTTTGTTTGGCCGATTTGGTAACCCATCTAATAAAATATTATAAGTTGTTTGACTCATAGACACTACGTTTTTTATAGATATATCCACTTGCTCTGTTTCATCAAGTAAAAGGTCTAATTTTTCATCTATTTCATGCCACGGTGTGGCTGCTTTTGCAAGAATCACTTCCACTCCTTTCGCATCAAAATATCCTGCTAAGGAAATGGTTGTGGTTATCATCTCTCCACTTGCTATCAAAAAATCATCTAATTTATGTTCTCCACATCTTTCTTTTGCTAAGTAGCAAGCTCCTTTGGCATAGAGATTTTGTCCTTTAAAAACACGTCTACCTACGCATAAATCTCTTAATACTTTATCAGCAAAATTATGTTCAAATCCTTTTCCAGTAATATAAAGAGTGGATACTATCTGTTTATGCAATACGTTTTTTGCTATATTATCAAAAGTATAAGATAATTGCTCTGTCTTGGTATTATCCGATAACATCTTATTATTTAATACGTCCGAAAAATCTTTCTCAATCATTTGCACGAAATAAGGATGAGATTTTCTATTTATGGATATCTGATGGTAAGTTAAACCTATATGATCAAAGTCGAACAAGCCAATATCATTCATCCATAAGTCCTTACTTTGACTTAGTGCGTAATACTGATAACTTTGCATATGGCTGGTAACATAGGCACGATCCTTACCTATTCCTAAATTGTCCAGTGCATTATATACACCAGTTTCCAAGTTTTTGGTAACTTCTTTTAAAGTAATAACGATTTTTAATATATTATTACTTGGATAATATAACTTAAGAAGATGCAAACACTTTCTAAGATATTTTTCTAATAATGTGATAGGCCCAAATTTTACTCCTAGCACAGTCGTTTCTTCATTTTTTTCTACTTTGTCTAATAAGCCCTTTATGATTTCTACTGTGTCTGTATTCTCATTTTGGATTACATCTTCTCCAAATATCCAATCTTTTGAGTGTTTTTTCACACCCAATACGGTAGGTATTAAATATTTGGTTTTATCAAGGTTTAGACATATGGATTCTGGTTCCATGGTTTTATTACTAAAACAGGTTATTTGAGAATAATCATCACACAAATCAAAACCGACAATAAGACTTCTTTGTTCTGTCACACTAATACCTCCTACCATGTAATAGTTTAATATCTATAAAGGTTTAAATAATTTTTTAATAGTATAACTTGTCTTAATATAATTGCTCATACTATCAACAAGGCTTTTATCATCCTGCATGTCCATCGCTGTTAGCATAAAATTGATATGATTATATCTAGTATCTTCATCTAACATCATTTCTTGATCAAGTTGAACAGAAACACTTTCTGTTATTGTGGTTTGTTCTTCTTCATCTTCTTCTGTGATGTAATATTGGATACTTTCATTATAAAACAAAATAAATTCTTTCATATGAATTCCATGATATACATTTTTCATTAATTCACTTGTGAACTCAATATCACTATTTTTACTTTCTAATCGATAATGGATGGTCACCTTATGTTTTGGATTTGTAATATATTCTATATAATACTTATCAACTAATCTAGCAGGTAACACAATGTATTTACTAAAATTAGTAAAGAAAGGTAAGAAAAATCCTTTATTTATATATTTATGAACATTATAATCAATGAAATCTAACTCATTTTCTGTGAGATTATCTTTGTTAGCATAACTTTTTAATAGAGCTAACATGCACACTTCATTTTCTTCAAATGCAATTTCTTTTTTCATTAAATCAAACAACTCTGGTTGAATGACCTGGTCAAAGATAACGTATTTAAAGGCATAAAAAGATAAGAAGGCTTTAATAATTTTATTGCTGGTCCCATGTTTATAATAATGTATAAATACAGATAACGAATTCACTAAATAACTTTCAGCAAATAGCATCTGTGCTAACAGTCTTTCTTCAAACTTTAGAATTTCAAGTTCAAAAGAATTTGCTACTTTCCATAACTCAAACATTTCTACTGTTGTTCCAGTAAAATGGTTAAGTAATATCTTTAATATGTCTTCATTATATTTTCCTGCTTTAAAAATATAGAAAGCTAGTTGTATTAACAAATTAAAGTTTTCGTCTTCACTATCAAGTTTATGAATTAAGAAAGTACACAACTTAGTAAGTTGGCTTAATCCTATACCAACAAATCCATACCTTTTAACGCTATTCCAAGCCATATCATACATATCACTTAGGATAAACAACTCTATTACTTTTTTTCTGTCTGTTCCGTTAATCTCTAATAAATCTATCTTAGTTAGATAAGTTTCTGATAATTCACCAGCAAAATTATCGTAATAATAAAAGATTAAATCAAGTATGTTTTGATTTTTTATTACGGTATTAATATCTTCGAACTCTAATATTCCTTTTCTAAAACTTAAGGAATCTTGATCAAATTTTTGATAACTAATTGCTTTATCAAATAAATTAAGCACAAGCATTGGATGAGAACTATTTATTGGTAATAATAAAGCAATATAATCTTCCCAATGCATTAACTTGTGGAGTGTATACTCTATAGAAGCAGAATAACGATTATCTTGATTATCTACTAATATAATCTCCGCATCTTCTGTGTAGATATCAATCTGTGCCAATCCATTTTGCAAAGTGGAATAGTTCTCAGACAATTTTTCTTTATGAGTAACATAAACCCCTTTTATATTTGAATTTTTACATTCTAATTCATATCTAAACATAACAAAAGGTAAATTTATGGCAATTTGTTGATCCATTCCATTTTGAATGATTATATCCTCATATATGGTTGAAAGATATCGATTGATATTATGTATTTCTAATTGTTTCATTGCAAATGCTTCTATTTTCTTGTAATAAGTACCATAAATAGTTGGTTCATTATCTTTTTGCTTTATGATATAGGAATATAATAACGCTTTCTTTCTATCACTTAAATTACTATTATAAATAAAATACAGTAATATTTGCTGTGGTAATTCAGTTATATTTGCTTCATCAATGGAATACATATAGTACTCATGTAATTCCGTAATACGAAGTTGATTTTCCACTCCTAACGAAAACCATTTAAAATAACGTGTACCTCTTTGATGTCCCTTAATTAACAAACTACAAATTGAAACCAATGCTTCATTTAATTCATAGGTTTCATAGATACCCACTAAACACTTATGTAATAAACCATCAAATGCTTTTTGCTTATTTGCCAAGTAGGAAAATTGCATTGCAGCTTCTCTAGACAGATAATGATTACGAATAGACCAATTAACAATCTGAAGTTCAAATTTACTGATTTCATGAAGCAAGGACGGATCCTCATTATATATAGTTGCAGCCTCATAATATAAAATTGGACTATGGCATCCTTCTAAAAACTTCTTTTTTATGTCAAATAAACGAAGAGACTTGTTTTTCTCATATCTTTTATCAAGATATAACAGAATCCATAATAATCTATAATCGTTATACTTTTCAAACAAATCCCTGATTGACTGAACTGCAATCTCTATTGATATATCATTTTTATTATGCAGTGCCAGCAAATAAAGATAACCACTGTATGCAATGGCATCTGTGAATTTAATTACTTCCGCTTTTATTTTATACTCTTCAAGTAATTTTCCTGCATCAACTTCCTTACCAGAAATAATGAGTAGATGTATTTTAGATAAATAATAAGTTTCCTTTTCTTTGATATCTAGAATACTAAGATTATCTAAAATATCATTTGCATTGTTAACGTATTCATCTATAGAAATAGCATTTCTACGGAAGCTTAAATAATTATCACATAGTCTATATTGATAATTTTGAATTGACCTTTGATTGTAATGTTCTTCATTCGTTTTACTTCGATTACAAGTAATTTCTACCACAAGGATTTGATGTGCTGTAGTAATATAAATTTTACCATAATTATTACCATATCTCATCTGCTCTGGGTTTAGGACAAATTCTAAAGGATATGTATTCAAGGCAAAATTATCTGACCAAATTATTTTTTTCTCTAAATTAATAAAAGCAGCATCCGTGCTAATATGTAACTCTGCATGTCCCCAGTTATCTTTTGTTAACATTACCTTGTCCATAAAACTTTCCTTATGAACTTCATAAGTAAGGCTTGTCTTTTCTACGGATATATTAACCCTTAATTTCTTTTTAATTGCAATTAAGAATTCATCCATTCCTTGGATGGTAGATCTGCTTTTTAATAAACTTTGATAAAGCGGAATATACTTTGTTTCATATTTTAAAATAACATCTATAAACTCTTTTGACTTAAATAACTTAATGGCTTCTACTGGGTCTTCTTTCACTAAATTAGTAAAATTAAATAAATCCTTTATTTTACCAATAGAAGAAGGAATAAAAGGCGTCTCAACTACAACATAAAACGGAATCTGAATTTCTCCACAGTCGCTCACAACACAGATGTCCCCACTTGCGTTTTCACCTGGGTTCATATTAACAGCATGAAAGCAAAATTCTATGGTATTTAGGGTATCCATAAATTTTGTTTGCTTTAATTGTAATTGTTCGTTGGTAGAAAATAAAAGTCCTTTTATTGGTGTGTTTGCACTATTTCTAATGGTAAAACTATCCGTATAGGTCTTACCAGCATAAGCCGTGATTTGTATTTCTTCCTGAGATAATACAATATTCGGTTTCTCGTATTCAAATATGCCTTTTGCCAGTCGATCCACTGTTTCTTTCAATTATTTCACCCCAGCTTCTTGCTTATTTATAGCATTATTTTTATTGCATTTTCGGACGTAATCATTATAATAATTATAACACTAATCGACATATTTTAGCAATAGAAAGAGAATAGTCTAATCTTCTCAAATTTAGTGTATTGTAATTTGATATCTAAGTAACAATGATTTTATACCAATTGAACACTAAACTTTTGTAGTATTAATCTCGTTACACTAAAGCTTGTACTACTTGACGAAAACTTGTTTTGGGGTAGCTTTTGACACTTAAAATATTTTGATATTTTAAAATCACGTAATATGTTTTATAATAAAGGATATTAAAAACATAATATTCCAAAAATATATAACGAGCAATTTTTATAGAATTTACTTTTAATACTAAATAAAACCGATAAACTATTAGTTTTAATATGTTTCATATAATTACATAGTATGATTTAAATTTTTAAATCAACTATTATTTTATAGATTAAGTTAATTGGGAACTGTTAAAATTGTAATAATTGCTTATACAATACTACGTGTTTTAGCTAGATCTTGCCCGCAGGATAACTTAAACTAGAAAATTGTAATATGTATAAATAATTCGATAAACTATATAGTTATGTATTTGCCTATTATAGATTAACAATGGAAGGATAATAATTATGATAAAACCAAAAGAGCATTTTCACGGAAGTGATTTAGAAAAAATTGAACAATATTACGGCATTAAAAAAGAAGATATCACTAGCTTTTCTGCTAATGTGAATCCATTAGGTATATCTCCGAAACTTCGTACTACTTTGGCGGATAAATTTGATGCGATTACTGGATATCCAGATCGTGAGTACTCCAGCTTAAGAAAATGTATTGCGTCCTATGTGAATACTGACATGGATCGTATTATCGTTGGAAATGGTTCTACTGAATTAATATCACTATTTATCCAGATTACACATCCAAAAAAAGCATTTATTCTTGGACCAACTTATTCTGAGTACGAACGCGAAGTATCACTTGGCGGTGGCGTATCACATTATTACAAACTAGACGAACAAGAAGATTTTGTCTTAAATATAGAGCAATTTAGCAAAGAATTAACCAATGATTATGACTTACTAATTATCTGTAATCCAAACAATCCAACTTCATCAGCAATTCCAAGAAGTGATATGAAAAAAATACTTGATATCTGCAAACAAGAAAACATTACCTGTATGGTTGATGAAACCTATGTAGAATTTGCAGAAGAAATGGATACCATTACTGCGATTCCACTTGCAGAATCTTATGATAATATTATTATATTGCGTGGTATCTCCAAGTTCTTTGCTGCTCCTGGACTTCGCTTAGGTTATGCTGTATGCGGTAATGATGATTTAATCAAAGAAATTAACAAAAGAAAGAATCCTTGGACGATTAATACATTAGCTGCAATTGCCGGTGAAATTATGTTTACAGATAATGAATACATTACAGAAACCAAAACTCTTATTTCCAGTGAAAGAGAGCGAATCTGTAAAAAACTTGATACCTGTAAGAATGTAAAATATTATTCTCCAATTGCTAATTTTGTACTAGTTAAGATTTTAAAAGATGACATTACAGCTGCTGATATATTTGATGCTGCCATTAAGAAAGGATTTATGATACGTGATTGCTCCACTTTTCCTTTCTTAGATCAAACGTTCATACGGTTTTGTTTTATGTCACCTGATAAGAATACCGAATTAGTAGATTTATTGCTTTCTATATTGGCTTAATAATTACAGTCTAATCTGCCCCTGTCTTCTAGACAAGGGGCAGATCAGTCTAACTTATAGAGGTCAGTTCATTTTCTGAGTTTTTATTTGTAAACTAAACTAACACTTAATTATCTACACTTTGTTACTTACTTTACTTCTCTTGCAACTTTTTATTAATTTGTAGTATTTTCTTTTTCCAACTCATGTACTGAATGATCCAGATAATTACATAAATAATCAAAAATATTCCCACATAAGTAACGATACCACCAATTGAATGATCCATCCATCTTAAAATATAAGCAATTGGTAACATGGTAAAAACACTGATAAAAAAATGAATAACAATTTGTTTTACTAAGCTAAATTGCTCTACTTCAAACACAGCACTCCCTGCTGCAAACATAAATCCAAGTATACCACTTAAGATATACTGAAGTACAACTGCGTTTATTTCACTATTTGTCAAGTTAGTTAATTCTGGTACAACAGGGTTATATTCTCCTATCCCTAAACTTAAAGATATAAGAATGGTAATGGTAATTGATAAAAATATACCCATTGGAAAACCCAATACACCGCGTAGGATTGCTTTTTTTAATGTCATAATACAATCTCCTTTACTTTAACTCTAGAAAACTCTTAATCTTTTCTACAAATCTTCTTGAAACAAAAGATTTTTCACCATTTTTTAATTTTAATGTTATGGTTCCAGTAATGCTTAAATCTAGACTTTTTACTTTAGAAAAATTAACAATTTCAGAGTTTGATATTCTTGCAAATGAATATCCGATGAATCGATTTTCTAATTCATATAACCGGTTTTTTAATTGAACGGTTTCATTTTCAAGTCTAGCCAATACTTTCTGTCCATGGGTATAAATTCGTACAATATCATCATATTTTATTAATAGAATTTCATCCCCTTTATACCCTGCAATCATAGAATAATCTTTGCTAGATATCATCCTTACTATGTCACTTATTTCTTTTGTAATTTCATCTGTGTAGATCACAATCTTGGGGTTTGTAAATTCTGGCTCAATTTTGATTTCTACTTCCATTTAAGCTCCTATCAGCCATAATAGGCAAATCATTTCAGTTAACTGATAATTTCATTATAGATATGTATCTTTGTAATGTCTATAAAGTTTAAATAAGTGGTAGGTTTTAGGATATAAGTGGTAAATAAAAACTATTACTTGAAATTTTCTCTAGTATTTGTTTCAAGTTACTTGAAATTTTCTTAGTATTTGTTTCATGTTACGTGAAGTTTTTCTTGGATTCTTTCATATTACTTGAAATTTTTCCTTGTATTGGTTTCATTTTACTTAATATTTTTCCTTTTATTGGTTTCATTTTATATCATATTTATAACATACCACTGATTCAACTTGTTGGAACCCTTCACTTAAATAGAGGGATTTCGCATTTTGATTTTCACCGTTCACGCAGAGAATTGCCTGTTTATAATGCAAACTACCAGCAAATGAAAGAGCTGCTTGTAATAGCATTCTTCCTAACCCTGTACCTTGATATTCGGGGATAATAACAAGTGGTCCAATATTAAATATTGAAGAATTTTTGTATTCATCATCTGACCCTCTTACGATACCAACTGGTTTTTCATTGTGATAAAGAATCATTAACCCATTTTCAATATAATCAGGTGATGTTAGCATGTTTTTTACCATTTCTACTGTTATAGGTGTTTCACTACCCTTAAGATTAGCAAAGCCTGTATTTCTGATTTGGCACCATACTTCTGCATCTTCTTCTAATCTAAATGGTCTAATTTCATATCCATCAGGCACATTATATTCTTTTGGTCCAGTAATGTCTTTTACAAGTTGGAAGGAATATCTCTCTATATAAAAACCGATATCTGCTATAAGACTACTTAATATAGGATTTGTGAGTGGTATAAATAAAAAAATTGAATCCAAACCATTTGTATGTTTTAAAACACAACTCAATAATGTGGCATATATCTTTCTGTCGTTAAGTTCGGAATAGAATATACGAAAACGTGCTTTTTTACCACGTTTATTATAATCATCTAGGATTAAGGAAGCGGTTGCAACAATATCTCCATTTTCAATCATGATATAGGTAGGGTTCTCATCGCTTGGACAAAAACTTTCCAGATCTTCTGGATATAAAAATGAATCATCGATTTCAGCTTTGTGTTTATTACAAAATTGTTTAAAAGAATCTAGTTTTTCTATAGTTAATTTTTCAGTTATCATTGTTTTCTCCTTTATTCGTGATTAAAAATCTCATACCTACCAATTGTTTGAGTTTTACATTGCTTTGTATCTGGGCATATATAAATACTAAATATAGCTTTTACTATTTATCTTTATCTCACTTTAAAACTAATAAATATTCATACTTAAAAGTATATCATTTTTCAAAATATTGTTAAACCTATTAATTTCCATATATCGGTGTAATCAAATCAAATTCTCTTATTTGTTTTCATATAACGGATTTATTTAAATCAAACTCTCCTATCTATTTTCATATAACGGATTTATTTAAATCAAACTCTCTTATCTATTTTCATATAACGAATTTAAAATTAATCAAATTCCCTATTTCTTTTCATATAACAAATTTAATACTAATCAAATCCATATTCTTTTCATATAACGGACTCGATCTAAATTTTTTACTTCAATACAACACTATAAGTCTATAATATAGTTAATCTATAAATTTACTATCACAAGATTCACAAATAACTTAAAGGACATATACGATTACAATAAAAAAACATATCACATACCAATAAACCAGCTTGATATGCAATATGCCTTTTCAATTAGATGTTACCTTTAAATATTATTTAAATAACATTATCTCTTAATGATTTCATCTCTACCAGGACCATTGGAAACTAAAGTAATAGGAACTTCAATTTCTTTTTCAATGAATTCAATATACTTTCTGCAGTTTTCAGGTAGATCTTCGTATTTCTTAATTCCACGGATTTCTTGTTTCCAACCTGGTAAAACTTCATATACTGGTTTTGCTTTTGCTAATTTAACAGTTGTAGGGAAGTCTTTTGTAACTACACCATCGATTTCATATCCAACGCATACTGGAAGTTCTTCTAGATAACCTAATACATCAAGAACAGTTAAAGCTACTTCTGTTGCACCTTGCATTCTACAACCATATCTAGTTGCTACAGCATCAAACCATCCCATACGTCTTGGTCTTCCAGTAGTAGCACCATATTCTCCACCGTCACCACCACGTCTTCTTAATTCATCTGCTTCTTCTCCAAAGATTTCACTAACGAACTCGCCAGCACCTACTGCACTTGAGTATGCTTTTGCTACAGTGATAACATTTTTTATCTCATAAGCTGGGATACCAGCACCAATTGCACCGTAAGCTGCTAAGGTAGATGATGATGTAACCATTGGATAAATACCAAAATCAGGATCTTTTAGAGCACCTAATTGACCTTCTAGTAAGATATTTTTTCCTTCTTTCATCGCTTGATGTAAGAATGCAGAAACATCACACACATAAGGTTCCACCATATTTCTATAATCAATTAATAAATTAAATAATTCATCTGGGTTTAAAGCTGGTTTGTGGTATAAATGTTCTAATATAACATTTTTAAGTTCACATACACGTTCTACTTTTTCTCTTAACGCTTCTTCATCAAATAATTCAGATACTTGGAAGCCGATTTTTGCATATTTGTCTGAGTAGAATGGAGCGATTCCTGATTTGGTGGAACCAAAGGATTTACCACCTAATCTCTCTTCTTCATATTGATCAAAAAGGATGTGATATGGCATCATAATCTGTGCACGATCTGATACTAATATCTTAGGTTCTGGAACTCCTCTATCAACAAGGGATTTAATCTCATTGAATAAATAAGGAATATTAAGTGCAACACCATTACCAATTACGCTAGTTGTGTGATCATAAAACACACCAGAAGGTAATAAATGAAGTGCAAACTTACCATAGTTGTTAATAATTGTGTGACCTGCATTACTTCCGCCTTGGAATCTTACGATGATGTCAGATTCTTGTCCTAACATATCTGTAATTTTTCCTTTTCCTTCATCGCCCCAGTTAGCGCCAACAATTGCTTTTACCATACCAAAATCCTCCTATTCATTAACAAAGGTTATTAAATTATCTTGTACACTAAAGTATTTTCCTGTTATAAACTTGGTATACTTTTGACAACAAAAAAATGGCAATGTAACAAGTTGGTTACATTGCCTTATTACTTACTTATTATAGACGATAAGTTATTATAAGTAAAATCAATATTAGTTATACGTTCCATAACTAGGGCTTATGGCTTTTCTAGTAAACCTTCTACTAAGTAGAAAGTCAAGGAGTTTTTTATATTCTCTTTTTATAAACTGCTCTCCATCTTCATTCTTTTTACCTGCGCACGCTTATCATAATAAACTGCAGTACAATTAAAAGCCATATGTAACGGTATTGTAAGCAAAATTGATTCTGATACTGTTGCTATAATACCAAAGAATATACCACCACACATTGCAAATACCATAAACCGAATACTTGCTTTATTTAACCTATAATATTGTAAATGAGCCACTGCAAATAAAAATGCACTTATCAAAATTGCTGGTGTAGCACTAAAAATACCTAATACATTAACCCATGAGTTTAAAAATTCTAACTGTGTTAGCCTGGATAAAATGATACCACGAAATGCAATCTCTTCGAATATTGGAAATATTATCATAAAATTTAGTTTCATATATAATCCTTGTGGTGAATAACCGGATCCTCTAGATATGAGACAATTAATGATTAAAACTTCAAAAAATAGTATTATTACAGTAGATACTTTTTGGGGAAGTTGAAACACAAAAGTGTCTTTTGAGAAATAGGAAACTAGAAAAAGTAAAATCCCCCAAATATAAACCGTATATTTATCAATTCTTTTATTTATCTTATGCAAAATAACTTCTATTATTTTGAATGAAAATGCGGTAAATAGTATATAAAGTACATTCTTTAACATGTTTCCTCCTAAATAAAATTGATAAAAATTCATTACGAAACACAAAAATTATTTAACATACATAACTAGAATTCAAATAACACTATTTTATTCATCTTCATGTTTAAGCATTATATATTAAAATTACTATCTATTTCACATATTTATCAATAAAGGAAAATACTGAATCTACGTAACGTTCTTTTTCATCCCAAAAAGCAAATAAATGCTCTGAATTACGGAATGTGATAAATTCCTTCTTGGAATGCGGAATCGTATTAAACAGCTCTTCACCCATATAATAAGGACACTTGTTATCTTTTTTACTATGCATTATTAGTGTTGGAATTTCATTATGTTGAATTTGATTCTTTATATTCACATCATAAAAATCATATCCATATAATAACTTACAAAAAGTACTTCCAAGGCTGGTGAATACATCTGAAATAAGTGGTAACTTAACACTTTCTATTTCCCAGTTTATTTCTGAATCCATACTACTATATGCACTATCAATAATCGCAAAATCAAGATATTTATTTGCATGTTCTGTTCCTGAATAAAATGCTATGGTAGCTGCTCCCATTGATTGACCAAGTGCTCCGACTACTGCATCGTTCGATTTTTTATAAACATCTTCTATAACTACTTGTAAATCCAGACTTTCTAAATAGCCAAAGGTTACAGTTTTTGCAGAATTTTTGCCGTGTGCACGTTGATCATACAGCACTACATTCCATCCTTTTTCTAAAAATACTTCCGCTAAAGGATACATCGCTTCATGATTTGATTCATGCCAGTGAACTAGAATCATTGTCTTATTATTTAAATTCTCTTTCGGACAAATATAAGTAACTGGAATTACATAATCACTATTTGATATCAATTCAAAATTGTTCATTTTAGCTTCCCATGTGGATATAAATTCTGAACGAGAATATCCCACATCATCAAAATATAAGTTAACAATTTTATTTGTGTGTTTTTCTGACATATGCGACGGTATAAAAGCCAGCAGAAATCCACCTGTACAAATCAAAATAATTAATAACAATGAAATTGTAATAAGAATTTTAATTGATTTCTTTTTGATAAAATATACCTCCATATAAGAATTAACATATGTAATTATGAAAATCTAAGCTGTTAGCATTTATCTACAAATGATACGTATTTTTAATTGAATCATGACTAAAAGGGGAATTAGGCTAAAAATACGTATTAATTGGATTATTAATTTGTTACCTATATGGTTTCACATTTGCCTAAAGAATCTACTTCATTCTCTGTTAGTACACATATACCATTTTTACTTAAGTATTCTGCGGTCATACCATTACCATCTATTTTTTCCCCACTAAATGTTCCATCATATATTATTCCATAACCACAAGATGGACTGTTACTCTTTAAAATTGCTACCGTACAGTCAAGTAATTTTGCAATTTTTAAAGTTTCCTCCGCCCCTTTTTGAAACTGTGTTGTATAATCATTATTTTCCTTATCAATTGCTCTACCATTTACTATTTCAACTGGGTTACGTGGTGTCGTTAATCCACCTAATTGCTCAGGACAGATAGGAATCAGATTATGTTTCTTTTTTAAATCATATACCTGTTCATTATATAAGCCTGTACCACAATATCTGCAATCAACTCCTAAAAGACATGCACTTACTAGAATATTCATATTATCCTCCAATCATATTACTAAACCTTTCGTTAAGTATAACATGTTTTTCATTTTATTTCCATTGTTTTCCTTAGTTTATAAAGTAATGAATATGTGTTAGTTGTCATCAATACAATCCATGATCGCCAATGTTTTAAAATGTAATAATATGAATACTATTTAGAAAATAATGTCTTATTATAAATAATACCCTAGTCGTGTAGATTACTATATAAAATAAATTATAGATATATCAAAAGATTTATCACAAATCAAATAATAAATGGATACTTAATCATGCTTTAACACTAAATAATTACATATTATGTTTACAATCCATTATGTGACATAACCCGCTTCTTACTCTGTAGAACAATTAAATACACAAAAAAGCATCCTGAGTTTTTATCCCTTTCTTTATTAAGATAGTATATTTTACTATTTTAATAAGTAGGACAAATCACTAAGATGCTTTTTGCATAAGCCTTTATCGTTATAAATTAATTCAATTACTTTGTAGTACTACCAAATCCACCATTTCTCTTCTCTTCTACTTCATCATCAATTGTTATACCATATTCAACGAAGATACCTTGCATAAAGCCAGTTCCTGCTTCAATCTCTACTGTTTTACCTTCGTTGGTATCATTTGTTATCTTTGCGAAGATATGTCCTTCATTATCAGAATGAAAATAGTCGCTATCAATAATACCCACAGTATTATTCATTTGTAAACGGAATTTGAATCCCAAACCACTTCTTGGGTAACATTTTAGTACCCAATTTTCTTCCATTTGGACGCGGATACCTGTTGGTATTTTAATGGTTTCATTTGGTTTTAATACAACTTTTAATGGACTATAAAAATCATATCCTGCTGATCCTGTAGTAGCACGCTTTGGAAGTTTGATGGTATCATAGGTTTCTTTTGCAATTTGCTCATTGGAATCTGAAAAGGTATCAATCCAATCTTTCGTAAATTGTTCGAAACTAACTTTGTGAAACTTTGCAATTCTTTTCATTTGTTTTCCTCATTTTCTTATACGTTAATTTTATTTTCTTATTCTATAGTTCTTTATGTTCTCTTTAACAATTTCCTTGGTAATCAACAATATATTTATTCGTCTTACTTTTTAATATCATTACTTTTTATTATGATCATTACTTTTTTATGATCATTATTTTTTAATATCCATGAAGATCTATAAGTTTAACCTTATATATGAATTCTAAAGTCTTTAAATTCAAAACATCCACTTCCTTGTTTTAAACCGTTATTGTTATATAACAACTCAAATGCATCTTTTACATTCTGTATAAAATCAGATTCAATATTCAAATCAAAATGCGACGGTAAAATACGTCTTATATTTGATATGTCATGAATTCGCTTTACTGATTCGTAAAATTGATGTGGGTCAGTACTTGGATAAAATGCATATAAGGTACCTTTATAGATTAAATCTCCAGTAAACAAATACCTTCTCTCTTCATCCCAAAGACAGATATGTCCAGGGGAATGTCCAGGAGTATGTATTACTTGTATTTTTCTAAACCCGATATCAATGATATCGTTATCCTGTAAGATTCTAGTAGGTACACCAGTATATACAGAATAGGCCTCTATGTCAAATTCCTTTGGTGCCTCTTTATAAAAATTCTTTTCCACCACACTCTTTTTAATCATAGCAAGGGGTATTGGTAGGCCTTTTATTAACCAATTAACATCAAGTTCATGTACGGCAATGTTTTCAAATTCTCTTAAACTACCAATATGATCCCAGTGAACATGGGTTACGATAACTAATATCGGTAAATCCGTTATTTTATCAATTACAGTTTTTATATTTCCTATACCAAGACCTGTATCGATTAGCAGCCCGTGGGTTTTTCCAAGCAAGAGAAACGAATGCATCTGTTCCCAATGACCATATTCACTTATAACATATGTTGAATCATCTATCTTTTCTATGGTGAACCAATCATTCATATCGTTATGTTTCTCCCCCATCACTACAACCGAATTTCCTTGGCATTATAATTTATATAAATTCCATAAACTTATTCTTATTACTCTTTATTTTTATTTTTTTCAGATTTAAATTGTTTTGTACTTAACAAAAATTTTATTCCATCATATCCAACAATTCTTTTGCTGCTGTTGAAATGGGATTTTTATCACTAGTAATAATACAAAAATTACGTGTTGGAATTTCTTTACGGAACTTAAGCTCAAACAACTCTCCGCTTTCAATGTATTTTTCAGCAAAATCGCGAACCACTGATCCTACTCCTAGATTTCGTAATGTAAATTGTACAATCATATCACTCGTTGCTAATTCAAACTCAGGTTCTAGAATAACACCGTTATTTTTTAATATTTCGTCCATATAGGACCTTGTACTTGTGTTCTTTTCAAGACAAATAATTGGAAGTTTTTCTAAATCAGCGTACTCTAATGTTTGATCTTTTAGAGTACCAAATCTACTACCTGCAACAAATACATCTTTGATTTCCCTAACATTTTTCACAGCAATTTCATGCTTTGCGACAAAAGGTGCACTAACCACACCAAAATCTATTTTTCCTTCATACAGATACTCTAACGTCTCGGGTGTTGGTGCATTTGTTACAGTGACCTTTATTCCTGGATATTTCATATGAAATTCTTCCAGATATGTAAGTAAATAAAATTGCAATGTCATATCACTAGCACCGATTCGTATTTCGCCATTCTCTAGATCGATCATCTTTTTAAATTTGGTTTCCCCAATTAAGATGCTTTCATATCCCCTAGCTACATACGAATATAATACTTCACCTTCTGGTGTTAATTTTACACCTTTTTGCGTTCTTATAAATAAACTACTTCCAAGGCTATTCTCTAACAGTTTAATTCCTTGACTAACAGCAGGCTGAGAGATACACAATTCTTCTGCAGCTAACGTAAAACTTGCGTTTTTTGCAACATAATAGAATATTTTATAATATTCAAGGTTTATATTCATCTCTTTTCCCCCAGCCTGATTTTAATTTTATCCACCAAACAGTTATAAATTATTAGTTTCATCCACAGTGTAATCTCATATATCAAACAGCTATTATACCCAATCTTTCCATACTTCTGGTTTATATCCAATTGTAGCTTGTTTCCCATTTCGAACAATGGGAGTTTGAAACATTTTGGGGTTCTCTAGTAACTTTTCTTCTTTATCTGCATCATCAGATAGATATTTTACAAAATTGTCTTCATACTCTTTTGAAGTAACATCCATAAGTTGTTCCATGCCACCTACTGCGGCTTTCACTGATTTATATTCTCCTAAACTCATACCATACTTTCCTAAATCTATGAGCTGATATTTTATTCTTCTTTCTTTAAAATAACGCTCTGCCTTTTTAGTATCAAAACATTTTGTTTTTCCAAATATCTGAATATTCATAATAATTCTCCATTCTAACTATACACCAGGAATTTGTATGCTTGCACAAATTCATTTATAAAAAATCATAAAATACTTCATGGTTTTTTACACTAACTATTAATCTAATAAATACTTTTATTCTTTTGAAATTAAATCAGAATACTCTGGATTTTTTTCAAACCAATTAACTGCATAAGAACATGATAATATTGCTTTTTTTTCAGTCCTTTTTAATTGTTGTACGGTTTCTTCCATTAACTTTCCAGCAATTCCTTGTCCTCGTAAGGAATCATCTACAAAGGTATGGATAATATTAACTACATCATCATTTAGAGCTGGAAATGTTACTTCTGCTACCATTTCACCTTCTGCATTATTTAAATAAATTCTGTTACTTTCATGTTTAAATTCCATATAGATTCTCCATTCTTTTTGAATTATTTATGTTAGTATATTTAATGCAATTTACATACCTTTTACACCTTAATTCTATAACCTTTTATAAATTCACAACTCTTTCACTTTATTTAGTCACTTACTTTAAAAACATTCGAACCATTTTGTCTTTTCTTTTTGTATATGGATGGTAACGCATCGGTAAGTCAATCCAATTGGCCTTTTTTACGATACTTTTCCTATGACTAAAGGTAAGAAAACTTGTGTTTCCATGATAACTTCCCATACCACTTTCTCCAACTCCACCAAATCCCATGTAAGGAGTTGCTAAGTGTATGATTGTATCATTGATGCATCCACCACCAAAAGAAACACTATTACATATATACTTTTCTAATTTTTTATTTGTTGTAAATAAATACAATGCTAAAGGTTTTGGTCTACTGTTAATATAATAGGTAACTTCCTTTATACTATCATAAGTGATGATTGGAAGAACAGGTCCAAATATCTCTTCTTGCATAATGTTTGAATAGGGATGGATATGATCTAATATAGTAGGTGCAATCTGACATTTGTTGTTTGATATTCCACCCACTAAAACAGTTTCACCTTCAATTAAGTTCATTATTCGTTTTAAATGTTTTTCATTTATAATTTTTGGATAATTAGGATTATTTAATGGATCATTGCCAAAGAATACAGTAATGTATTTCTTTAAATATTTTATAAATTTATCTTTGACCTGACTATGAACATAAACATAATCCGGTGCCACACAAGTTTGACCAGCATTTATAAATTTACCAAACGCTATTCGTTTTGCAGCCAAAGGTATATCTGCGGTTTTATCTACAATACAAGGACTTTTACCACCAAGCTCTAAGCATACTGGGGTTAAATGTTTAGAAGCTTTTTCCATTACTATTTTACCAACATTAACACTTCCAGTAAAGAATATATAATCAAATTTTTGATCTAATAATTGTTCATTTACTTCCAGACCACCTTGAATCACAGTAATGTAATTAAATGAGAAATTCTCAGTAATCATATCAGCAATCACCCTGGAAACATTTGGCGCAAATTCTGAAGGTTTTATTATAATACAATTGCCTGCTGCTATTGCACCAATAATAGGAGCAATACTTAATTGAAATGGGTAATTCCAAGGAGACATGACTAAAACAACACCATAGGGTTCATTTATAATATAACTTTTGCCAGCAAATTGTGCCAGTGGTGTTTTCACTTTCTGGTCCTTAGCCCAAGATGGGGTGTATTTAAGAAAGGTTTTGATTTCATCTAATACCATACCAATCTCTGTCATATAACTTTCAAATTCTGATTTATTTAAGTCCTTTTTTAGAGCATCTAGTATCTTTTGTTCATTATTTATAATTACTTTTCTTAATTTTTTTAATGCATTCATACGAAAGGATAATGATTTCGTAATACCAGTACCAAATAATTCTCGTTGTTTTCTAATAATATCTTGTATTTGCATAATAAATACCTCCTAATCACTACAATTTTAATTTGAATTATTCATAAATGCAAGGTCTTGTTTTACTTGTTCAAATACATTGTCTATGTTTTTTCATTTCACCTACAATGAAATAAGGTTCTATAATGAATGTTGGGGTATGTGATTTTTTAATCATGTATTCCAACATTTTTAGTTTTATATTAAAATGCATCTATACGAAACCTCTTAAT
>JARBTX010000075.1 GCA_029239975.1 Anaerocolumna sp.
CAGGGCATTGGGGTATACAGTGGCTTGGAACTAATAATTATAATCTAGGGTTAAGTTACTTGTTTGGTATACCAAAAGATGCATTTCATAAGACTGATTATTGGTTAAAACTAGCAGGTAATCTTCCCTTATATGTACATAGTGATATGAATATTATATATTCTGATGGAAAATACAAACTTGCCCAAGATTACCTATTAAACAATGAAAAGATACCAAAGGAATCAGTAATTGAAAAAGTTAACAATTTAAAAGTGGATGAGTATGTTAAAACACTTCAAACCAAACAGTTACTAAGATATGATGAACAATTGGATAAAGTATACACAGAGAATCTTTTAATGAGTAATCCTGGAGATAATGTAGGTGGATGGGATGTAGAATTTCTGCTTCCAAGTAATCGTAGGTACAAGGGGAAGGTCAAGAAGATAGATGGTTATAAAAATCCCTATATCTCAAAAGATTCTAAAGGAAAAAATATAATTTGCAAGGAACTTGATGAACAAACTGGGTATATTAAAGTATCTTCATTTCTTCAGGAGTATATAGAAGATGACAAGAAAGCAATTCAGGATTTCATGAATGACTCAAGTGGAACATATGAGAAACTCATTATTGATGTAAGAGGTAACATTGGAGGAGAACCTTCATCATGGATGGATAATATAGTTAGGCCACTACTGAAAGAAAGCGTAGAAATTAATCGAATAACAGCTGTTAAAAAGAGTTATTTTACTAGAATGAATGTAAGATATGCCTATTATAGACTTACAACAACAAACCATTTATTAAAGAAAAGAATCAATCATATCACTAATATAGATAAAATAGAATACGATGGGCTTAATGAAAGTGAATGGAACGTTTATAAAATTACACAAGTATTAACTCCAGCAAATAACTTCTCCTTTGATGGCCAAGTATACGTACTTACTGATAATGATACCTTATCTGCAGCAGATTCATTTGTAAGAGCAATTAAGGAAACAAAAATAGGCAAGGTAGTTGGAACCAATACCTTGGGTTGGGGAAATGTATTCATGCAACCAAATATTTGTGCTTTACCAATCAGTGGTCTAATGCTACGTTTTGATATTGAGATGCCATACAATAGTGATGGAACGATTAATTCTATTAATGGGGTAAAACCAGATGTGAATTTAGCGCCATCTACATATCCCACACCTTATCCTATTAATTATGAAGTAAGCACATTATTAGAGGATCCATGGATAGTATGGGTAATGAATGATCGTTAATTTCGTTATATTGTAATATTTTTATGATTAGGGTTGTGATTTTTTATGTAGTTTGATGGCGATAGATTAAGTGAATGGTAAGTTTAGAGATTTAAAATTATAAAAAAGGCTATTGGTGATATTTATAACCAATAGCCTTAATTTTTAAAACTTATTACTTATTTAATTTAGCACTTTGATTTTAATTAGATATAGAATAAATTTTTTAAGCAATATATTCCAGATGATTGCGTAAATCAGTGAAAATAGAATGAAAAAAAGTATTGTAATTGGTATTGATAATGAACTAGTAAAATCTCCAAATGCTGATATTCCAATAATATACGTTAGTATTATCATTCCTATGGATAATGCCAATACCGTAAACAAAATAGATACTAAAAGTTTTTTCTTATAGAGTATTCCCAACACGATACCAAGCAGTCCGGTTGTACAGAGAAGAATGAGAGCTTCTTGAACACTGACAAAAACCAGTATTAATACAGAAGAAAAAAGTACAGTAATACCAAGTGAAATATTAAGGTATGCTGCCAATGCAATTGGGAGTGTACTCAATGGACTGAGAGCCATCCCAATCGCTGGTAAAAATACAGGAGCTGACTGGAAAAGAACAGCTATTGTTGTTAATATACCACCGATACTAATAAATCGAACTATATTCATTTTTTTCAATAGAAGTACCTCTTTTCTCATTATGGAACAATTTCAAATACGGTACCCAGGTTATGATTGGTCACATTAGTCGAACCATAAACACCTAAATATAATCTGGTTTGGTCTAGATTCGCTCCCAAGCTAACATAATAAGATGACTTCGTACCAAAATCATAATTGGTTTCAATAATATTATATTCACTTATTATACAATCATCTCTTACCCTAGTATATGCCAAAACGCCCCTACCAGGCTGAGAACCTTCATCTTGAACGAAATCCGTAAACAAAACACATCCCGTTAACTCTGGGATATCTTTCCCTATATATGGGTGCACTCCTGTAAGTGCAGTTCCATTAAATTTATCAGGGCGGGGATCCTGATGATAATAGCAGGTAAGTGGGTGAATACGCAGTTCGGATGTTTCTACTGCGTCATTGTAAAATGCAATTGTCTTCTCATTTATTGATTCGTCATCTGAACATTCACTAATAATTGTTGTTGGGAAAATACCTTCCCATCCACGCCAGCCAAAATTTATAAATCCATCTAGGTCTGGTTTTGAATTCATTTCTAAATCTTCAATCAACTGAGCGACAGGTATGGGTTTATGCTCAGTGAATGCATATATTGACTCAACTAGATCCTGACCTACATTTCCCACATATTTAATGTATTGATTATAATACCATTGATAAGATATTCCAGGTATATTACGAACTCCCTTAGCAATTACTGTAAGTGTATCAATAATAGGATATGGAAGTTCATCAAAACGAGTAACAACGGGTGGATTGTTGATAAATACATCCATATCTACATCTATTTCTATAATTTTACCAGCAATTTCTATATCATTTTGACTTAAATTAAATGGGTCATAACCAGCACCACCATCACCCGTTGTTAAGACTAGCTTTCCTGACTCAGGTGAAAAATTTAAGCTATTAACACCATTATGATTAGCAAATGGTCTTCTTAGATTAAGTAGTGTCCGACTGATCTTTGGCCTACCATTAGCTTGTAAAACCCATTCTTCAACCGTATCAATATGGTCATAATTGATTTCTCTATTTAACCATTGTAGGTTTAAGGTTTCAGGGTCACATGGATTAGGTCTAAAAGGCACTGGAATAGCACCAGGACCTTGTGCATCGGCTACGGAATAATGAAGATAAAACAGACCGTTATTATTGAATTTAGGATGAAATGCTAATCCAAGTAAACCTCTTTCATCATATCCGCTATTCGCAGTACCTTGCTTTATAATTCGTTGCCGTATATCTAAAAGAGTTTCTACTACACCATTTCCTATGTAATATATTTCTCCTACCTGAGTTGCAATAAATAATCTTTCGAATGAGTCACCTGGAAGTATAGCAGTTTTCAAAACTGTTGGTAAATTTAAATTATTTACAAGTGGTTGTAAATTTACTTTAATATTCATTAAGTAACTTCTCACCCCGTCTAATGATATCCTTTATAAGAATATGATTTGAACGGTCTTATTATTAATAAATATTGCATAAGATAAAAAATGTCGTATTAATTAATACTTTATTTTTTATTGATAAATTTACGATATTCCACAGGAACTTTGTCAATATCCATATCGTCATGGATTGAACAAGTACCAGCTTCTTTTGCAGTTTCATAATACCAGCACTTGTAATTAAGCATATCTAGCATTTCCTGCATTTCTTTCATCTGTTCAATTACTGCATCACGTTGTGATTGTATGATATCGGATCGTTCATCTATCATAGAATCTCCTACAACACAGCAGTCCATAAAATGCTTGATGTCCTTAATAGGCATACCTGTTTTCTTTAGGCATTCAATTGTTCTTAACCAGGACATATCTTCATCTTTGAACATGCGCATACCACTACCAGAGCGTTCAACAAAAGGGAGCAATCCTTCTTTATCGTAGTATCTTAAAGTTGAAGCAGCAACATTAAGTTGCTTTGCTATTTCACCAACTGTATAAATCATTTTTATATCCTCCGTAATTATGAAATTAGAATTGTATTATAGCATTAAAGTTAACTTTAAGTTTAAATATTAGATTTAACTTAGAGTCTAACATAAACTTTTTCATAAATCAATGTAAGTATTAACTGGTATATTACTTTAAAATATCAAGTACTTTATAAAATCAAATAGTTTATTTTAGAGTTGATTATGGTATAATATGGATAATATCATAAGTAAAGGAATATAAAAAAATGAAATCCTTGATTGTCTATTGTTCTGATTACAAAAAAAATACTGAAAAAATCGCACAGATATTTGCAGAGAAAGTGGATAGTGATTTAAAAAATATAAAAGAAATTAACGATATTAACTTAGAAGTTTATGATCTAGTCGGATTTGGTTCAGGAGTGTACAAAGAAAGTATGTCACCAAAAGTGTTTAAGTTAGTGGAGAAATTAAATCTAAAAGGTAAAAATGTTTTTGTATTTTCCACCAGTGGAATGGGAATGAAGTTTTATAATAATCGTCTCATTAAACTATTAGAATCAAAAGGAGCTATAAACAAAGGTAGTTTCTCTTGTAAAGGAAACTTTAAAGCTAGTGAATTTACGAATATTAAGATTTTTAACATTATGAGTAGATTATCACAGGGGCATCCAAGTGATAAGGATATGAAAAAAGCAGAGAAATTTATTGTAAAAGTGGCTAATAGTTTGTAGTATAGTTTACAATAACTATAGATGAAATTTTAGATAACTATAGATGAAATTTGAGATATCTATAGATAAAATTTTAGATAACTAGATATAGTTGAAAATTATGCTGCAATAACAAAATAACTATCTATATATCACATTGAAAAAACATTGATCATTTTATCAATGTTTTTTTTATTCAGTAAATACTCTAGCGCATTAATGATCTTAATAATAAATTTTATTATATAGATTTTTTACATGCAATACAAAATATTGATTTTATGTATTGACCAAACACAATATATTGTGTTAATATCATACCATAGTGATAATACTATAATAAATAATACTATTACATAAACTTATTAAATATAGATGTAAGATCTAAGGAGGAAATTAGTGTACAAGGAGTTTTTTAATATGATAAAAAAGAATAACCCTAATGAAACAATTATTATTGATGCTGTTGTTGGAGCAGGAAAAACTGTATATGTAGAGATGCTTTCTAAAGACATGAACATACCGAATTTTCAAGAACCAGTACAAGATAATCCCATACTAGACAAGTTTTATTACGATCGGAAGAGATATTCCTTTCCACTTCAGATATTTTTTCTAAATCGAAGATTTGATATGTTAAAGAAAGCAGCAGAACTTAAAAAACCAACTCTTATGGACCGCAGTATATATGGGGATATGATATTTGCCAAATTACTATTTGAAAGTGGAGATATGGATAAAGATGAATATATGCTCTATCATGACCTTCTGATAAATATGTTGGACCATGTGGAAGCACCTAAGCTTATGATTTATCTTAAAATCGATACAAACTCCGCAATCGAACGAATAAAGAAAAGAGGGCGTGACTACGAACAGATAGTTGAAAGAGAATATTGGGAGAGATTAAATAAGGAATATGAGAGTTACTTTGCAGAATATAATCTTTCACCTCTTTTGGTGATTGATGCTGCAAAATATGATATTATAGAAAATCCAAACGACAAAGAGACAGTACTTAAGCTTATTAAACAAAAACTTGAAGAGATAGATTACTATAAAAATAATAATTAAGTTCATTTTGTATTTTTGTCTGCTCGCAAAGAAAAATCATCTGTTATCCAAATTCTAAGTTTGGATGGCAGATGATTTTCCTTGTCTGGAACAAATCTAGCTTTTTTAACATTATTATCAAGATATATGTACTCTGCTATGTTTACAGAAACGGTAGAAGTTACAACATCTGTTGAACAAATGGAAGATATTGCAGTGAGTTTTTCAAATAATTTTGAAAAGGTTACAAAAGCTGCGAGCGAGCAATCTGCGATTGTTGAAAAAAATAGAGAATTAGCAGATAGCTTAACTCATTTATCAACAAAACTTGAAGATTTGGTAACAGAACTTAAGTTATAAAATTTATAGATTAAAGAAAGAGCCTGCGCAAAATAGCGGTAAACTATTTGCACAGGCTTCATTTAATTTGTTACAATATCATATTCCCAATCAATGATACCACCAAAATCATAAACATTAGTATAACCAAGCTTAACAAGGTTAGCAGCGGCAAGGGCACTTCTTCGACCACTTCGGCAATATACCAAGATGGTATCCGTTTTGTCATCTAGCAATTCCAAAGCCTTGTCTACAATTTCAGTATCTGGAATATTAATTGCGCCTTCAATATGACCTGAATTATATTCTTCGGCTGTTCTTACGTCTAAAATCGTAATAGAATTGTCATCTTCCATCATTTCGTTTGCTTCTTCAGAAGTTATTTTGCTATAAGTTAAATCTGATGACTTATTTTTTGTACTACACCCATTTAACGTAGTTAAGATTAGTAGTAGAAGTAATATCATAAAGCTTTTTAATCTCATTATTTAAACTCCTTCCATTCCATTATTTGTATTATAGATACTTGACACAAGTTCTCTGAACAACGACTGAATCAATTATTTTAGTAGTTATTATAACAGTATAAAAGTTTAATCTCTGTAACACAATCACAATCTTTATCCATTAAAATAAAACTAGTACTTTAACAAAACTTTAACGATATATTAACGTTTAGGAATATTTCAAGCTTATTATGAAGACATCAAATAAAACATATAAAAACTTTTAATGAGAAGCTATTAATAAAAGATTTGGGATAAAGGAGAAAAAAGAGATGAAAGCACAAGGAAAAAATATTGTAGTAACTGGCGGGGGTAATGGAGTAGGTAGGGAGTTAGTTTTACAACTACTCGGAAAAGGTGCAACTGTATTTGCAGCAGATATTAACGAAGAAGCATTAAAAGAAACAGTGAAAAAATCAGGGAATAGTAAACGTTTATTTACTTATATTGTTGATATTTCTAATAGAGATGCTGTATTTGCATTTGCAGAAAAAGTAATAGCAGATCACGGAAAAGTAGATGGAATTATTAATAATGCAGGTATTATTCAACCATTTATTTATCTTAATGAATTAGAGATGGACCGTATTGATAAGGTAATGAATATTAATTTTTATGGAACGTTGTACATGGTAAAGGCTTTTTTACCACACTTATTAAAGCAACCAGACGCACATATTGTAAATGTATCTAGTATGGGAGAATTTCTACCAGTACCAGGACAAAGTATTTACGGAGCCTCAAAAGCTGCTGTTAAGCTTTTAACCGAAGGATTATCTTCTGAATTAAAAGGAACAAATGTAAAAGTTTCTGTTGTTATTCCTGGTGGTATCGCGACAGATATTAAAAAGAACTCAAATATTTCATATAGTGTATCCACTGAAAGTAGCAAAGCAAATATGTTACTTACACCAGTAAAGGCAGCAGCATTGATTATTAGAGCAATGGAAAAAAAGAAACTGCGTACCTATATCGGAAAAGATTGCAATGCCATGAATGTACTATATAAAATGAGTTCATTTTTTGCCATGAACATGATAAATAAAGTTATGAGTGCTTCAGAACATTAAAATAATTAATTTATAAGTGAGTTTACTAAATTTTACGGAGGAGCAGTTATGAAAGATGTATGTGTCATTACTGGAGGTGGAAGTGGTATGGGACTTGCCACTGCTAGATTAATGGGAAAGGATTATTCCATAATAATCTGTGGAAGAAGTGTTAAAAAGTTAGAAAATGCCTTTGATGACTTACAAGCAGAAGGTATTGATGTAGAAGCTTTTGCTTGTGACGTATCTGACTATAAAAGTGTAGAAAATCTTGCAAAGTATGCGAAAGAAAAGGGACGGATTGCAGCTGTTATACATGCAGCTGGAATGTCACCGCATATGGGAAATGCGAAACAGATAATGGAAGTTAATGCGTTAGGAACCGTCAATATAAATAATGCTTTTTTTCATGTTATGGAGGAAGGATCTTGTATCATTGATGTATCTTCAATGTCAGCATATTTAACACCAAAGATTATCATGCCAGTTAATTTATACAAATATAGTGTAACAAATCCTGAATTATTTATGACAAAAATGATGAGGAGAGTAAATCTATTTCCTGGGAATGTTAGAGCAGGAGTGGCTTATGGTATATCAAAACATTTTGATATATGGTTTGCAAAACAGGATGCTGCAAGGTTTGGTAAGAAAGGAATTAGAGTAGTTTCAGTTTCACCAGGTAATTTTGAAACCCCAATGGGAGAACTAGAAAAGGAAGAAGCAGATGCATATACGAAACACTGCGCTATTAAACGATTTGGCCATGTGGATGAAATTGCTAGTTTATTTGCTTATTGTGCAAGCCCAAGTGCAGGTTATTTAACAGGTGTTGATATCTTATGTGATGGTGGCCTTGTAGCATCAGGGGTTAACCCACTTATGAAAAATAATATAAACAAATTCAAAAATCTTAACCATAATGAAACTTAAGGTATAGTTAAAATAAAAAGTTAATATAAAAGTTAAAATTAAAAAAAATTTCTTCTTATGTTAATGGAACATATAGAACGTAGCGCTACTGATTTTATGTGATTCTGTCACGGTTATACATTAAAAAAAAGCTATAATGATGTATAAAAGAATGTGCTTCATATTCTAGATGAACAAATGTAGCTTGATCTAGAGTAGGAAGACAAAAGGAGAAATGAAATGAAAAAATTATTAAATCTTTGGAAAAAGTACTCTTTTATAATGCTTTTTGCGTTTGTTATACTAAGCCTATTTGATTTTAGAATAGCAATTGCAGCTATAATATGTATGATTGCTCCAATTATAGTTTCGTTATTGAAAGGAAGATATTGGTGCGGGAATTTGTGCCCAAGAGGAAGTTTTTACGATAATGTAGTATTAAAATTCAGTAAAAAGAAAAAAGTACCAAAGTTTCTTAAATCAATGTGGTTCCGAGCAATTATGGTTGTTTTTATGATGTCAATGTTTGCGATTGGTATTTCTAAAAACTGGGGTAACCTATATGGTATAGGTATGGTATTTTATCGGATCATTGTTGTAACAACTTTAATCGGCATCATACTATCATTATTTTATAATCATAGAACCTGGTGTCATTTTTGTCCTATGGGGACAATAGCTTCCATAATATCAAGAGTACGAAAAAGTAAGAAGGTTTTACAAATTTCATCATCTTGTGTATCTTGTAAGTTATGTGAAAAGAAATGTCCTTTAGGAATTGTGCCTTATGATTATAAAGGAAATATTTTAAGTCATCCAGATTGTATTCAATGTGGAAAGTGCATAAGCGTATGTCCGAAAAATGCAATAGGATATGGAGAAAAATAACCAGAGCTGGAGTTTAGATACTCCAGCTTATTTTTATATCTGTAGTGTTTTACTTAGTGTTTATAAACAGTAAAATAATATTAAAACAATATATTTTAACTTAAATGTACATTGAATTTCATGTAGAATCATAAAGTTAAGCATGAAAAGGTAATTAAATGCGATATGAAGTAGTCATTTGCGAAATTATATTAGTTGTATCAAATATAATTATTATATCACGATTTACAACTACCTATATCCATGTAATGAAAGGAGTTCTCATATTGAAACCCAATAAAAAAGAAACATATCCTAAATTAAATAACTGGTATACCTACGGTAAAAATGATGAGATAATATTAACGAACAAATTAGGGCAAAAAAAGGTTATTGTAGATAAGAATGGTAAAATCATGGATTTTCCTGGGATTGATTCGGAGGACTTTTGGTTAAAAGAGATAGGTGATGGTAGTATTTCTCCGTATGTTAGGTATCGCACTGAGTTTAGTAAGTGTGATAATAATAAGTGGATGATGTTATGGGAAATACAGCCTGATGGGCGTTATTGGGAAGATGAAGACGGTTTTGGTGGTAATAGTGATCAAGAAATTACTTTGTATACATATTTCGACGACACAGGTACGTTTCTTGCTCCTTTTAAAGTTTACCGCGTAGGAATAAAAAATATTTATAAAGTGACTATTATATTATAAGTTCTTAGGAGATACTAATTTTTACTGAAAAAAAGCAAATACATTAAAGTATACACTTGCGTTATTGAAACTTATATTTTATGATTAATCATGGATATTCGTCAACGTATAATTTGTCGAATTAGAAGGAAGTAAATTTTGTAAGATGATACAGGAGATGTGTAATGAAAAGGTTAGTAGTAGGAATATTAGCACATGTTGATGCGGGGAAGACGACGCTAGCAGAAAGCATGCTCTATCTAACAGGAAGAATCAGAAAGTTAGGAAGAGTGGATCATAAAGATGCGTTTTTAGATACGTATGAACTAGAGCGTTTAAGGGGCATTACAATCTTTTCAAAACAAGCTATATTGGCATTAAAAGATATGGATGTGACGCTTTTAGATACTCCTGGTCATGTGGATTTTTCTGCAGAAATGGAACGTGCGTTGCAGGTTTTGGATTATGCAATCTTGGTTATCAGCGGAAGTGATGGCATACAGGGTCATACAGAAACATTGTGGAAGTTATTTGCTAGGTATCAAATACCAACTATTCTTTTTGTAAATAAGATGGATTTAGATGGAACTGATCGCATATTATTGATGGAACAATTAAAAAGAAATTTAGATGATGGATGTGTAGATTTTACCCTTGATCAGGATAAAGTTAAGTGGATGGAAAATCTTGCGGTATGTGATGATAAAGTGCTTGAGAAATATATGGATAATGGAATAATAGAAACAGAAGATGTAGCAACACTTATTCAAGAAAGAAAAGTATTCCCGTGCTATTTTGGTTCTGCCCTAAAACTAATTGGGGTGGACGGATTTCTGGATGGATTAGAGCAGTACACGAAAGCGATAAATTATCCGAAAGAGTTTGGTGCAAAAATTTATAAGATAGCAAGGGATGATCAGGGTACTCGGCTTACCTATATGAAAATTACTGGGGGTAGTTTAAAAGTAAAAGCTCTACTCTCCAACAAAAATTCAGAATGGGAAGAAAAAGTTGATCAAATAAGAATTTATTCAGGAGTTAAGTATGAAATGGTGGATGAAGTAACAGCAGGTACAGTGTGTGCAGTTACTGGACTCAGTAAAACCTATCCAGGTGAAGGATTGGGTATTGAATCCATATCGGATATGCCAATATTAGAACCTGTATTAAATATTCAGATTATATTACCATCTGATTGTGATCCACATGTTATGCTATTAAAATTGCGTCAGTTAGAAGAAGAGGATCCACTACTCCATATTGTATGGTCAGAACAATTAAAAGAGATTCATGTGCAATTAATGGGTGAAGTGCAAATTGATATTTTAAAGAGTCTTATCTTAGAACGCTTTGGAGTCAATGTAGAATTTGGTTCAAGTAATATTGTATATAAGGAAACCATAATAGAACCGGTAATAGGGGTGGGACATTTTGAACCACTTAAGCATTATGCAGAAGTTCATCTATTACTAGAACCTGATGAGATTGGAAGTGGACTAACTTTTCATACTACCTGCAGCGAAGATGAATTAGATCGGAATTGGCAACGGTTAATTTTAACTCATCTTGAAGAGAAGGAACATATTGGAGTACTGACAGGTTCTCCAATTACAGATATGAAAATCACTTTGATAGCTGGTCGTGCTCATCAAAAACACACGGAAGGTGGCGATTTCAGGCAGTCAACCTACCGAGCAGTAAGGCAAGGACTAAAGAAGACAAACAGCGTATTACTAGAGCCTTATTATAATTTTAAATTAGAGATTCCAACGGAATCAGTAGGCAGAGCTATGTCAGATATAGGACGCATGTATGGAAAATTTGCTCCGCCAGAAATACATGGGGACATGTCAGTACTTGTAGGAAGTTCCCCAGTTGCAACAATGCGTGGCTATCAAACTGAAGTGACAGCCTATACAAGAGGTCGCGGAAAACTATTTTGTGCATTAAAAGGTTATGAACCATGTCATAATGCAGATGAAGTAATACAACATATGAATTACGACAGTGAGAGAGATTTAGAGAATCCAACCAGTTCAGTATTTTGTGCTCATGGTGCAGGATTTATCGTGGAATGGGATAAGGTTGATAATTATAAACACGTTGAAAGTGGAATAGAAATTCCCAAATTATATGTTAATAATGAAATTAATTATATAACAAAAGATTTAAAAGAAACAAATGATATGAAAGAAATAAAAGAAGAACAGCTTATAAAGAATCCACGGAAATCTTATGAAGATTCCGTTAAAATGGATAAAGAACTAGAAGATATCTTTGTCCGTACGTTTGGACCGATAAAGCAAAGACTACATTCATCTCAAAGTAGTTTTGGTTATGAAAAAAAGCAAAATTCGTCTATTATAATGGAAAAGGCACATAAAGACAGGACTACGATTGATCGAAATGTAAAGGAACCTGTAAAAGAATATTTACTTGTTGATGGTTACAATATTATATTTGCCTGGGATGAGCTAAATGATCTTGCAAAAGATAATATCGATGCTGCTAGAAACAAACTTATGGATATACTCAGTAATTATCAGGGATATAAAAAGTGCGATTTAATTCTAGTTTTTGATGCTTATAAAGTAAAAGGTGGTGTGGGTTCTGTCCTAGATTATCATAACATACATGTAGTGTATACGAAAGAAGCGGAAACTGCGGATTCTTACATTGAAAAGATCACTCATGAAATAGCTAAGAAACATCGTGTTACTGTTGCAACAAGTGATGCTCTAGAACAATTAATTATATTGGGACAAGGGGCTAGTAGGCTTTCTGCAAATGATTTAAAGGAAGAGATTAAACAAGTTGCGGCAGAAATTCAAAGAGATTATTTGGACAAGCAAGTGGGTAACCGTAATTATATCGGCAATCATATGGATGATAAATTGTTGGAATTTTTCCTAGATAAGGATAAATGATTTTTAATATGCTCATTATTTGGATAGTTACATTAAATTATACAATAAGTGGCTATTGTATAAATTTATGAATAGTGATATTATAAAAAACCAATAGCAAATAATGCTACCAAAGAAGGTAGGGAAAAAAACAGGCGTATTGATATTATAGTTCTTAGTGAAAAATATAATAGTTTGGAAGAGTAGCAAACAAGAACTATTTTCTCTCATCTAGTATACTTTATAAAGTTATTAGATGAGAGTTTTTTGTATAGAGGATTGCTCATTTACTCCTGTAATGATATTGATTTCGAAAATAAGATATGTTATGATTTACCAAATGACATATTCAAAAGTAATGTTGGAGGTGGATATGAATAACCGGGGAAATTTAAATCTAGGTGAAGAAATCCGAAATATTGTTCAAGATGCAGTGAATAATAGGGATTTTAATAGATTAAACCAAGATATCAATCATGTTGTTAATGGTGCACTTGATGAAGTGAGAAGATCGATAGACTGGAAAAAGGACAATCGTAATGCAGGGAATAATAATAAGCAATGGAATGGTAAATCAGGAAATCCATATTGGAAAGTAAATGATGATCCAAGGCGTGATAAAGAAGCACATACATGGAACGCAAATAATGCGAATGAACAGAGCTATAACCAAAGTCACAACCAAGCAAATAATGCCAATGAGCAGCGATTTAACCAAAATAACAACCAAGCAAATAATTCGAATTGGCAGAAAGTTAACCAATACCGCAACCAGAACAATGCTGTGAATAGACAAAGATATGAACAACAAAAATCAGTTGCAAAGCCAGTAAAATATACAGTTCCAGTAGGACAGGTTTCAAGTACGTTGTTTACTGTATTTGGTGTACTTGGAAGTGTTGGATTTGGTATTGGAACATTTGTATTGACAATTATTGGATACGTTGCAGGAGAAAATGTTTTGCGTGTTATCTCTAGTGGATTGTTCGTTTGCTTTATGGCTTGTATTTTGTTAACTATGAATGGAAGCAGAATTCGTAAAAGATTAAAAAGATTTCAGAGATATATCATGCAGATGAATGGACGAAATTATTACTTGATTAAGGATTTCTCATCTTCTGGTAGAAGTTTGAAATATATCGCGAAAGACTTACAAAAGATGATTAACATAGGTATGTTCCCAGAAGGACATATTGATGATAAAAAGACCTGTTTTATGTTAAATAGTGAAAGTTATGAACAGTATCTAAAGTTACAAGAAAATATGAAAATGCGAGATATGGAAGATGAAGTTAAGAAAAAAGAACAATCCATATCGAAAGAAAAAACTCCTGAAGATGGAACGAATAAACAAGATACACTAAAACCAGAAGTTAGAAAAGCAGTCGATGAAGGAAGACAATTTGTTCAGAATATTAGAAATACCAATATTGCTATTCCTGGAGAAGAAATATCCAGAAAATTGGATAGGCTAGAAGCAGTTACAGGGAAAATCTTTGATTATGTTGAGAGCCACCCTGAAAAACTTCCTGAAATAAAAAAATTTACCGAGTATTTCTTACCAACTACATTAAAGATTTTGGATGCCTACAGAGAATTTGATTACCAACCTGTGGAAGGTGAAAACATCTCAGCTGCAAAAAAAGAGATAGAAAATACTATGGACACCATTAATCTTGCATTTGAAAATTTATTGGATAGCCTGTTTGTGGATGCAGCTATGGATATTTCAACAGATATATCTGTACTACAAACTATGTTTGCACAAGAAGGTTTAACTCAAAAAGATGGAAAACTATAACATAAAATTATGGGAGAACTAAATTATGAATAATGAAATGCCTACATTAACGTTTGAACCTTTTCAAGAAGAAACAGCTTCAAATGAAATAATGAATCATGAAGTTTTAAATAAAAATAATACACCGATTGAAAAGCCTATCTTTGACGAAAGTACTTTAACTCCAGAAGAGAAAAAAATGGTAGATAATTTTGCTGGTCAAATAGATTTAAGTAAATCAAATCAGATTCTTCAGTACGGTGTTGGAGCTCAAAAGAAAATAGCTGATTTTTCAGAGTCTGCTTTAAATAATGTTCGGACGAAAGATTTAGGCGAAATAGGGGAAATGCTTTCTGGTGTTGTAACTGAATTAAAGAGTTTTGATGTAACAGAAGATGAAAAAGGTTTTCTTGGATTGTTCAAAAAATCATCCAATAAACTTACTGCTATGAAGGCTAAATATGATAAAGCAGAAGTAAACATAGGTAAAATATGTGAAGCTTTAGAAACGCATCAGATACAATTATTAAAAGATATTGCAATGCTAGATAAGATGTATGATTTAAATAAAACATACTTTAAAGAACTTTCTATGTACATTTTAGCTGGAAAGAAAAAGTTAATAAAAGTTCAACAAGAAGAATTACCAGCACTTATGGAAAAGTCAGTTGCTAGTGGACTACCAGAGGATGCACAAGCTGTTAACGATCTGACCGCAATCTGTAACCGATTCGAAAAGAAGATTCATGATCTGGAATTAACTAGAATGATATCCATTCAAATGGCACCCCAGATTCGTCTGGTTCAAGGAAATGATACCATGATGGCTGAAAAAATACAGTCAACCATAGTAAATACCATTCCACTTTGGAAAAGCCAGATGGTGTTAGCACTAGGAGTTACACATTCAGGACAAGCTGCAAAAGCACAAAGAGAAGTAACGGATATGACCAATGAGTTATTAAGAAAAAATGCGGAAACGCTTAAGTTGGCAACCATTGAGACTGCCAAAGAATCAGAACGTGGAATTGTAGACATTGAGACACTTCGTATTACCAATGAATCTTTAATATCTACTCTCGATGAAGTGTTACGCATTCAAACAGAAGGACGACAAAAGAGAAAAGAAGCAGAAGTTGAATTAAATCGAATTGAAGTTGAATTGAAAAATAAACTCTTAGAAATGAGAGGATAATTTATAGCTAAATAGTTTGAGTTACTAATTACTGAATTACTTACAAAGTTATTATAAGCGAAACCCTAGTTTATTAAGAACCAGGGTTTTTGTGTTATAATAATTGCTTTGTTTGGGTTAAATAATATATAAACAAGTATATAAAATGTCCTTATTGTACTAGTATTTGTCTATTTATTGATAGCTTATTTTAATTCCATTTATTATACTATTAACAATATGTAAATTAATAACAAATGCTAGGGGGAACATTTATGAACCATAAGTATCTAAAAATTGTAATAATCTGTTTGCTTACTATAACCATGTTAGTTGGTTGTTCTACTAACAATTCAAATAAGGAAACAGAAGAGACATCAACCAAATCATCTGAGACAATAGTCGGAGAGTCTGATAAATCATCGGATGTAACTGAAGAATTAACACAAAAAACAGAAAACTCGGATGGAGTTGAATCTACGATAGACCCATCAGAAACAACAATAGCTCCAACAGAGATACCAGAAGTAACATCAACCGAATCACTGAACACCACTATGAGAGATATCACTACTATGGAGCTTGTGAAAGACATGGGTATGGGTATAAATCTTGGTAATACATTTGAAGCATGCGGAGATTGGATTAAAGGTAAAAGTCCCAAATCCTATGAAACAGCGTGGGGTAGCCCTGTCATTACAAAAGAAATGATTGGAGGTTATAAAGATGCCGGCTTTAACACAATACGTATTCCTGTAGCATGGTCCAATATGATGGGTGACGATTATACGATAAACGAAGAATATATGGAACGTGTTAAAACTGTTGTGGATTGGGCTCTTTCTTTTGACCTGTATGTAATTCTTAATATTCATTGGGATAATGGCTGGTGGGAAGAATTTTCAACCAACTATGATGAATGTATGTATCGTTACACTCGTATTTGGACCCAGATAACGGATAAGTTTAAGTCATATGGTGACCATCTAATGTTAGAATCTTTAAATGAGGAAGGATGTTGGAACGATATCTGGAATCGGTATAGCGGTCAGGAAGACGGGAAAGAAGAAGCCTATACGATACTAAATAATATCAATCAAAAGTTTGTAGATATTGTACGTGCTTCCGGCGAAAATAATGAAACCAGACACTTATTGATAGCAGGTTATGCTACAGATGTAATGTTAACCTGTGATCCATACTTTAAGATGCCAACAGACCCAATGAATCGTTGCGCTGTATCAGTACATTATTACACACCACCAACTTTTGCTATATTAGAAAAAGATGCAGATTGGGGAAAGGCGCGAACTACGTGGGGAACGAAAGATGATATGGACGAATTAAATACGAATATGAATTTACTAAAGGAAACATTTGTGGATAAAGGTATTCCGGTTATTGTTGGTGAATTCGGTATGAGTACTGGTAATAAAACAGAAGATATGATACTTTTATATATGACTACAGTAGGTGAAGCTATCTACAGTAGAGGAATGTGTCCAGTAGTATGGGACATAACAGATGTATTCTATGATAGAAATAATAAAAAAATAATTTACCCAGAATTAGAGAAGCAATTAAATGAGATTGCAATGATGAAGCGATAAGTCAACATTTCGCAAGAACGTATGTTAAAGTTTGAAGAACTTAAGAAATTTGATGAGTAGAAAAATTAGAATCAAATATAATAAAAAAATTCTCTTTATTATTGTATGTATTTGGTATAATAGTAAAGAGATTTTTTTATGTGGTCTATTTTATATGCTAAGCTAGTATTAACGAAGGTTTGGCAACATGGAGGATTAATTTGAGATTAGATAAATATATAGCAGAATCATCCAGTGATACGAGAAAAGTAATACGAAACTATATAAAAGAAGGTAATGTTACAGTAAATGATAGATTAATATTAGATCCTGCGGCTGAAATCAATGAGAATTGCGATACTATAAAATGTCTTGGAAAAGTAATGAAACACCCAGGAAAGATGTATTACATGTTTCATAAACCAGGAGGATGTATTACTGCAACAAAAGATGAGAGTAGTCTAACAGTTCTTGATTATTTTAATGTAAGTAATGGAAGTGGACTTTTTCCGGTTGGAAGATTAGATAAAGATACGGAAGGATTACTTCTTGTTACAAATGATGGGGAGTTTTGCCATAGATTAATGGACCCAAGTAAAAAAGTTGAAAAGACTTATTATTTTTGGGCGTTTGGCTCCTTAGATCAGAAGAAAAAGGAGCAACTTCAAGAGGGAGTTATGATAGGAGTTAATGAAGAATTGGCAAAAGCTGAATCAATTATAGTGGATGAGGAAGGAAAATACCTAGACCTGAAGAATAAAATGAATTTTGAATCGGTAAAAGGAATTAAAATAAATCCAAATTATCAGCCAGTAACGTCTGGATATATTACAATAACAGAAGGACGTAAACATCAAGTAAAAAGAATGTTAAAGTCAGTTGGATGTTATATAGTTTATTTGAAGAGAATTTCCATTGGTAGTTTAGTATTAGACGAGACTCTAAAAAAAGGTGAATATAGGGAACTAACCACTGAAGAGTTAAAAAGTTTGTACTAAATCTTTTAATCTATTTTATAAACTTGAGAAAACTTGTCTGCTAGTTCTAAATCCTTCTTTCTTCTTATAAAATGAGTATGTACATCTTTATTTATCGAATGGAGGATATTCAAATTATTACTTTATCTAAAATAAAATTATTTAAGATGTTTTTGTTATACACGTACTTAGAGGCAATGGTATTTCTACTCAATGGTTGTGGGGTAGCTGATAATGTTAATAGCAATTCAAAAGAGTTTACTGAAAAAATAGTAGTTTATAATGATGCGAGTAGTAGTGATGAATTAAATAGTATGACCATTAATACAACTAATATAAAAATTCAAGAAAAGAAAATGCAAGATAATAATATACTTCAAAAAATACGAAATAAAGAGAAGATACCCATTAGTATTTGGATGTGGGAAGCAAACGAGATACATAAAAATAATATAATTCAAGAACTAAGTGAATTAGGTATTGATGTAGTATACTTAAATGCTGGATATGAGAAAGACGTTAAGGGCAATTATATCGAAACGTACCCTAAGGAATACAATGAATTTATAAAAGAAGCTGAAAAATACAATATAAAGGTTCAAGCTTTATTTGGAACGCCAGAATGGACGGATACAACATATTATAATGATCTAAAAGAACATGTAAAACTAATATTTAAATACAACAAAAAGTATAAAAATAAATTCGATGCAATACATCTTGATATTGAACCGCATCTATATGATAAGGATATGAATGAATTACCTGATTGGGGTGAACATGAAGAAATTAGAGCGGATTATTTAAATATGTATTATGAGAATTTAAATAATATAAGTAAACTTATTAAGTTATATAATCAAAAGTTTAATGATGACTTAAAGCTTGTACTAGATATACCAGTCTGGTTTAAAGATGAAACTTTTATAGTTAAAGATAAGAACATAATTGAATTATTAATTGAAATTGCAGATGAATTAGTAATAATGAATTATACAAATAACCAATCATACTTTAAAGCTTGGGGAATGGACAATCTAATGGTAACAGATGAATATAATGAGAAACTATCGCATAAAACGAGAGTTACGATAGCCATGGAATATCAACCAGATGAGACTATGATATCTTTATATTATTTGTCATCTGAAGAGTTGAACCTTTATATTCAGAATAGTATTTTGGAATTTAAATTATATCAGTCTTTTCATGGATTAGCCATTCATGATTATAAGTCATACATAACTTATTTATCATCAAAATAATCTAGTAAATTTAACTAACTATGAGACATATAATAATTGACAAGACGAATTGGTTAAAATATAGTATATATATAAGGTTAATTGGGCAAAAATTAATAAATATTTTCAATTTAAAATAAGGAAGGTTTGATGAATCTGAGTCGAGAGCAAAAAAACACAAAAGTAACGGAGAATACGAAAGTAATATTTTTTGTGTTATTAGGTCTAATGTTTATAGGCCTTGCTTTTATGTATAATACTCTATCGGAAATATGTGCTGGGTGTATTAAGATTATTACATCTCCTGCTAATTTAATAACGGACTATATAGAGTTATCTAATGTTGGTGCAACTTTAATGAATGCAGGAATCATGCTTTTGGTCAGTTTAATTATGATAAAGGCCAATGGTGCCAAAATCAATGGGATACTTATAGCAGCTATGTTTACTGTCACTGGCTTTTCTTTATTTGGAAAAAATATATATAATTCAGTTCCTATTACGTTAGGTGTTATGTTATATGCAAAACTAGAACGTGTACCCTTTAGGCGATATTTACCACAAGCCTTATTCGGTACGGCTTTAGGTCCTTTGGTAAGTGAAGTAAGCTTTAACATAGGATTTTCAACCTGGACAGGAATTTTCTTGGGTGTGATTATAGGAATTTTTGCTGGTTTTTTAATACCACCACTATCAATTAGTTTTTCAAAATTTCATCAAGGTTTTAATTTATATAATATAGGATTTACAGCAGGTATAATCGGTATGTTTTTCATGGCCATTTTACATAGTATGGGTGTTGAGGTACAGATTGTATCGATTATTTCTTCTGGCAATAATAAAAATTTTGGAATCATTTTATATCTGCTTTTTGTGGCTATCTTTCTATTTGGACTTTTTCTGAATGGATGGAGCTTACATGGATTTGGTAAACTCTTGAATTTATCAGGTAGAGCAGGTACAGATTTTACTGAAATGTCCGGAGTTGGACTGACCATGGTGAATATGGCATTACTTGGTTGGTTGTCAACCACTTATGTGTTAGCAATTGGTGGTGAATTAAATGGACCGACCATAGGTGGTATCTTAACTGTTGTTGGTTTTGGTGCATATGGAAAGCATATTAAGAATGTCATTCCTATTATCATAGGTGTTTTTATTGCCAAAATATTAAATGTATATGATATATATTCTACTACTGCAATATTGGCTTTACTTTTTGGTACCACTTTAGCTCCAATAGCTGGACACTATGGCATTATTTGTGGTATTATAGCTGGATTTATTCATATGGCAGTTACCATGAATATTGGATATTTACATGGTGGTATGAATTTATATAATAACGGTTTTTCCGGAGGATTTATTGCTGCAGCACTTGTCCCATTTTTTGATTCTATTATAAAGATTATAGATGCACGAAGAATAAGAAAAGTATAATACGATTGTATCGAATTTAGAAGAAAATTCGATTTCGTTAATTCAATTATTGATAAAAAGTCACAGTTAACTGTGGCTTTTTATTTCATATTCTTTATGTAACATATAATACAACGCCCCATACAAATTGGCATCCAAGCTAAGGCCACCTTCACGTGCAGTTGAGAAAAGAATGTTAACTGCTTATTTGCTAGGTGATGATTCAAAATTTATATATAATTCAATAAATGAATACGAACTTGCAATACAACCTTTGCGATCAATAAAAAACAATTTAATTTGTGCTGCTGTTATTTGTCGTAATGCAGCAGATTTGGGTGCAGATGATGAGCGTTGTTATGCATTAAGTGACTATTATATCAATGAAATGAAAAAAAGTGAATGTGAATAATGGGAGAGAGAGGCTTATTGAAATTTTAGATTCCATATCAGAGATTGCTGAGATACTTGGGTTTAGTAGTGTATCTTACTTTTCAAAAGTATTTCATCAGGTTATAGGATTTAGTCCAAGTAAATACATAATACACAATGTTCCAATTTGATTAAGAAAGAATAACAAGGAGGTACCTATATGATTAGAGAATTTTTATTAAAAGATTTAGATACAGTAATGAAAATCTGGCTAGATACGAATATAAATGCTCATGACTTTATATCGGAAGATTTTTGGATTAAGAATTTTGATTTGGTCAAAGAAATATTACCGAAATCAGAAGTATATGTATATGAGTTAGAGAACAAGATACAGGGTTTTGTAGGGATAAGTGATGGTTATATTGCAGGAATCTTTGTTTCAGATGACATGAGATCGAAGGGAATAGGAAAATTACTACTTGGTAAATGCAAGGATAAGTATAAAAACTTATCGCTTAGTGTATATGAAAAAAATAAACGTGCAATAGAGTTTTATAAGCGAGAGGGTTTTATTATAAAGAAAGAGCAATTAGATGAAAACACGTGTGAAAAAGAATATTATATGGTGTGGAGTGAATAATTTTATATAATATCTAATCTAAAATGGATTAGGAAAGGAGAGAAGTATGGATATTTTTGAAGCAATTAAAACAAGAAGATCTATTGGGAAAGTGAAAGACCAAATGATTTCAAAAGAGTTAATAGAAAAAATTATAGAAGCAGGTACATGGGCACCAAACAGGTATCTTACGGAACCTTGGAGATTTTTTGTAATAAGTGGGGAAGGAAGAAATAAGCTATCAAAAGTAATGGAGAATATAGTTTTAGATTCTGGAATAGATTTGGAAAGCAAAGAAGGTAAAGCTAAGCTTGATAAAGAGAAAAATAAACCTTTTAGAGCTCCAGTTATTATTGCAGTAGCGGCAGAGGTATCTGATAATAAAAAAGTATTGAAAATTGAAGAATTAGGAGCTGTTTATGCAGCCATACAAAATATGCTTTTAACTGCTTTTGGGCTTGGTATTGCATCCTACTGGAAGACTGGAAATGCTTGTTATGATCCTAAAATGAAGGAATTTTTTAATTTAAAGGAAAATGATGAGGTATTAGCTTTTATTTATTTAGGATATTCGGATTTTGAAAAAAATCCACCTCATAAAAAACCAATTACAGAATTAGTGAAATGGATAGATAAGTAATATATTAAAGAATCAAATACCTTAAGTAAAAAGAGCGGTTCATATAATCTTGAACAGCTCTTTTTGTTTTGTTTACCATTAGTAATAATATTTATTAATTTAATATTGACAAAACATATCAGTCTAATATATAATACAAATAAATTCATACTAAACATATATGAATATAGAGAATAAGAAAAGGAGAGACATATATGCAAAAAATAACTAGTTTAAAGTGTAAAATTTCAAGAAAGGCGAATACCATGTGTTGCTCCTGTTGTACGTGTTAAACATAAGATATTACACATACGAATTATTATTATGAGTTTCCAATAAAATCATAATTACATACAAAAGAAAATATTAGATAAAAAAAATTATTTCATTAAAAATTATGTCATTAAAAATTATCAATTAAATTTAAGGAGAAAAAACATGAACATAGATTTTTTAGCGTTTGGAGCATTAGCAGTAGCTGTATTGTTAATCGGTGTATTAGTATTTTTAAAGAAAAAGAATGTTGATTTTGGACTTAGAACAATTGTAGCTTTAGTATTTGGCTTGGCAATCGGTATTATATTTAGAGGACATACAAATTATGTTCAGCCAATTGGTTCTGTCTATGCAGGTGTAATCTCTGCTTTTGTAGTTCCATTATTATTCTTTAGTGTAATTTCAAGTGTATCAAATCTTGAGAATATTAATAGACTTAAAACAATCGGATTAAAAAGTAGTGGATTACTAATTTCGACTACATTTATAGCTTCTACG
>JARBTX010000076.1 GCA_029239975.1 Anaerocolumna sp.
CTGTTCAAGTCACTCTGAAACAGATAGTATAATAGCATTTTTAGACCCAAAAGAAGCTGTCGCCTCACGATTTTCAATCGTTAATGCGACAGCCCCATTACGAACTTCATTCTAGCAAAGCGTGTTGCACACTAACTTCTTTTTTGCATTATGCATCAATAATCTAGTATTTGCAAATTGACTTATATTAATTTTAAAATGAGCTTTTGTCACTCTAATCCAATTTATTTTTCTACTGAATCATACCCAATTACTGACCATATTCCTGTTTCGTCTTGTCTAACTAATCGTTTTAGATATACACGTCTGATAGTCGATACATCTCCTGCAATTTCTGCAACTGCTTCTACTCCATTATTTGATACAATCGTTATATCTTCGTATTTGATTGGATAATCGCCTTGTATTCCTTGTGGTGATAATGCTAAACTTGCAAATACTTGTGCGACAAACGCTGGATCTAACTTCCAAGGTGAGTGACCTGCATCCACACTTTTTTGTTCATTCTCTTCTATTACTAAATCTACTGGTACATCCACTTCCGGCATATTTTCGTCTGTCTCTTCTGGTATTATAATTTCCCCACCGGATAACTTAAGCACAAACTGGTTCAGTTGTTCAAAATCAACATTACCATATACAGAGAATTCAAACCCATTTTCTTGCCAACGAATGGATCCAATTCCTGTGACTCCTTCATAAGTTCCTGCTCCAGTTAAAAGTCCACTATCACTATCAATTGAAGTTAATATTTCAGCCACATTACCATTCACAGCTCCTAACATAGCAGTTGTATCTGGTTTTAATTCCTTGGTAGCTACTTTTTGTGTGGTAACGACGATTTTGTTATCATTTGTTTTGTAATATAACTTTAGAGTATTACTATCTGTTAATATTGAAATACTTTGTAAGTTAAAACCATTTGACACACTCATGAATATGTTTGGTATAAAGCCTAATAAATCTTCCGCTTCTTCCATATTGCTTACTACCTGTTCTGGATTAGATTCAATAACATTATATTCATCTGAAAGATTATAGCTCATATATTCTTCTGGAATACTAGCTAAAATTTCAAACTGTGTATATGTGACTGTATAACTAATTGCATTTACCATGGCAGTTTGCCTCCTAAGTGGTAAATTGGTTTCTTTGTCTATCCAAAGGTAGTATTTTTCTCCACCTTCTGGTGATATCTCAAGTTTCGTTGCCATTCTTCCTGCAATATTCTCCTCTTTCATATCTTTTACAGCAAGTGCATCTCTTACTACTTTAATTTCATTACCTAATTCAAACGTAAATTGATAGGAGTCTGGTAAGGCAGGAAATAAGTATACACTATTTTCATCTGGTCTAACCTGCCATTTTTTTGTTCCGTTATTTATAGTGATAATACCTTTTGTTGTTCCTTCTAACTCCTTTAAATAATATCTTCCATCTGTATCTGCCCAAACTTCTCTTTTTGCTTGTATGGTTTTTTCTCCATTATCATTCATTTCAACCACTTCTATAATTCCGTGATAAACCTTTATATCTTCGAATGCTTTCTCCATTGCATAAACAATGCTAGTATTACCGAGTGGTAAAATATCATTTAATATTATTATGAGAGAAAGTACTACAGCAGCTATTAAGGTTGTAGCAATCCAGATTGGTTTTTTCCCATATTTTTTTCTATTGTGAGATGTGCTCATATCTAAGGATTTATTCTCTAATAATTTATTCTCTAGAGATTTAGCTAACTTCTTAGGAAAATCTTCATCTGGATACGTGGGTTCTTTAAGACTTTTAACCATTCTAATTGATGATAATAGTTCTTCTTGTTCATTATCTATTTCTGTTTTATGTTCCTTCGGTTTTTTCTCTTTGTTTAATTGGTCTATATAGTTTGATATCTTTTTTTCATTTTCCATAATTTTACTCCTCTATAGCTCACTATTTTTTAGTATCAACGCTAAAGCTTGTAGTCCACGATACTGAATGACGCGTATGGTGGATTCCTTTTTCTTTAATATTCTAGCAGTCTCTGAAACGGTAAATCCTTTGATAATTCTTAGTTCAATTACTCTTCTTTGATCTTCACTTATACTATTTAGGGCTTGTACAATTACGTTTCGATTTGCACTTTGTTCCGAAAAATCATCTACAGATAAATCTTCTGGATTAATATTTTCTATATCAAGATTCACACCATATCGATTTGAATGGCGCCATTTATCTCTTATTATGTTTAATGCTATGGATTTTAAATAGTTATTATAATTTTCAATTGACAGATTCCCATCTTGTATTACTTTAAGCGTTTTTGCATATGTTTCTTGTGTGATATCTTCCGCCTCCTCTTTATTTTGTACCTTATAATAAATAAATCGATAAAGATCTTTCCAGGTTCTTTTGCAAATATCTTCTATGAAGCTTTCGTTTCCATCTGCTCTCTTCCCTTTATTATGAAAAAACATTGGTTTGTTACTCCCTTCCAAAAATCACGCGTGTATCAATTAGGTTAAGTTACAAATCTTACATTATTATTTGTATACATATATATAGACGTAAAAAGGATACAAAACGTTACATAAAAATTAATTATGTAGCATTTTGTATCCTTTTATATGTTAATCTAATATAGGTATTTGCGAAACCTCAAAGATTTCCTTATTGCTTATACAATATATACAATTTTATAACTGAATCTTGCCCCTTAGGGCAACTGAAGCTAGAAAATTCGTATATATTGTATAAGCAATTTGATAAACTATATAGTTTCGCAATTGTCTAGTTAATCTAATATTCTATAACAAAATAAAGCTTGATAAATAATGAAACATTTAAATATGTACTAAATGAAATCTCTTAATTCTCATTATTTTGTTTTTCCGTATTGTCATCACTATTAGTTTTGCTATCGGTATTTTTATTATCTGTATCATTTCCGTTTGAATTATGTTCTATGCCTTTCGCATCAGGATTTACATTTTCATCACCTGGATCATCATCAAGGTTTCGTTTTTGTGTAGGATCCGGATACTTATCTTTGTTATTTAGGTAATCTTGGACGGATGGATCTTTCATATCAAATACCCTTGACCATTCTTTTGTTTCCGTATTTTTTACTGTTTCAGATCGATTACGATATAAGAAATTTATGATATCATAACAATCAATCCATATTTCATTATATCCTTCTTTTTGTGATTCATCAAATATCAATTGCATACCAAAATGTAAGTGAGGAGTATCAATATTATTTACATTTTCATTTCTACTATAACCAGTTCTTCCAAGGTATCCAATAACATCACCTGCCTGAACCACACTACCAACTTCTAAGGCTTTATTATATGGGAAGTTTTTTCTAAGATGTGCATAATAATAATATCGTTTTCCATCAAAGCTTCTAATACCGATACGCCATCCACCGTATTGATTCCAACCTAACGCCTCAACCCATCCAGATTCCACTGCAACAATTGGAGTTCCTACTTGCCCCATCATATCATGACCAAGGTGTTTTCGTTTATATCCATAACTTCTTGATACTCCAAAATCATCATAATCACTATAGGGGAAGAATTTAGCAACTGGTAAAAATGCCTTCAACCCATATTTTTTAACCCAAACCTTTTCTTCTGGATTTTCTTCGCTATTGACCTGTATCTCATATTCTCCAACAAACCCACCTAAAACTGCCGTGTATGCTTCTAAGTAATAATCATAATATTTTAATCCTTCGGTAATTGATCCCATAGTCTCTTCTTTATTCTTTAGTTTTTGTACTAATGCATTCAGGTCTTTTTCTTTATATCTAGAAAAATCTCCACCATATCTTGTGCCTAGATAAGAAAGTAACTCAATCCAATTTAGTTTAATCTCTTCCGTTTGAGAAGCCACATCATATTCATACGCTTTTCCCAAAGCAGCACTACAAATATCAAAATCAACCCATTTGATATAATTCTTTTCCGAATTTGGGTAAAAAGTATCTATGGATCCCTCCCTAACATGTTGATAGATAAGAAAAGAGGATAAAACTAATACTACGACAAGTTCACCTATAATCGCATGTTTGATATTAAATTTTTTCATGTGCAACCTCTACCATTGAACTGTAGTATAATTTTATGTTTTTTTAACTGCTCATATTACAGTTTATCTAAATTACTTTAGAGAATAAATCTTCTTTATAAACCTATGGTGGAATCAGGAAATTCTTATTATTCTGTACTGAGTAGTTTGCCCTATAAATATTTTATGTTATAATAAATTTATGCTTTTTACATAAACTAGAAACAATGGAAGCAAATACAAATAAGGTGAATTGGACCACTCTTACAATCCATAACCACCTTAAGAAAGAGGTTATATGAATACTGTTTGGTCATTAGATGTACTTTACAAAGGTTATCAAGACGATGCTTTTACTTGTGATTTAAAAAAATTTAGTAATTTAATTGTTACTATTAAAGATTATGTTGCAAATTTAAGTAATCAAAATCAAGAAGAAGCTGTTCTTGCTATCATTCATTATTTAGAGGAATACGACGTATTAAGTGCGAAACTCAGTTCTTATGTATCACTTAGGCAATCAACCAATACGACTGATAGTGAAACAACAGCTCTATTAGGTAAATTAGAAGAATTAGATAGCAATCTATCAAAAGAGAGAGCCATTATGAACAAATATTTGGCTAAGGTTGGTAACTTGGATGAAATGATTGCACAGAATGAAAAATTGCAAGGTTATGATTATATGCTACATCGAATTAAAGATGATGCAAAATATATGTTAAGCGATGATGTAGAAGAAGTAATCTCCAAATTAAATCTTTCAGCAGGTTCTGCATGGTCAATGTTACAACAATATCTGACTTCAACGGTTGAAGTAGATTATAACGGAGAAAAAACTACATTATCTGGCATTCGTAATTTAGCATATAGTGGTGATAGTAAAGTTAGAAAAGCGGCATACGAAGCTGAACTTGCTTCTTATAATAAAATAAAAGATGCTGTTGCTTTTTCTTTGAATAATATAAAATCTCAAGTAAATACCATTGCTGAACTTCGTGGTTTCGAGTCACCGCTTGCTATGACACTACATCGTTCCAGAATGAAAAAAGAGACCTTGGACGCCATGTTACTTGCTATGAAAGAATATATGCCAAAGTTTCATGCTTATCTAAGAAGAAAAGGTGAAATGTTAGGCTACAATAATGGATTACCATGGTACGAATTATTTGCACCAATGGGTGAAAGTAATCGTACATTTACTACTGAAGAAGCAAAAGAATATTTAGTTAGTCATTTTAGTGGATTTGCTGATGATTTAGCTGATATGATTAAAGAAGCTTTTGATCAGGAATGGATAGATTTCTTCCCACATCCTGGCAAAGTAGGCGGTGCGTTCTGTGCTAATCTTCCATTTGTAAAGCAAAGTCGTGTTTTAACGAACTTTGATGGTAGCTTAAGTGATGTAGTTACATTGGCTCATGAACTTGGTCATGCTTATCATGGACTTAATATACAAGATCATTTACCACTAAATACAGACTATACAATGCCTGTCGCAGAAACTGCATCTACTTTTAATGAAACGATTATAATGAATGCAGCCATTGCAGAAGCTAATGATAAAGAGAAAATGGCACTTTTAGAGAGTCAACTTCAAGATACAACACAGATTATTTGTGATATTTATTCTCGTTATTTATTCGAAAGTGCTGTATTTGAAAAACGTAAAGATTCTTTTATGTTTCCAGATGAATTAGAACAAATGATGTTAGATGCACAAAAAGAAGCATATGGAGATGGGCTAGACCATACTGCATTACATCCTTTTATGTGGGTATGTAAGAGCCATTATTATTCTGAACAATTAAGCTTTTATAACTTTCCTTATGCGTTTGGTGGTTTATTTGCAAGAGGCCTATATGCACAATATCAAAAGGAGGGTAGTTCCTTTGTACCTAAATATCGCTCTCTTTTAAAGGCTACCACTGTTAATTCAGTAGAAGATGTTGCTCTTATGGCAGACATTGACTTAACAAATCCAGAGTTCTGGAGACAAAGTTTAAAAACTATATCTGATTCTATTGATTTATTCTTAGAGCTTAGTAAATAAGAAGTTAACTTAGCCAAGTTAAGCTAACTTGGAAACAAACAGTCACTTAATTTAATAAAAGCTGTATCAGATTTTTGATATAATCCCGGTAAGTTAGACCTAAAATCTAAATTATGTGAGATTAGTTCAATATTTATCTGACGCAGCTTTTTTTATATTAAAGTTTAATTGTTTTTATAAAAGTAATAACTTATGATCTACAAACTCTTCTATCCTATAAAAGAATATTGCTTCCATTTCCCTCGAATAAATCGAACTATAAAGCAAATAGAACGGAATAACCAATCGATTGACATTGCTATCCAAACACCAAGCACCCCAAGTTGTAAGGTTTTACCTAAGATAAAACTTAATGCAATTCTCCATACCCACATTGATATAATAGAAGTAATCATGGTGAATTTAACATCATTAGCGGCTCTAAGCGCATTTGGTAAGGTAAATGATGCTGGCCATATCAATGCACATGCAATACTGTGAAATATAATTAACTGCATTGTTTTGGATAATGTCTCTGGAGATAAATCATAAAAACTTAATATAATTGGATCCTTGAATATTAGTACAGTTATATTTAATAATATCATTATGATATAGGTTACTTTCATTAACTTAATCGTGTATTTTTTTGCTTGTTTGTAGTCATTTGCTCCAACACATTGACCTACCACTGTAATCATAGCTAAGCCAATTGCAGAACCAGGAATTACTTCTAAATTAGCTATTGTTCCTGCTATGGCATTTGCTGTGATGGATGCTAAGCCAAAACTTGCAATCAATCCTTGAACTAATATCTTACCGACTTGAAATATACTATTTTCTAATCCATTTGGAACACCTATGTTAAGGATACGCCTAATCATAGACCAATCTACACCAATACGAAATATATTATCTATATGTATTGGATGATGTTTTTTACTGATTAATGCTAACATGATTACTGCTGCTACGATTCTAGATAATAAGGTTGGGTAAGCTACACCCGCTACTCCCATATGTAAGCCAATGATTAATATTGCATTTCCAGTGACATTGATTGCGTTCATAATCAAAGACACATACATGGATACTTTTGAATTACCCATTGCTCGAAACAATGCAGCACATGAATTATAGATTGCTAAAAACGGAAAGGATACTGCAGTTATATAAAAGTAAATTTTAGCATTATTCATAAGTTCTGGTTCTAGATTTCCGTATATCAGTCTTAAAATAAGACCATTACAAAATAATGATATGAGCATAATAAGTAAGGATATAGCACCTGTAGATAATAACAACTGACCTGCTGATTTACATGCCTTTTCTTTCTCTTTCCCGCCTAAATACTGTGCAGCCACTACAGCTCCACCAGTCGCTAGTGCCGAGAATATATTAATGAGTAATATATTAAGAGTATCAACTAAAGATACACCAGATACCGCTGATTCACCAGCCTTTGCAACCATAATAGTATCAGCCATACCAACCGTTACAGCTAACAACTGCTCTATTATAAGTGGGACGATAAGTTTAGTTAGACGCTTTTTTGAAAACATAACTTCTCCTTTGTAGTCATTACTCCTATTATATACACCTACAGATGTATTGGGCACCATTTGTAATTTAATTAACGTTAATTTATTGCTATTTATCGCACATTAAAACATTATGCTCCTGTTTACGAAATATTTCAATGTTTTTTTTCGCTAGTTTCATGGCTTTTCTTATTAGGGTTGCTATGCAATTTAATCATTGTTATAATCCCTTTGGAAAAAGTTTGACTATCCAATACATAGTTAGTAAAATATTTTTTAATTATGTATTGACATTTACGCAGCGTAATAGTCTATTATGATTCTTGTGAGAAGCAATAAGTAAAAATCACAAAGTTTGAACCGGTGCAAATAAGTGATAGGCTTAGAGTCTTTACATCAAATGGAATAGGTGAATTATTTTTCTAATACACTTTGCAAATAGCGCTGACGCTAGGATTCACAGTGCTTCGGCAACATGGAGGATTATAATGGAATATACAGTTCAAAAATTAGCAAAACTTGCTGGAGTCAGCACTAGAACACTAAGATATTATGATGAAATAGGTTTATTAAAACCAGCAAGGCTTAATTCTTCTGGATACCGAATCTATGGAAAACATGAAGTTGACCGCTTACAACAAATACTTTTTTATAGAGAACTCGGTGTTAGTTTAGAAAATATTCAAGCAATCGTAACCGCTCCTTCCTTTGATGGATCAAAAGCTTTACATGAACATTATGAAAAACTTCTTGAAAAAAAAGAACAATTGGAACAATTAATTGCTAATGTTGAAAAAACAATAGCTATGACAGAAGGGAGACTTATTATGTCTGATAAAGAAAAATTTGAAGGTTTTAAAAATAAATTAATTGATGAAAACGAAGAAAAATATGGTAAAGAAATCCGTGAAAAATACGGTAAAGAAACAATAGAAAAATCCAACCAAAAATTAAAGAATATGACAGAAAAAGAATATAATGAAGTTACAGCCTTAGCGAATTCTGTAATGGAAAAGCTTCATGAAGCATTTAAAACAGGTGACCCAGCAAGTGAATTAGCACAAGAAGCTGCTAAACTCCATAAAGATTGGTTATGTTATTATTGGGATAGCTATACCAAAGAAGCTCATGCCGGATTAGCACAAATGTATGTAGATGATGAACGTTTTACTGCATACTATGATAAAGAACAACCTGGAACTGCAGAATTTTTACGTGACGCCATCTTTATTTTTACTGGTACATCCAAATAATAGATTTTGGTTAAGTTAAAACCCATATTAAATTTTATAAAGCTCCTGATATAGCAAAATGAAGAATCAATCAATTTGTTATATGCAGGAGCTTATTTTTAATTATTAATCATGATAACTAATTTAATATTTATTATTTGAAAATATTACCGTTCAATACAATTATTCAATACTATTATAAATATCGTTATTCAAAACCCTTATTTTACTATTGTTGATTATACTAATCTTGTTGTCTTTTATGTGCCATTCTTATTTATTGTTTAATAACTTCGATGCGTTATAAACAGAATAATTAAAATCTCTTATTTCTTTTTGACTTATCCAGTTTTCAATTCGTTGTTTGTAACTTTCGATATAACTATTTTTCGTTTCATTATCTACTATATCATCATTTGATTCATCAAAGTTATAGGTAATATTACTCCAGTTTTTATCATCTGTAATGTATGAATATACCACAGGTGCAGCATCAAGTGAAAGTTCATGAGTCATATAATAGATATCATCAATATTTAATTGCTCTTTGTTATTCACATGATAGGAAGCAATGAAATAATCTGGTTTTACAAGAGAAAATGCAATATAACTTATAGCAATAACTGTTACACAAAATTTAAATAGTGGAAACTCTTTGTGATACACTGATACAATAACACCTGCTAATATAAAAGTATCAATAAGTAAGAAAAGTAACACAAATAATCTTAAAAAAGTTAAATTATACGCACCTATATATAAGAGCATTCTGTAAGTAGCAGAACCAATCATAATATACGTACAAATAGTCATAAAAGTTAACAAGAACCGAAGTACTTTACTTTCTTTAAAAAACATAGTGCAAATAATCATTAATATAATATTAATTATTGTAACTGTAAGTAATTCAAAAAATCCTCTTCTTGCATATTCAGCAAAGGTAAATTCAACTGGTAATACTGATCCATTGGAAAATAAATAAATCAATTGAATCCCACAAAATACAGCATAAACGATACCAAGTAATGTGACTGCTGTAATTGCGATGGAAGCATCCCCTTTATTTATTGCTTTCCATTTATCTTCTTCCCCTGATTTTAGTACTGAACCACATATAATACAATAACATGCTAAAAATCCAAATAAAATCATGATTATAATATAAAATATATTAGAAGAAAATAATAAATCATAAACTTCACCTGTTAATTTCCCAAACAGTAAGTCAGCACTAGAAAGTAATCCTACAATAATCCATAATAAAGGAAGTGTAATTAAAATGCCTAAACTTATATTTCTAAACTTATCGTTCTTAAAGAGTTTTGTATCTTTAAGAAAGGAAACACAATCTATAAATGGTGTTGCTATCATTGCAATACATAGGAATGGAAGCTTTATTAAATAAATTAAACTTTTTGCCAAATCCCAACTACTATCATCAAAAAACTGATGAATTAAAGATAATGCGAGTATTAATAATATTCCTAGTAAATTAAGGAACAAAAGAATATCACTAGATGTAAATGCCGACGATATTCCTAACAATATAACAGTAATATAATTAAAATAAGTAAACTTCTTTATAGTTACATTTAATTTCTTCATAATGAAACCTAGTAAAACTACCATCGAAATAGTAAAAAGTGTAATGTTAATTCCTAAACCAGCTTTATAGAAGAAAAAAGTAAACAATACACCAAATATTAAACTAATACTACCAAAATATCCGAAATTTTTGCGCACTTTATTAAGCAATAGAGATTCATTCTTTATTAAAGAAATCTCAGTCACTAGAGAGTTTTCTTCCCCACTCACGGGAAGATTGTTATTTAATTGTTCCATAAAAATATGCCTCCATGTTCTATTAATTTAAATTTATCTTTTCATCCTTTTAATTTCAGTATCTAAAATCATATCTCATTAGCTATTAGCACATAGTTACACTAAATTACCTGATAATATAATCGATTACACTAAATTACCTTATTATAAAATCGCATAGACTTATTTATTCTTTTTCCTTTTCATCATCTTCTACATAAACTAAAATATCACCAGGTTGGCAATTTAGAGCTTTGCATATAGATTCTAAAGTACTAAATCGTATTGCTTTCGCTTTATTATTTTTTAGAATCGACAGATTCGCCATAGTGATGTCTACTTCTTTCGCAAGTTCTGTTAATCCCATTTTTCTTTGTGCCATAACAACATCTAAATTAACTATAATCAAAATGACACCCCCTATATTGTTAGATCATTTTCTTCTTTGTAAGTAACTGCTTGATCAAATACTAGAGAGAGTACTAATGAAAATAACCCGGCAATTAAAAATACTAATACTAGCACTAGTGCTGCAGGTGTTATTACAATAAATAATCTTATTGCCATAATAAGTGCAATCATAAATGCACAGATACCCATTCTCTTTAATGCCCTTACATTCTCCCTAACAAATGGATTCTCTAAAATTACTGTCTTAAACATCTGCCTTAAGTTCCATAATATGAATAGAGCAAAAATACCAGCAATCATAAATATTATACATAACGGTACGTAATAAGTAGTAAAAATACTGTAAAATCGTCCTGCTATTTGAAAGATGAATGGTACACCAACACATATTATAATTCCTGCTACAAACATGAAATCCAATAAATATTTTGTAAAACGTACTAACGGATTTAACTTCATAAAAGAATTTCTCCTCCTTTTTTACTTTTATTATGTATTCTTTATAATAAAAATATCACTATCTCATACGAATGTCAATAATAATTTATTGTTTTTCGATAATTTATTATTCTTTTACAGAAAATAAAAACAGTCTCCTTTCATACAGAGACTGTTTTCATCAAATTAGCTATTCCCACATCTTTTATAAATAGTTTCATATCGTTCTAATAATTTTTCAGCTATCATATCACGGCGAATCGTACAAAAATCATCATGAAAATCTGCAATTATAATATTAACTTCTCTTTCAGAATATTCTTTTCCAAGTTCAAATGCCTTGATGATTTCTTCATAAACAATTCTTGCTTTTTTTCTTTGAACTGGTATGGATTTTAATTTACCGTATTCGAAGAAACTGTCTATCACTTTTTTTCGATACTCATCTTCTCTCTCTTTTTGTATCATTTCATCAGTTTTTTCCTGAGTTATGTATTCTAGAATCGTATGGTTTAATAAATCCTTATTTATTTCATATACTACATAATACTGCTCTTTTCTTGAATTTACTAAATTCGTCTCTTCTAATTTTTTTAAATGAAAGGATACAGTAGATGGTGTTAGACTAATTCGTTCTGCTAATAACTCTACATACATTGGTTCTATTGCAAGATTAGACAATATGGACAACCTTGATTTATCACCCAAACACTTAAATAATTTAACCTGATCTATTTCCATAAATAACTCCTATTCGTGAATCATAGTTATATAACTTTCTCTTAATTCATCTACTACAGCCAATTTAATCTCTTCTGTTATCATCTCAGTAGTATTACCATGCTCTTTGGCTTTATTAAAATTTTGAGTCCAATTCGTAGGTATTTTATCAAAGGTAGCTAGATACTCCTTATGGAATTCATCTGCTATTTCACTTGCTAACTTACTTTTGCCTTGTATTTTTTTCTCTGTAGCTAAAAGTAACGTCTTAAATATGCCATATACATTATATCTGATTTTTTCTAAATTTGCTTCATCATTTTTTCCATCAACATTAAGATTAGTTATAATTTTATTTGATACTTGCAACTTATCATCTAGATAATTTAAATATTCTGTTTTTACCTGTTCAATTGATTTCATACTCATGCTTTCCTTTCACATATAAATTAATTTAGGCAATTGCGAAACTATATAGTTTATTGAATTGCTTATACAATATATATGAACTTTCTAGCTTCAGTTGCCGTAATGGGCAAGATTCAGCTATAAAATTGTATATATTGTACAATCAATAAAGACATCTTTGGTGTTTCGCAATTGCCTAATAAATTAATTAGCTATCCGTCTTATTTTTGAAGTCTTAGTCTCATTTTTATACTTTTTATTCCGAATATTTTTATCATATAACGGATTGCTTTACTTTTTAATACCTCTCTTTGACGTCATTTATAATATTTGCTCATCATCCATAAATACAGTTCCAAATCCAACAAAATCTTTATGAAGGGGAGCATCATTGCTTCCACCAAACATCGTATTATTACCTACTGCAATATGAAATGTACCTATCATTTTTTCATCTAAGAGATCATAACCTAAAAGTTTATTAACACCTGGGTTCAACCCAATACCAAATTCACATATTACATTACCACCTTGTGGTAGATTCTCTAAGAACTTATTAAAGTCATCACTGCTTGACGTTATCATTCTACCATTCTCTACAGTAATTATAATATTATTTGCTACCCTTTTTTCATCTGTTTCAGGGTCTTCAAAAGCAAGGAATACAAAATAAATCTTTCCATTTGTGTCTTCTTCTACTGGAGCGATATATACTTCCCCACATGGCAAATCTCCATCTCCTGCATCCATATTCCATGGACGATTCTTAATAGATAAGTTTAAAACAAAATCTTGGTCTGTTTTAATCTTAATATTATTTTTACTACTGATTCTATGAACTAGATCCGTGCATGTATTTTGTAACCTAGTATAATCAATGTCATATGCCTTTAACATGGACTCTTTATAAATTTCATAGCTTAAGCCAGATTCTGCCGCATTCTCTTTTGTAGGTACCCTTAACTGAATCAGCTTTTTTTTCTGAACTAATGTTTGAAATAAAGTTCTCATATAAACTCGGTACATATTCATATGTTCTTTTGGAAAATCACTTGATGGTGTCACTGGCTGATACATGCAAATATCGATTACAATATCTACAGGATCAAATATCTTAAAAAACGTTTCATTAAAACATCCTGGTTCCATGTTGTTAAATAACTTTACATAAGTTTCTTTAGAATGTTGTAATTCAATGGGTGAACCACCAAGAGATGCCACTACATTGCTAAATTCATGGAGCAAGTCTCTATCACTATCATCTCCCCAAAATTGCAGTAAGACAATATCACCACTTTTAATCCCAATTGCATCTTTCATGATTTTATTTATAATTTCTACTGTTAGCATAATTCTCCCTTATTAAGGCTGCCTTTTCCTTTTATTTACTTAAGTGGTTTTATTATACAATTCAATTTAAATATTGTCAATCTATTTTTATATTTATCGAATCAAATTACATTATATTATTTATATAGTCATGTTACTATTAAAATCATTGTTATTATAAACCATTCCTACTTGCTATTTTTAGAATCTAGAAATATACTAAAGTTCTAGAATATGCCAATTCTATAATAATGTAGATGTAAGTAATGTGAAACATCAAGATTTTCTCACGTGAAATGTTTTACTATTCAAGTACAAATATTATGTTAACACTGAGATTCCCAGTGTTTTAGAAGCATGGAGGATTAATATGAATATCTTACTTGTAGAAGACGATAAAACAATTGCAACTGGATTAGAGTATTCCCTTCAAAGCGAGGGTTTTACTGTCACCACCTGTAATACTATAAAAGATGCCAAACAAAAACGATTGAATGAATTTGATTTGTATATTTTAGATTTATCACTGCCAGATGGAAGTGGATACGACATTTGTAAACTTATTAAGAAATCGGTAAACGCTCCTGTAATATTCTTGACTGCTTGTGATGATGAAGTAAATGTCGTTATGGGCTTAGATATGGGTGCAGATGACTATATTACAAAACCATTTCGAATTCGTGAACTAATCAGTCGTATTCATGTAGCACTAAGGCATTATCAAAAAACAGAATACAGCCTTGATACTGTTAGTATTGATAACATAACAATTAATACTAAACAGGCAAAAGTATTTAAAGATGGAGAGGAAGTATTTTTAACTTCCTTGGAATATCGATTATTACTTACATTTGTAAATCATATAGGACAAGTACTAACCAGAAATCAATTGTTAGAAGGAATATGGGATGTTGATGGTAGTTTTATAAATGATAATACTCTAAGTGTTTATATTAAAAGATTACGTGAAAAACTAGAAGATGATAGCCAGAATCCTAAGCTCCTAATCACTGTGAGAGGTTTAGGGTATAGAATGGGTGATAAACATGATAAGAAATAAAGAAGTTAAACTTCTGTATATGATTTGTTTCATTTTAGGCATTATAGGAATAACCATTATTAGTATGATACACTTACTAGCGGGTATTATTACGTTTTTTTTACTCCTTTTATTATTTATTACCTTTCTTATTTTTACTAAACGTAGATATCAAGACATTAAAGAATTATCCGATTATTTAGCAAGTGTTTATGCAGGTTCAAAACACATGGATATCAGAGACAATTCAGAAGGAGAACTAAGTATCTTAAAAAATGATATCTATAAAGTAACTCTTACCCTAACGGAACAGTCTGAGCTTCTACGTAAAGATAAAAAATATCTAGCAGAAACACTCTCTAATATCTCACACCAGTTAAAAACTCCCTTAACATCCATGTATGTAATGACGGACTTATTAACAGATCCAAACCTGCCAGATGAGAAGAAAGATGAATTCTTAAGCAACATAACCAATCAGTTAAAGCGAATTGAATGGTTAGTTACATCTCTTTTAAAATTATCTAAAATAGATGCAAAAGCTGTCACTTTTAAAAAAGATAATGTCATTTTAAATAATTTAATAAGTAAAGCGATTGAGCCATTGTTGATACCTGCTGAATTAAAAGAAATTACTATAAATATTAACTGCCCTGACAATTGTGTTATCACCGCTGATAACAATTGGACTATAGAAGCAATTCTTAATATTATTAAAAATTGTATCGAGCACACGAAAAATGGTGGTGTGATACAAATTTCTAGCATACAAAACACTTTATATACAGAGCTTACTATAACTGATAACGGGGAAGGAATCGCAAACGATGATAAACCGTATATATTTGAACGCTTTTACAAAGGAAAAAATGCTGGACCAGATAGTATCGGTATTGGCCTTGCTATGTCAAAGTCAATCTTAACAAGTCAAAATGCAACCATAACAATCGATCCAAATTTAACAATAGGAACAAAATTTATTATAAAATTTTATCGTCAAATGGTTTCTTAGATTTTACCTTTGGTGACTAAATTGTAAGAATCCATGTCACCGTATCGTCATGTTGGGCATCTATACTCTTATTAAAGTTGCTGATTCATTAAAAATGCAACTAAAATTTATCAAATAATATAACCCTTAATAGGAGGACTTTCATGCAAATTCTAAGTGTAGAAAATTTATCAAAAACATATGGCAGCGGTGAAACCATTGTGAAGGCTCTAGATAATATATCTTTTACGGTTAATAAAGGAGAATTTGTTGCTATTGTTGGACCATCTGGCTCTGGAAAATCAACTTTACTTCATATTCTTGGTGGTGTAGATGTACCAACCAGTGGAAAAGTTATCGTTGATAATACGGACATTTACTCCATGAATGAAACAGCACTGGCAATATTTCGAAGAAGGCAAATCGGTTTAATCTATCAATTTTATAATCTGATTCCTGTATTAAATGTGACAGAAAATATCACTCTCCCTTTACTATTAGATCATAGGCAGGTAGATGAAACTAATTTTAATCAAATCGTACAAGTTTTAGGATTAACGGAGCGGTTAGGTCATCTACCAAATCAATTATCCGGCGGGCAACAGCAACGAGTTTCTATAGGTCGTGCTTTAATTGGAAGTCCCGCCATCATCTTAGCAGATGAACCTACGGGTAACCTTGATACTAAAAATAGTGCAGAAATTATACAATTACTAAAGTACTTCCATCAAACCTTTAATCAAACACTACTAGTGATTACTCATGATGAAAGTATTGCTCTTCAAGCCGACAGAATTATTGCCATTGAAGACGGTCGTATTACTAGAGATGAGGTGATACGTAGATGAATATAGTGAATAAATTGACCCTTAAGTATATGATGAAAAACAAAAATCGAACCATTGTTACCATTGTTGGAGTAATCATATCAGTAGCGATGATTGCAGCTGCTTCATCTATCTCCGTATCGTTTCTTAATATGTTGCAACGTAGTACAGCCAGCCATACCGGTAATTGGCATGTAGCTTTTCCTAATGTTAACGGTTCTGACATAACTAAAATAACTAGTTCTAAGGATGTAAAAGATAACATGATAAGCCATACTGTAGGTTTTGGTGAACTTCCAAACTCGAAAAGTAGTCAAAGGCCTTATGTATATATTACAGAAGCGAATAATTTCAAGTTATCCGCCCTTCCTTTAACCAACGGCAATTATCCAAAAACCAAGGACGAAATAGTAATCTCAACCAAACTATTAGATGTAGCTGGTATGGACTATAAAATTGGTGATAAAGTAACATTTGATTTAGGTTATCGTACCATCACAGAAAATAATGAAATTATTACTTTAGAAAAAAACGATAAATATAACAACGGAGAGTTATTTCATAAAACAGAACAAAAAGAATATACCATTACCGGAATTGTGGATGCGTCCAATATAGATTATCTCTCTAGAGCTGGTTTTCCCATTTTTAGTGGACTTGAATTGTCAAGTATCAATTCAAATGAACAGTATGATGTGTATTCTGAATTTAATGAAATAGATAAAGAAATTTATAAAACATCGAAAAAACTAGCTAGTAAGGTAAATATAGAAAAACCAGAATATAATTCTGAATTACTATTGTATTATGGAATATCAAGTGATGATTATTTTATCGTAACGCTACAAATAGCAACTTTAATTGTTGGTGTAATCATATTAATTGGTTCTGTTTCACTTATCTATAATGCATTTGCTATTTCTCTTTCAGAACGTAGTAAAACACTGGGTATGTTAGCAAGTGTAGGTGCAACGAAACAACAGAAAAGAAATTCTGTTTTATTTGAAGGTCTCATAATAGGCAGTATTGCTATACCAATCGGTTTGGTTTGTGGTTATCTGGGAATTGGACTTACTTTTTGGTTAATGAACCCTATTGTTATGAAAGTCTTTCATGTAACAGAACGTCTTAGACTTATTATTTCAAAAGAAGGTTTTATTGGGTCCATCCTTTTTTCTATCCTCGTTTTATTTATATCAGCTTGGTATCCAGCCAAACGTGCTTCTAAGATATCACCAATCGATGCAATACGTCAATCTCAAGACATTAATATTCAACCAAAAAATATTAGAACTTTAAAATTGACTAAAAAATTGTTTGGATTTGAAGCAGAATTAGGACTTAAAAATATAAAACGTAGTAAACATAGGTATTATGCTACTCTTCTCTCAATGATTATAAGCATTATTTTATTTTTAACTGCTTCTAGTTTCTCCGTATTTTTAAATAAATCATTTAATATGGCGCAAGCACCAATTCCTTATGATTTAGCTGTTACGGTAGATGGGGATAATAAAGAATATATAAAAGAGTTTATTGATGAAATTACTCCTTTAAAAAATGCAAATATTAGTACTGTATCAGAACAATTATATGCATTTACAGATTTAGATAAAGATAAAGTAAGCCTTGATGTAAGAACACGTGTAAACTTATTTGAAGGTAAATATCCCATGGGGGTAAGTCTTGTATCTATGGACGATACTGCTTTAAAACAATACGCAGATGCAGTAGGGATTTCCTTTGAACAATTAAAAACAGATGCCATAAAAGGTATTTTGGTTAATAAATTTAACCTAAAAGAAGGACACAAATATACTACTGTGGAACAACTATCGATTGAAGCAGGAAACTTTTTACCATTTTACTTATATGATGATAATGGTAATATGATTTCTAATGAAATAGAAATTGCTGTAATGACTGACGAATTACCAATCTGCATGAATTCATATCAAGAAACCATTTCAGAAATTACAGTTATAGTATCAGAGCAAAGTATTAACACTTTATTCAATCAACTAAAACAAGAAAAAGATTATGCTTTATACAACTCTTATCATGTTTATTATAAAACAGATAATGCAAATGATCTAGAAAAAGAGATTGAAGGTGTAAAAAGTAACTACTATGATATCGATAGCTATATCTATAATGTTGTAAACCAAAGACAGCAGCAACAACGACTTTCCATAATATTTTCCATATTCTTATATGGTTTTGTAGCATTAATCGCAGTAATTTGTACTGCTAATATTATTAACACAATTTCAACTGGAGTTCAAATGAGAAAAAGAGAATTTGCAATGTTAAAATCCTTTGGAATTACACCACGCGGTTTTGAACGTATGATTCGTTTTGAGAGTTTATTTTACGGTATAAAAGCATTGTTATATGGATTACCTATTAGTTTTATTGTAATATTTCTAGTGTACAAAGCACTTAGCCGTAATTTTGACTTTACGTTTTTCTTACCTTGGAATAGTATACTGTATTCATTTTTAGGTGTATTTATCCTTGTAGGAAGTACCAGTATTTTTTCGATTCATAAAATTAGAAAAGATAATATTATTGATGCACTAAAAAATGAGAATTTATAAAAGAGACTAATTAAAATACTATAACAAACAAAAAATACTGCATTCTTTTATAGGAATAAGTTTTATTATTTCTGCAAAGAATTGCAGTATTTAATTTATATATTTTAATTTGTTGTTTATCTTGACGTTTTATTTCATTTTTTATTTTATTACTTTTTATTTCTTTGCCTTTTCATTCTTTAACATCTCTTTAAATCGTTATTTTTTCTTACTCTTCTTTTATTCTTCAGATTGTTTCTCTGTATTACTCTCATTATTATCTTCTTCCTTATAGTAATGATTGTGATTTCCACAATTATTACCAGAATTATTTCCTATACCATTTTTCATCGGTGACATTAAAAATCCAATAATAATTCCAAGTAATAAGCAAACTAAAGGTAATAATGATATTTTTTTCTTTTCCATACGATATCTCCCTACTCATTTATAATGTCTTAATTATATCATTTAACAATATCTGGGACAACATTTTTTTATAGTTGATAATGCACTAGATTTCAATTCTTTACTTTAATCCTATTTTGAAGTATGATACTAGAATAAAATGGTAATATAAAATGTAATTAATAATGCATCTGTTTTAATAAAAGATTTTTAGTAACACCCAACTTCTATGAAAGGATTCGATGACTTATTTATCATCGATAAAACTCTGATATGCAAGATTCCATTATTAAAGTTAAGGATTTAACTAAAAAATTCAACTCCAAAATAATATTGGATCATATTAACCTAGATTTTAAAAAAGGGGAAACAGTTGCTTTCACTGGTGAAAACGGTTCTGGTAAAAGTACCATGTTAAAGATAATTGCTGGCTTAATGAAAGCAACAAACGGAGAAATTATAGTAGATAAGAATTTAAAAATCTCTTATATCCCAGATCGTTTTGATAAAATTAATATGCTTATTCCTGAATACTTATATTACATAGGTAAAATTGATGGTTTATCAAGCGATGAAATTCAAATGATTACAAAAGAATTATATTCTCTTTTTTATCTTGATGATATGTTAAAGACCCCAATGAAATATTTATCAAAAGGTACTTTACAAAAAGTTGCTGTTCTACAAGCTCTGTTAGTAAAACCGGATATTTTATTATTAGATGAACCTTTATCTGGACAAGATTATATGTCACAAAAGAATTTTATAACTAAAATGCTATTATATAAAAAACAGCAAGTAACGATTCTTATGTCATGTCATGAACAATTATTGATTGATCAATTGGCAGATCGAGTATATAAAATAAATCAAAGAACATTCGTTGAAGTAATGGATACAAACAATAAGCGAAACACTAATAAGCACATGATGAGTTTTCGTAAACAATCATCGGAATCTACAATCCTTAAAGCTTACGAAGAAAAACATGATATTATGGTAATAGAGAATAAGGATAACATTCAAATTATTGTAAACAAAGGTGACAGTCAGGAAATCTTATTGAACATGTTAAAGGCTGGATTTACTTTAATAAAATATGAAGAAATATAGATTATGGAGGTATATTATGATTTTAGCTTTATTAAATTTTGAATTTCATAAATATATAAAATCTAATAAATTTATAGGACCACTCATTGCCTTATTAGGTTTTTTAGCAGCTTCCTATAGTATTGCACCTTTGTCCATCCTATCTAGTTTTAGTTTGTCATCTCTATGGTTATACTTAATAATGATGTGGATTGGATATACATATAATGATGTAAAAATAACAGCGACTGAGCAAGTTGTATATTTAAGAGTTAAGAAAAAATCAAATATTTGGTTAAGTAAAATATTATTTATGTTTCTTATCTGTTTCGTTGCTACACTCATTTGTTTAAGTTATCCTCTTATCACAAATGTGATTAATAATAACCACTTATTTGATCGCCCAGTTGAACCAAACGATATTCTAATCTCACTTCTATTTCATTTTCTATTTGGATGTGTTGGTAGTTTAATAGGGCTTTTCTTAAATGAACGTATTATTTCAAATCGAAAATTAGCTGTCTGTTATATTGCTTTAATTGGAATAACTACAATTGTTAAAGATTCTATTGAAGATAAGCAACCCATTATGCATTTTATAACATGGATTTTACCTCCACTTAACCACGCTGCAGGGGTATTAGGACAAATGGAACATTTGTCCTATGGTGTATTAATGAAACCTATATTATTAATCATATTATATATAATGGTTCAAGCAATTTTATATATACAATTAATGAAATATCGATTGTTTGAATAATAGTAATCAATATATGACAAGACCTTTATATCATCCCTTCCCAATCTTGTACTGGACTCCAGTAAACGATTGGGATATTTTTTTCTGCACTTACCGTACCAACTAAAACGTCACTCATTTTTTCACCAAGTTGACTATAATGCCTTAACGTCTCTTTCGTTGTAGCCGATAATTCTCTATCTAATAATTTATCTTTCGGTATCCAGAACAATTCCCCTTCATCTGTATCAATTACTTGTCTAGTATTTGTCTTGCCAAAATATACATACTGTAGCCTTATCTCGTCTTTACTTCTACGAAGTATTATGTATCTTAATTGCAAATCATCAATCATTTCTGCTGGAATTCCTGTTTCTTCATATATTTCACGAAGACATGCATCCCCTGGTTGATTTATTTCTTCTTTTTCAATGTGTCCTCCTACACCAGCCCAAATACCTGGAGCAAACTTACGATTAGCAGCTCTCTTCATTAATAAAAAATCATTTTCATTTTGTAAATATGCTGTTGTCATTGATCTTAAGGTTATCATTGATTTTCTCCTTTGTACGTTTCCTTCTCTTTTTCCTATTTTTTACTAATGTTTTCTTCTAGCTTCTTTACCAATATCGTTGCTTTAAAATATCTAGACCAAACCATAAAACAAACGCCTAGTAATACAATGAGACCGATGGAGCTTAGTGTAATTACTGCAAATAATAAGCCTGTGAACGCCTTATTATGAGAGGCTACATTTATAATATTAATAACATTCGTTACAAAAAGTAGCGATGAGAAACATAATTCAAACAGTAAAAAGGCTTTCGTTGATTGCCGAATTCTTTTATAATAGTCTAATTTACTATTATCATCAATAAAAATAGATTCCGGTTGGTTATCATTTTTTACTTTACGAAGAAAATACCAGGTCCCCCCAAAAGAACGAAACTTTGCAGCTAATTCCCATTCTTTATCCTTAAATCTCTCTAAGAACACTTCTTCTTTATTCTCTTTCTCTGTATGAACAATAAAATTTGCTTGATAGATGTATTCTTTCGGTTCTCCCTTTGTAAAAACATTACCTTTGTTGGTTATATCAGAAAGATGCCAGCCATGTCTTGATTTTTCTTCATAAATAGAACATAATTCTCCATAATCTACTACATTCCAGTTATAATATAGACACGATTCCAGGCTATAAAGAATCCATCTTAATAATTACATCAAATTACCTTTATTATAAACCCCTTATACATTAACTCAGCTTACTTTTATTATAAAATCATGCCGCTTATATATTAACTCAGCTTATCTTTATTATAAACCATGCCCCTTTTATAATTACTCAACTTTCTTGTATTACAAATCAAATCTTTCTTTAATCATCCTTGACACTTCTTCTGGTGATAAATTGGTATTATCAATTCTTATATAATTCTCTCTTTGAATTTCACCGTCATATGAATTTAGCCTGTACTTCTCCATTGTTTTTCTTAAATCACGTTCTGAAAACTCAAGATTTCTCTTTGTAGGTTTGTGCATCAATCGATGTGGACTTTTGTTTCGTTCTAGTCGTTTATCTAAATTAGCTTCCAATTCCACAAAATATATGCTTCCACCTTTTGACTCAAAAATATTACATATATTTTCAACATAATCCCAATCTTCCCTAGCATCAAATGCCCATACAAAGGTAAACATTAAACCATATAAATCACTTTTTGACACTTCTTCAAATATTTCATGACGAAATAAATGAACTAATCTTTTACCAGCATCTGTTCCATAACTAAAAAATGGTGCTACTAACTCAATTGTCATATGGTTATGAAATAACTTTAAATCTGTAATTTTTTCTAATTCTTGTCCAACTGTCATCTTCCCTACTGCTTGTGGCCCAAATATTAAAATGAATTTCATTTTATTCCTTTCTTCGGTTTCATTATTATGATTTCTTCAATAGCTCGTTTATATCTATCCCATTTATACTTAAACCATCAATAAGAGAATCTGTTATTTTCATGTTACTTAAATTACTAAGGTGTATAGTACTCTCTGATAAGTTAACATCTGAGATATGTATATTACTCATATTGATGTTGGTAAAAGTACTATCACCTAAGTTAACATCTTCAAATAGTATACCACTCATGTCACAATGCATAAAACTTCTTGTATTATCATTATTCATTGAATTCAAATCTGTACTATTTTCATTATCTCCTAAAATTGTAACAACCTCATTCAACGGTTTACGTTTTGTTTTTAACGGTTTATTTTCGGTATATCCAACAGGTATGATAGCTATTGGTCGTTTACTTTCATCTAATTTTAAAACTTCTGATAATTCATTTTCAGAAAATGCACCAATCCAACAAGCTCCTAAGCCATTATCTTCTGCACATAATAAAATATTTTGAATAGCTGCTGCTGTATCTTGTATACAATAAAGATCTTTACCCCTGCTAGAATAGCGTCGTTCTGATTCACTAGGGATTGCACATACAACGATTAGAACTGGAGCCTCCATAACCCACTTAGCAGGATAGACTTTGGTTATAATCTCTTCCCTTATTGTTTTATCTTTTATAACATAAAAATGCCATGGCTGACAATTACCTGCACTTGGTGCATAGCGTCCTGCCTCTAATAGCTTATTTAGTATTTCATCTGAAATTTCTTTCTTAATGTAACTTCTGATACATCTTCTTGACTCAGCCAATTCACTAAAACTCATATGTTTCCCCCTCTATTTATTAACAAGTAATTTTTTATTTTTAATGATTATTCTTAGCAAAAAAAATTAATTCCCAATATTTTACCACAGCTGTAATCATATAAGCAACTTCTAACAATAAAACCTAATGTTGTTTTTCTATCTTAATGTTTCATTATTCTGTAATAAATAAGTAATATACTTAATGAAATAATAAAAAGTGTCATACATTGTTAATTTGATAAATAAAATCTCAGTTGTTATAATAATAAAGATTTAATAATGCTATCACTTTTACGTATGATATTCAACTTAAATGTTTTTGAAATATTTATATAAACGCTTAAAATTTAAACGTCTAAAATATAAACGTCTGAAGCATAAATGTATGAAATATAAACATCTGAAATATAAACGTCTGAAATGAAAACACATAAAATGTAAATAGCATAATATGTTACTCTAGGAGGAAAATGATATGAAAAAAATTATTGCAACTGCGCTAATCGTTTTATCCATTAGCATGTTAGGAGGATGTACTGGTAAAAATACGAATCAGACATCAACCAATATTACGGGAACACCAGAAGCTATTACAGAACCAACTACTACACCACTTGATTCTGACACCACAGAAGATAATCAACAACCTGTGATCAGTACTTTATACCCAGCCTATAAAATAATTGCTGGTGAAAAGAAATATGGGTTTATTGATAAAACTGGATCTTTTGTAATTGAACCTGTGTTTTCCTTTGCAACTGATTTTTCTGATGAACGTGCTGTGGTATCCAATTTAGAAAATGGAAATTTTACAGATAAAGTTATTGATTTATCAGGTAATGTTATATTTGATAAAGATTATGATGTTGAAGCTTTTCATAACCAAGTAGCAATTATAAGTGATAAAGAAACCTATAAAAAAGGTTATATTGATATCAATGGTAATATAATAGTTGAACCTAAGTATAACATAGCTACAGACTTTGATGATAACGGCAAAGCTTTCGTTTTAACTGAATCAGGAAAATATGAATTAATTGACATGAAGGGTACTACAGTAGAAAGTATCGACTTAGGAGATAACGTTAGTTTCGTAATTGATTACAAAGATGGCTACGTTATTTATTCTGATGCTAACACTATGAACGTAGGTGTTATTAAAGTAAATGGTGAAACAATTTTGGAACCAAACTATAGAGAAATTACTTATCTAGGTAATGATTTATTTGGTGTAAAAGAAGTATCAACTGATCCATATACCACCCCAGATTCCAGTCCTTCTGCAATTTTTGATAAAACAGGAAAACAAATTACAGAATATATCTATTATGATTTAACCACTTTTAACAACGGATATGCTTCTGCTACTGATAGCACTAGTACTTATTTTATTGGTTTAGATGGTAAGGTAGCAACCAACATGCCTAAGCTTGATGGTAGAGGTACATTAATACTTTTAGATGATATGATTAAAGCTGATATAGACAAAGATTTATTATACTTAACACCTGATAATAAGATATTATGGCAAAATGATACCACAAGGTTATTATCTTCTGATATAAAAATTCAATCAGTGAAACTAAAACCTAATAAATATGTATTGGTATATTATCCTGTGGTTGATGGATTACAAGATGACGCTGTAGAAAGTAAAATAAATGATCAATTAAAACAGATATTCGTTGATAATAGAAAAGATTTAAAAGAAGAAGAATATTTATCCGTAGAAGATACCTTTACAGCAGAATTAAAAAATAATTTGCTGATTATTAAACGCTCTGGATATGATTATAACTTTGGTGCCGCACATGGAATGCCAATTAAAGACTATTATCATATTGATATAAATACTGGTGATTTTTATTCCTTAGATGATTTATTCAAAAAAGATAGCGATTATGTAACAAAACTAAATGATATCATTCTAGAAAAAATAAATAAAGCAGCCGAAGACCCAAATTCTATGATATTTGTAGATTCCTTCGAAACAATTAATGATAATCAGTTCTTTACTGTAACAGATAATTCCCTTATTATTTATTTCTATCCATATGAAATTGCAGCTTATGCGGCAGGATTCCCTGAATTTGAGATTCCATTTGATGAAATAAATGATATGATAGATACTAACGGTGCATTTTGGAATTCATTTCAAAAATAAATATATTTTAACTTGATTTATGTAGCAAGACAGCACATGTGATTTACATGTGCTGTTCTTTGTAATATATAATGTAGCTTGATATGTCAAACTAAAAATGAATCCGTTATTCTTTCATATGGCACCATTTTTTTCTAAGACATGACTTTTTCATTAGACATGACTTTTTTATTAGTTACGACTTTTTTCATTAAACATGTCTTTTTCCTATAGCCTTCAAAATTCTATTAAGCAGTCTGCTCAAATTGTGAATTATAAAGACTTGCATAGAAACCATTTTCTTTTAATAATTCTTCATGATTTCCTTGCTCTACAATATCTCCATCTTTCATAACCAAAATTAAGTCTGCATCACGAATCGTTGACAATCTATGGGCAATGATAAAACTTGTTCTGCCCTTCATTAAGTTATCCATAGCTTTTTGAATTCTAACTTCAGTTCTTGTATCAACAGAACTTGTTGCTTCATCTAGGATTAAAATCTTAGGATCAGCTAAAATTGCTCTTGCAATGGTAAGTAACTGTTTTTGACCTTGTGATACGTTACTTGCTTCTTCATTTAATTCCATGTTATATCCATCTGGTAAAGTTGATATGAAATGATGAGCATGTGCTGCTTTTGCTGCTGCTATTACTTCTTCATCGGTTGCATCTGATTTACCATAACGAATATTTTCCATAATAGAACCGTTAAATAACCAAGTATCTTGTAATACCATACCAAACATCTGACGTAATTCACTTCGATTAAAATCTTTTATGTTATGACCATCGATTAAGATTTCACCAGAATTTACATCGTAAAAACGCATTAATAACTTAACCATAGTTGTTTTACCTGCACCAGTAGGACCTACAATTGCAATCTTTTGACCTGGTCTTATTTTTGCTGAGAAGTCATTAATAATGATCTTATCTGGGTTATAACCAAATTTAACATGCTTAAATTCTACATTACTATTAAGGTAATCTACTTTAACAGGGTTTTCTACTGTTTGATCTTCCTCGTCTTCACCTAAGAATTCAAATACTCTCTCTGCTGCTGCAGCTGTTTGTTGTAACTGGCTGGATACTTGAGCAAGTTGAGCTATCGGTTGATTAAAATTTCTAACATATTGGATAAAGGATTGAATATCACCAACTTTAATTGAGTTGTTAACTACTAAATATCCACCTAAAATGGATACTGCTACATATCCGATGTTACCAACAAAAGACATGATTGGGTGCATCATACCAGAAATAAATTGTGATTTCCATGCAGATTCATATAATTTGTCGTTATCACGATTAAAATCTTCAACTACTTTTTTCTCACCATTAAATACTTTAACGATATTATGACCACCATATACTTCTTCTACCTGACCATTTACATGACCAAGATATTCTTGTTGTGATTTAAAGAATTTTTGTGAGAATTTAACCATTAAACCAATTAATACTGTTGATATCGGAAGTGTTAGTATTGCGACTAAGGTCATTAAACCACTTATGGATAACATCATGTAAAGAATACCAATTAATGTAGCTGTTGATGTAATAATTTGTGTGATACTTTGATTTAAACTGTTACTTAATGTATCAACATCATTTGTAACTCTAGATAATACCTCGCCATTCGTTCTTGTTTCAAAATAATTCATAGGCATACGGTGAATCTTTTCAGAGATTTCTTTTCTGAACTGATACGTAACTTTTTGTGATATGTCAGTCATGATATAACCTTGAATAAAGGAAAAAATTGCACTAATTCCATAAAGACCTAACAACATTAATAATATCTTGCCGATGCTATCAAAATCAATACCGCCAGTACCTTGTATCTTTTTCACTAAACCTTCAAATAAATCTGTTGTTACATTACCTAAAATCTTAGGTCCAACAATACTAAAAACGGTACTACCTATCGCAAAAATTACTACTAACAGTAATCTCACTTTATATTTACCAATATATTTTGCTAATTTACTTACGGAGCCTTTAAAATCTTTTGCTTTTTCTCCACCCATTCCCATAGGGCCACCCATTGGGCCACCTCCCATAGGACCTCTTCTTCTAGGACGCGCGTTGTTTTCATTACTCATGTGCTAGTTCCTCCTTAGAAAGTTGTGACATTGCAATCTGATTATATACATCACAGTTGTTCATAAGTTCACTATGAGTACCTTTTCCTACAATCTTACCATCATCTAATACAATGATTTGATCTGCGTGAATGATGGTACTGATTCTTTGTGCAACTATGATTACTGTACTTTCACCTATTTCTGTTTTGAGTGCTTTTCTAAGTGTTACATCTGTTTTATAATCTAGTGCTGAAAAACTATCATCGAATATATAAATCTCAGGATCTTTTGCTATTGCTCTTGCTATGGATAATCTTTGCTTTTGTCCGCCAGATACATTGGTTCCACCTTGAGATATATTTGTCTCAAATTTCTCAGGCTTTTCTTCAATGAAATCCAAAGCTTGTGATATTCTAGCAGCTCTAAGAATATCTTCTGTTGTTGCATCTTGTTTTCCATATCTTACGTTAGAGTCTATTGTTCCAGAGAATAAAACACCCTTTTGTGGAACAAAACCTAATTTATCTCTTAAATCATGTTGTGTTATTTTTCTTATATCTACACCATCTACTTTAATACTTCCTTCTGTCACATCAAAGAATCTTGGTATTAAGTGAACTAAGGTAGATTTACCACTACCTGTACTACCAATTATTGCAGTTGTTTCACCTGGTTTTGCTGTAAATGTAATACCGGATAATACATCATCATCTGCTTTTGGATAACGGAAAGAAACATTTTCAAATTCAACATAACCTTTTTTACTTGAAACGAAAGCTTCTGTCTTTTCAGGGTCATGTATAGTAGATTTGGTATCAATAACTTCTACAATACGATTTGCAGCTACGGAAGCTCTTGGTAACATAATAGAAACAAAAGAAAGCATTAAGAAGGACATAATAATTTGCATTGTATATTGAATAAATGCCATTAAGTCACCAACTTGCATGTTTCCATTATCGATTCCTTTACCGCCAAACCATATAATCATTACTGTAATACCATTCATAATTAACATCATAATTGGGAACATAAATGTCATAGTACGGTTAACAAAAAGACTTGTTTTTGTTAAATCTTTATTGGCAACATCAAATCTTTGTTCTTCTTGTTTTTCTTTGCTGAATGCACGAATTACAGATAAGCCTGTTAAAATCTCACGAGTTACAAGATTTAATCGGTCAACTAATTTTTGCATTAGTTTAAATTTAGGCATTGCAATGGTAAATAAAGTACCAACTAAAGTTAATAGCATAGCAACACCAACAGCTATAATCCATGCCATAGAAGTGTTAGTATTAAGAACTTTAATAACACCACCAATTGCTAAGATTGGTGCATAAAATACCATTCTCATTAACATTACAACTGTCATCTGAACTTGTTGAATATCATTAGTACTTCTTGTTATTAAAGAAGCCGTAGAGAACTTATCAAATTCCGTATTAGAAAATCCTACTACTGTGTTAAATACATTACTTCTTAAATCTCTTGAAAGACCTGCTGCTACCCTAGCAGATATGAAACCTACCGCTATGGTAATTATCATTGCAAGTAACGCTAAACCTAACATTTTAGAACCTGCTAAAATAATGTAATCTCTTTGTATCTTTTCAATATCCATACCAACTGCTTGGTATTCTGCTTTTACTGCCGCTATCGCACCTTGCTCTTTTATAGTTTCTGGCATAGAAGATAACTTTTCTTTTATAGAGTCAATAATTACATCCGCTTGTTCTTTTGGTAATAATGTAACTATTTCAAGTAATGTAGAATCTGCCATTTCTGCTGGCATTTGTGTTAATAATTGTTCTTTTAATGGTTTTGTTTGTTCTGAATCTGTTGATAATGTACTTACTAGTAAAAGTACATCTTTCATAACATTGCTTATTTCGTTAATTTTATCTTCATCATCTGTGTTTAAAAGATAAATATTTTCATCTGCTAACACAGGGTATTTTTTTATATAACTTTCATATTTATCTGAAGCAATGTCATTATTGGAATTACCCGTTGTAATAAGTTTATAATTTTCTAAAACAAAACTACTGCTAGTATCATCCATCATAAATAGTAGATTTTTCATTTGACTCTCTCTAATTACCTTAGGTGCAGCGTTTTCCACACCTCCTTGTTGTATTCCAACGTCTACAATATCTGATGTATAGGATGG